>JAFTDF010000028.1 GCA_017454295.1 Bacilli bacterium
ACAAGACCATGTCCGAAGCCCTTGCCGACGCCCTCGAAGCCGGCTACAAGGTCGAGAACCTCACCCCCAAGGGGAACAAGGACATCGTCTGGAACCAGGAAACCGACGAATTCGCCCAACTCGAAGCCGTTCCCGCCGAGGACGCTTATAAATATTGGACCGTCGCCAAGAAGGCCGCCGACCTCGAAAAGGGATATAGCGTTTACCTCTATTACGGCATTACGGAAATCAACACCAAAGTTGGCGTCGACGTCGGCAGCCTTAGTGGCGTCTCAGTTAAATACACCAAAGGAGAAACCCCTAAGCTTGACGTTCGCATGCGAACCAACGGTGGCAATTTGGAAATCGACGCAGATACTGATAACGTTCACCATTATGGTGTTGTCGACAAATTGGACATCAAAGCGGTTAAAGGCCAATCTTACCATGAAAACGGTAAAGTCCGTGTTTCGGCGACCGTTTCCGACGGCCATATGGTTGTCGAACCCAATGGATTCGTGAACGAACTAAACATCCCCTCCACCGCGACGAACAACGTCTCTGTAAAGATCGAATCCAAGGGCGAAGTCAAGACCGCGATTCTTGACAAGGCCGAAGCGAAGGTTTCCGTTGATACCGGTGCCACCCTTTCTCAAATCGTCGGTGAAACTACCAATGTTACCGGTGGGGGCGCAGCCGAAGCTAAAGCATCGGCCGTCTCGAAGACTACTGTTAATGACGTCGACGCGCTGGATACTGCACTCGCCGATCCGACCAAGAAGTATGTTGTTTTTGGTGAAGATATCAGTTCCGATCATCCATTGACGATCGCCTCGGACGTGATTCTTGATGGCGCGGGACACACTTTGACAAACACGGCCACTTCTGCCTCGGATAAAAGGGGCATTTGGGTTGATGAGAGCAACGTAGAAGCCACAGTCAAAAACCTTAAGATTGTTAATGGCGAACGCGGAATTCAAGTCAATGGCGGAAAGCGCGGCGTAAATCTTAAAGTTGACAATGTTGAAATCGCGAATGCTTCGATGTATGCCGTTAACGTTTGTAATAACGCCGAAGTGAACCTCACCATTACCAATTCCAAGATTCACGGATGGGGTGCCATCAACCTTTGGTCTGCTAAATACGCCGTTTACATCGCCGATAGCGAACTCTATGGCCACAACGACAAAGGTTATAACGCGGATGGCTGGAACGATTTCGGAACTGTCATTTTGGAAGGTGACACAACAGAGGAAACGACCTCCCATTCTTCCATGATCGACGTCGACATCGTGAACACCAAAATCAGCGCGACGACATCTGGCCAGGGGAACAAGCAATGGTGCATCCTCTTCAACGAGCAATCTGCCTTCAATAATGTCCGTTTAACCGGATGCGAACTTGCCTTTAATGAAAGCGAGAATACTTTCAAGGTACTCGATCAGGGTGAAGGGAACAAGTTGTTCATCGATGGGGTCGAAGTCGAGTAAGAATAACCCTTTCAACACAGTAAAGATAAAAGCGAGGAGCGTTTATGCGTTCCCCGCTTTTTTACTTTTGATAAATGGATTAGGCGTGATTGACGACAATACCAGAACCGGAACCATAATGATCCCAGCCAATTGACCTACTATCAGTGAACGACGTGAGGTCGAAGGTAGTTCCGCTGTCACCTCCGCTGAAGTAACCGGCAAAAGGACCATAGTCACTTTGGGCTTCAACGGTGCCTTTGTTAGAGCAGTTGGTGCAAACGAAGGAACCAACGCCGCCGTCTTTATAGTTGGGGTTCAGAACGTTGATAACGCCACTGGAAATACCGCCAGCTCTGCTCGCTTGAGCGACGATGTTCGCCTCGTTGGCACAATTGATGAACTTGGTATCGAGGTTTAAACGATATTGGCCAACGGTGGCATTCGGAGTGATGAAGCCGACGCCGAGGAGACCGCCAACCTTGCGTTGGGCATTGATGCTGCCCTTCGCGGTGCAACCGTTGAATTCAAGAGTGTACTTGGTTGCGTCTTTCGCAGCCGAGGTATTCTTATAAGCACCGATGAAGGCACCGACGCCCTGGCCGTTGCCTTGCATATCGATGTCGGCATTGATGGTGAGGTTCTTAATGGAAACGTTTTTGGTGGCATACGCAATCAAACCGAATGGAGCGCCGGTGAAGCCAGAGGCGGATTCATAGGTTTGGGTCAAAGTGTTTTGCGTGTACTTCAGACCGGTGATCTTATGGTTCTTGCCATCGATGGAACCTTGGAAGGCTTTATCATGAGAGAGACCAAAAGGAACCCAGGATCTACCGGCCAAATCGATATCGGCCGAAAGCTGGAAGTTCAATTCCGACCCGATGACACCTTGGTTGGAAGCGGCGGCGAGGTTCAAGAGAGCCTCGGCATTGCCGATGGAAAGGGTGTCACTGGAATCGGTTGTTCCGACGGCAGCAACCAAGTCTTTGGAAGCGGCTTCGGCCTTTTGCTCGGTGGTCAATTCGACGTGTTCGAGGTTTTCCTTGTATTCGATGATATCGGTGGAGAAGACGGTACCTTTGTTCTCGACGATGACTTGAGAAGCAGTCGCGTTCTTGTCGATTGCCATTTTGCCAACGTAGGCCTCGGGAGCGACTTCGATTCTGCCTTCCTTGACGTTCAAGGTGCTGACCGCACCGTTTTCGTGATAGGAAGCCTTGGCGACGGCGGTGACGTTGACGACGTTGGCGTTGCCATAGTGGACGATTGTGTCATTGGGGGCGTTCACGGCAAGGCTCGCGCTGACACCGTTGGTGCGGATGATGACGCTTTGGGCGGAAGCACCGCCAACATAGGAAACACTGCCGATGCCTGCGTTATAGCCGGCGTCAAACCCGACCTTCAATCCGGAGACGTCGGTGTTCCAGCCGGACTTGGCGTAGATGGAGTATTTCTGTTCGGAAGGCATCGCGCTATAAACCTTCCACATATCGAGGTCTTTGGTTGCTTTCTTATCACCGAAATAGACGGAGCCATCTTCGTTGAGAAGGAGGAAGCGGTTGGAAACGGAGTCCCAAACGAGATCGCGGCCGTTGACCGGGGTGAGCTTCTCGACGTCGAAGCCGATGTCTTTGGCATCTTCGATGGCTTCGAACATGTTCTTGTTGGCCCCTTCTTCCTGCTCGCGGATGGCCATCTGGGTGTTGAGGTTCTTGACGAAGGACTGATTGGAAGCCTCTTCGGCCTTCTTGTTGAGGTTGATGAAAGTCGGGATGAGAACGGCGGTGAGGACGCCGATGACGCCGATGACGATCACCAACTCAACGATGGTAAAGCCCTGGCGGACTTTGATTTTCTTGGTTTTCATGATGAGTTTTCCTTTCTTTTTGTGGTGCTTTCCCCGCGGAGTAAAAAATGGTTTAGCAATCACTATGTCCCAAACGGGCCGTAAGTTAATCAAGTCTGTTGAATAGTACCATAGGAATTTGCGTCTTTTTTCGCCTTTTTGCGCTTTTCTTCGCTTTTTTGCGCATTATAATAGGAGTGAGGTGTTTTATGAACGAAATCAAAGAACTGCGCTTGGCAAAGAAGCTTACCCAACAAGAATGCGCCGAGATCCTTGGTGTTTCGAAACGGACCGTCCAAAACCTGGAAGATGAATCTTCGAATCGCGACACCGACAAATTCCAATACTATGTTCGCCTTTTGAAGGAGGCGGAAAGAAGCGAATTCCTCACCAACGTGGTTTTGGGGAAGGACCTCCTCAAACTCCATGATATCGTCAAGAACTATCGGAAAAGGGACTGCTTTCCCTTGCTTTGCGATTACCTCCATAACGACTATCGGGGAAAAGTGTTCATCCTCTATGGGCTCCGCCGAAGCGGCAAGACCACGTTGATTTTCCAAGCGCTCGGGGAGGTTGACGTTGCCCGCGCGGCCTACATCAAAGTCAAAGAAGGCGACTCCATGGCCGATTTGCTCAAAGACATCAACCGGTTAAAGAACCGGGGCGTCGAATATCTGTTCATCGATGAGGCGACGCTGATTGAGGATTTCATCAATACGGCGGCCACTTTATCTGACGTCTACAGCGCCCTCGGTCTGAAAATTGTCTTATCCGGGACGGATTCTTTGGGATTCGCCTTCGCTGCCAACCAGGAGCTCTATGACCGCAACGTCATGGTCCATACCTCCTATATCTCCTTCCGTGAGTTCAGCTATGTCCTGGGCATCGATGATATCGACCGCTACATCGAATTTGGAGGGACGCTCAAACCCGAAAACATGGGTTTCGACGATCCCGACTATAAAAACGAGGACGTTTCCTTCCGCAACGAGGAATCCACCCGCAAATACATCGACACCGCCATCTGCAGAAACATCCAAAGGTCGTTGAAGAATTTCGATTTCGGCTCCCGATTCGGCCATTTGAAACAGCTCTATGACCAAGGGGAACTGACCAACGCCATCAACCGCATCATCGAGGATATGAACCATGATTTTCTGGTCGGGGTGGTCACCCGCCGTTTCAAGTCGCACGACCTCGGGTCCTCCCGGCAGCTTTTGGCCCATTCGGGGGAGGACGAAGTCCAAACGGCACTCTATGACATCGACGGCGAAAAGCTCCTTGCTAGGCTAAAAGCGATCCTCGACATCAAAGAGAAAACGGAGCAAACCGTCGAGGTCACGCAGGAAGCGGTTGGCCAAATCAAGGAATACCTCAGAACGCTCGATCTCATCAAGGACGTGAAGGTTATCTATGGGGATGGATCCAGTTCCAGCCGGACCGTCTTCACCCAACCGGGTATGCGTTACGCCATTACCAAAGCCTTGGTGCATTCCCTGTTACAAGACCCCTTGTTCCAATCGCTTAGCGAAAAAGGAAAAAAGGAAATCGTCGATACCATGCTAAACGATGTGAAAGGGCGGATGCTCGAGGATATCGTTTTGCTGGATGCCTCGCTCTCCAGTCGGAGCAAGATGGTCTTCAAATACATCGACTTCACCTTGGGGGAATTCGATTTGGCGATTTACGATCCCGAACAAAACCAAGTCGACATCGGCGAAATCAAACACAGCCTGGCCATGGTTCCCGAAACGCAGGCAAAATTCTTATACAAAGCCGACCTCATCGCATCCTTGGAAAGACGATTTGGCCAGGTGGAACGCCGCTTTGTCCTCTATCGGGGTAAGGATGGAGAATGCCAAGGCGTCATTTATCGAAACGTGGAAGCTTTCTTGAAAACGGGGCAACTAGAATAAAAGACACCGGCTGCCTCTTCGCTCATTTACGGACCCTCCGTTTCCCAACACGTTTGTTGTCAACATTTTTGTTGTCAACATGATAGTTCCAGTTTTCCATGAATAGATCCTAGTAGGCTTTTCGGAAAACCGAGGAAAGGCCACATCACTTTCTCCCGTTCGGGACACAGTGGTTGCTAAACCATTTTTCCCCGCGAAGGAGGCTTATGCGAAAAAAGAAAACGAGGTGATTGCTTTCATTAGATAAAAAACCTAAAATTATTTTGGCAAAATTAATTTAGGTAAATTGGAGTTTTCTATGTTTACAGGCAGAAGAGAAGAGCTCAAAGAATTAAAGAGCCGTTTTGAAACAAATCGGCTCGAAGTCGTTTTGGTGTCTGGGAAAAGACGAATTGGCAAATCCCAGCTGATTGTCGAAGCTCAGAAATCCTTCCCGGGAATCATCATTTCCTATGAATGTTTCCGCTCTTCTTATGAAACGAATCTACGGATGCTTGAAGCCGAAATCCGAAAGGTGTTTGGAAATGATTACCTTCACTTTGGGTCGCTCTTTGAGGTTCTGTCTTTTCTCCACGAACAGGCGGCAAAGACAAAGGTGTTGTTCGTTCTTGACGAATATCCCTATATGCGTGAGGGTGAAGCCACCGACTCCGAAATCAAAAACGCCTTGGACCGCATCAACGCCTTGGACGCGACGAATCCTTTGAAGGTAGTCCTTTGTGGATCCGCAATCGAGGTAATGAACCTACTTGACGAAAGCAACAAGCCCCTGTTTGGACGCTTCACATCCAGGATCCACGTAGGGCCACTTACTTACCTGGAAAGCGCCTCGTTCTATCCCAACGCCTCGTTGGAGGATAAAATCGCCTATTATTGCGTCATGGGGGGCATTCCCTATTACCTGAAGCAGGTCGACGACCGTCTTTCTTTCGACGAAAACATCGTTCGCTTGTTCTTCTCCTCGAATCCCTTGCTCAAAACGGAGTTGGAAGCGCAGATCAACAATGAGGTAGCCAAAATCGAAAAGGCCGCATTCGTGCTTGGCATCATCAAAGACAAAACCATTTCCTACAGCGATATCCTCGGCGTCTTCAACGCAGCCCACCCCAACAAATCCATCGACTATGTCCTTGATCGCCTGAAGGAAATCGACGCCATCGAGAAGGTCCGCATCGAGCAGAATAACGGTAGGAACAAACCCTATTACCAGATCAAAGACAATGCGATGAAGTTCTTCTTCTCTTATCTCAACGCCCCGTTTGGGAACCGGCTGCTATTCTCTGACATGGATTACTATCGAACGTTCGTTGAAGAAAACCTGAAGAAGAAATACATCCCCCACATGTTCGAGAAGGTAGGACTGGAATTCGTCGCGGCGATGAATCGCAAAAACCTTCTGCCGGATCGGCTGCTGGATATCTATCCCTTCACCATCAACGACAAGAAAACAAAAAAGAACTACCAGTTTGACGTCGTAGGTGAGACGAAAGAGGGCAGAATCAACTATGAGTGCAAGTTTAAAGACGTTCCCGTTGCCAAAACAGATGCCGAGAAGGAGAGCCGGCAGGCCGAACTTGCCAACGAAAATTTCATCAAGACCGTATTCATCTCCAAGACAAAGATCCTCGATCCAGCGGTCGAATCCTTCGGCCTACCGGATATGTTTTCGGATCGCCTGTTAGGATAACGAGATTCCGGCCGCAATTCTTTTCATCATTATTTGAATCCATTAAACAAAGATGAATCTTTGCGTTTTTGTGCTTTTTCTTTTCACGTTTTGCTAAATCGTTATTCCGCTTCCGAAACGGATTAACCTAAGCCTTGATGGCGTCCTTCGCGGGGAAGGCACTACACAAAGAAAGGAAAAAACACAATGAAAACTAAGAAAATCAAAGTCCGTCAGGGCTTTACCATCGTCGAACTCGTGATCGTCATCGGCGTCATCGGCGTCCTCACCGCCGTCCTCGTCCCGACCTTCATCAACCTCAACAAAAAGGCGGAGGAGGCCTCCAACCAGTCTTTCGTCAAGAACCTCAACACCCAGATGGCCATCCGCGAACAGGAAGAGGGCAAGAACGTCACTATGTTCGACGCGGTTGTCGATGCAAAAGACATCGGATTCGACGTCGAGAAGCTCACCCCGGTCAATGGCCGCGACCTCGTTTGGGATTCCAGAAGCAATCGTTTTGCTCTTTTGAATACCGACGGCACGCCTTTCTATACCGAGGGCGAATGGAAACTCGCGGATAACGAAAAAGGCAAAATCTGGAAGATCTACGATGCAATGCCTTCCGAACAAACCTACTCCATTTACGCCAAAACGGGTTGGGCATCCAAAAATATCTCAGGATTAAAGACTGGTTTTGACGCTGGTTATAACCGTTCCATCGAATCGATTTCATATGAAAACACCACTGCTCGCGAAACCGTCATCCGCACCCAAGGAGATGTTGTCGAATTGACCGTTAATGGGCCGTCCGATCATATTGAACACTACGGTTACGCAAAAACCATTACCGTCACTGCTGTCAATTCCGCCAATTCTTACCATGAATATGGAACTACTTCTCAGTTGGTCGCCAAAGAAGGCAAAATCGTTATCGAAAACACCGGCGTTGTCTTCGATTTGAAGAAAGCCGATGGCGCAACCGCGAGCTTTGAAAACAAAGGTGGCAACATCATTAAATCTGATGTTGAAAGCATCCCCTCTTCCAACGTTTATAACATCAACAATCTAGCCCAATTTAAATCCTTCAGAGATGTTACGAATTCTGGCGTAACTTTCAGTGAATTCAATACCGCTGAGAAATATATCTCCTTGAACGCCGATATCGTATTGGACGGCGCTTGGGCTCCGATTTCCAACTACTCCAGAAACGACAGCACCTACGATACCAAGGCTTTCGCAGGTCGGTTTGTTGGCAACAACCACACCATTAAGGGTTTGACCACTAAGGGTATTACCGCCAGCATGATCAACACGGGCAATAACTCCACGACGCCAACTGGCAAAGACGAAGTTACCTATGGCTTGTTTGGAACCGTCAACAACGCAAAAATCGAGAGTCTCAACTTGGTTGACGTCTCAATCAACAACGATGACTTCGGCGGCTTGCTAGGCGACGCAGTTGGCGGCTTGCTTGGCTTCTCTTACGGAATTACAGACATTAGCGGCGTTAAAGTGTCTGGATCCGTCTCGGGTTACGATGGGGTCGGTGGCATCGTCGGAAAAGCTAGAGGCGTGAACTTCACGATTAAAAACAGCGAGAACAGGGCCAGCGTTTCGGCGGTCGGACTCGCCGCTGGAATCGTTGGCCAATTTGGGGCATTCACAGGTTTCAAAGGAGACGATGATAAATGGGCAAATGTCCCCGAGATCAACAATTGCGTCAATTATGGCACGGTCACCACGTATGCCTCTAAACCCGTTGACACCATCAGCAACAATCATGTGTTCGCAGCCGGCATTGTGAATTTAAATATCAATAAGGTCACTTCCCAAACCAATTCGAACCCTTTCAAGTCGCTAGATGTGAAAAACTGCACAAATAACGGCAAAGTGGAAAATAAGAACTCGACCCTTTCTGACCAACTTCACCAAATCGTCACTTATGGCTCTGACGAAGTGAAAAACTGCACCCAGATTGTCGTCACAAATTGCAAATTAAGTGACGGAACAATCTACAATAAATAAGCTTTAAGCTTAAAAACGGGGGCGCCACACTAAACTGGACCCCGTAATTCGGACAGTCTAGAAAAAAGGCCTACCCAAAAGATTGCCTCCGATTACATTTGATTCGGAGGTTTTCTTTATGGCCGGAATACGCTTCACCGACGACCAGGTCCGGATGCTTCGCTCAAATCCGTGGGTGAAATCCGCGACGCCGAGGTACGTTTCCTTCACCAAGGAATTCATGGAGGAGTTCATCGACCTGCATTCCAAGGGGCTGACGAGGTACGAGATCTTCGAGTCGCACGGACTCCCGGTCGACGTGCTTGGGAAATCCTCCGTCGAGCACACGACCGAAAACTGGATCAGCAAAGCGAATAAATCGATCGCCCTCTCCGACGAGAAGAGGGGCCGGCCGAGGACCCGCGATCTGACCAAGGACGAGGTCATCGCCCGCCAAAAGGCGAAGATAGAGATGCTCCAGCAGGAGAACGACTTCCTCCGCCAAATACGGAGGCTGGAACGACGTCACCAGCCATCAAAATCCCCGTCGAGGAAAGGTTCGAGATAATCTACAGGACCAAGAGGAAATATGAAGGCAGGCTTTGCCTGAACGTCTCGTGGATGTGCGGGGAGCTGGGCGTCTCCAGATCCGGGTACTACGCATACGAAGCCAGGAAGCGGAACGGCTTAAACGACCCGCGGGAAGCCGCCGACTACGCCGATTTCCTCGTCATCAAGGAAGCCTACGAATTCAAGGGCAGGGCGAAGGGATCGAGGCAGATCGCGATGCTGATGCCGAGGCTTTTCGGGGCCTCGATGAACCGGAAGAAGATCCAAAGGCTGATGAGGAAATACGGCCTGGAATGTCCCGTGAGGAGGGCCAATCCGCTGAGGAAGATCGCCAAGGCGCTGCAGACGAATTCCGTGTTCTCGAACAAGCTCAACCGCCAATTCGCGATCGGAAGGCCGGGCGAGCACCTGCTCACCGACATCAGCTACCTGTATTACGGCCCGCATGGGGAACGGCGATGCTATCTTTCCGCGATCAAGGACGCGTCCACCAACGAGATCGTCGCATGGACGCTGTCGGAGACGATAGACATGCCATTCGTCATCGAGATGCTACGGAAGCTGGATTCGGTGGATTGGCTTCCCCGCGCGTTCCTCCTCCATTCCGACCAGGGATGCCATTACACGTCGTGGGAATACCGCAAATACCTGTCCGACCGGGCGATAAGCCAATCCATGTCGAGGAGGGGCAACTGCTGGGACAACGCCCCGATGGAGAGCTTCTTCGGCCACGCCAAGGACGAGCTGCACCTCAGGAGGTGTTCGACGTTCGGCGAAGTCGTCGCCGAAATCGCCGATTACATCGACTATTACAACAACTGGAGGCCCCAGGCCGGGCTGGGGAAGATGACGCCCGTGGAATTCAGGGAATATCTCCTGGCGAAGCCGATCCGCCTTCCCGTCCCCGTCGCCGCGGCGAGAGAAAACGGGAACCCCTCGCTCGGGATTCCCGTTTCTCAATAGGCCGTTTTCTCAATGTGTCCTTGACATGGGGTCCACATTA
>JAFTDF010000029.1 GCA_017454295.1 Bacilli bacterium
GTTTTTGACGTGCAAAACGTGGCCTTCGTTATGCTGACCGCGCGTATCGATGATGTCCGCCAAAACCTCAGTGATTTCTAACGACCTTTCTTTGGACGTTCGCAATAACCTGGTCAACAAAACGACGACCACGGAAACAAACAAGCTGCCGAAGAACAAGATTAAGCTGGTGACCAAGTGCGGATCGGCGAATATGCCGACGAAGATGTATCCGCCCAAGAAGAAGACCAATAAGACGAGACCAAAGCTCACCATGATGTTGTCCCTTCTAACGCCGCCAGAAATAACGTCCCTCATCCGCAGCATTAAGCGAATGTAAAAGACGATGTTCACTACCATGAGCAAGGCGCCAACGATAATGAACAAAAGAATCACGATATCTAAGGGTTCCATGCCTACAACTATATAACGAATTTTTAAAATAGTTACTATTTTTAAAATTTTTAGTTCATGGATTACGAAATATTCGTCACGGATAGGTGCGTTTGCAGTAGTCAACGAAAAGTAGACAGCTGACTATGCATTTTCAGACATGAGCCCCAATTTGGGATACACCACCATGGGCAGATGTAGGCACTGATGCGGCGGAAGTGGACGGGGATTCGCCTTAAGCGACTCCTCCCTGAACTGCTTCGGCGTTAGGTAGCCAAGGCAGCACATGGGCCTCTCCTCGTTGAAGAAGCGGATGTAATCGGCGACGGCCTTGGGGACGTCCTCGGACTCCCCGATCCGGAAGTCGACGAACATCTCGGCCTTGGCCCATCCGTTGATGGATTCCATCGCCCCGTTGTCGGTGGGCGTGCCTACACGGGACATCGTCCGCATGATATCATATTGCAGAAGGCTTTCGTTGAATGCCCTCGAAGAGTACACCGAGCCTTGATCCGAGTGGAATATGGTTCTCAGTTCGGGGTGCTTTTCTTTTAATGCGGCGAAGGTGTCCAAGGCGGCGAAATACGTCGATGGGTCGCCTTTTTTCGAAGAAAGGCCGTAGGCGATCAGCTCGTCGTTCCAGAGGTCCATGTAAAGGGTGAGCTCCCAATATCTCCCCGCGGCCCAGAAGGCCGTCATGTCGGACACGACGCATTGCAGCGGGCCGGTGAGCCTGAGCGAGGCGAGCACCAGGTTCGGGTACGTCTTCCTGGGTTCGCCGGGGGCTTTGTACCTGTAGTGTTTGCTTTGGGATCTGATCCCCATGTAACGGCAGCACCTTCTGGCGAATTCGTCGGTGTAGGCGATGCCGAGGTCGAGCCTGACCTTGGCGTTGAGCCATCGGTATCCGTGGCTTGGGTATTTGGCGTGATACTCGACGAAAAGCGCGATTGCGTCGATTCTCCTCCTGTCGCGTTCGGACGGGCTCGATTGCCTTTTCACCCATTTGTAGAAGCCGGATCTGTTGACCGACATCTCCCTGCATAGCGCGGCGACCGGCCATTTGGCGGATAGCTCGGCGATCACTTGGTACTCGAGCCGGAGGAAGTGACGTACTCCTTCCTTGAACCACCCCCTTTCACCGAGTAGCCTTTTTTTAGCCGGGCGACCTCTATGTCCCTTCTCATGAGCTCCTTTATGAGCTCCTCCTTCCCCATCGCCTCGTATTCGGGCGCGTCGGCCGAGGCGGCCGGAACCCCTAGGGGTTTGGAAGGGGATGGGGTAACCTTTGGTTTCCCCTCTTGGCTCGGATTCTGCTCATAAGCCTTCGACCATCTCCAAGCGGCGTGTCTCGAGACGCCGAACGCATCGGCGGCGTCCTTCGCCGTCATCTCGCCATCGTGGATCTTCTTGCCGATTTCGATCTTTTCTTTCTTGGTCATAAAAACCTCCTTTCGACAGCGTGTTCCATTGTGCACTTTGTGGAACGTGACTGTCTACTTAGAGGTTAGCAGTGCAGTTCTTAGGAAGCCGAAAAAAGAAGACGCAGAGCCGATGCGCCGAAACTGGGCCAGCGACCCTGAGCTCACCAAGTACTGAACTTGGGCGTCCCACGAAAGCGCCGATAGGATTTGTAATTGCTCAGACCAACTTATCTTGAATCGCACCAATCAATTTATAAAAAATAGAACCCTGCCTTAGCTGATAAAACCCCTCCAGTTGGTGGTCCAACTTTTTGGGGTTCATATCGAACTAAGATGTTTTTAACGCCCTACTTTTTTATGTGGACGAAAGTTTGATTTCTTTCTTCAATTCTTAAAGTTGCGGCAGGTAAATAAAAACCGAAAGTCACAATTGATAAAAGCAAATCCAAAAACCAGCGTGGATATAATTTGCGGATAGAAAATTTATAAGCGAAGTGATAGCCGTCAATATAGCAGCGATTGTAATCATAAAAATATTTTAAGCTCTCGCTGATTGGATATAACAAACCCGCGGAAACAGCGTTAATAATTTTCACTAAAATACTTTTAAAGAAGAGTAAAAAGATACGAGTGTCAAAACCTGACTTCTTATCTACTTCATCTTCAAAATGTGTGCCTTGTTGGACGATACGTTTTTCTTGAACAACAATAAAGAACGATATTGCGAAAGCCAATACAACATTAACGATATTAGAGATGGTTTTTGGAGATATATTAAGGTTATTAATATAAGTTGTAACCAAAAAGCGAATTAGGAAAAGAAGTCCAATAACGATAGATAAACCAATTGAATAGAAAACATACATTTTGAGTAAACTACCGTCAAAACGCAATTTTCTTCCATCGATATATTTTTTAGGAATGAAATACTTACTGCGATACCAATAGCAGACCGGATAAGCTAAAGAAAAAGAAAAAATAGAAGCCCAAAAAGTCCATAGCATGACTAGATATGCTTTTTTCCTATCTTCAATTTTTAATTCGCTCATAATGTTAATTACCCTATCATTTCATAATAAAAAAGGCGATGGTTTCTCACCTTATAATCTTTGTTGATATTAATGATCCAATTGGAACAGTTTTTTCTGATCCTTCTCCGTTAAACAAACGTCTGCTGCCCACAATTCGACGGCTTCTGGGCACAGCAAAAAAGATCGTTTCGCCGGCTCGCGGAACAAGCGCCGATAAAAAATCCCCAAGGGCTTGATTGCCCTCGGGGATCGGTTGTTTGATGGAGCCTTGCCAGCAAACGAATCAGTTATTGAACTGCGAATTATAGATTTCGCTGTAGAGTCCACCAAGCGCCATGAGGCTGTCATGGGTACCAGTCTCGACGACGTCGCCTGCCTTCATGACGATGATGAGGTCGGCGTTCTTAATGGTGGAGAGGCGGTGGGCGATGACGAAGGAGGTGCGTCCTTTGGTCAAGGAGTCCATCGCGCTCTGGATGAGGATTTCGGTGCGGGTATCGACGTTGCTGGTCGCTTCGTCGAGGATGAGCATGGGCGAGTTCTCCGCCATTGCACGGGCGATGGTGACGAGCTGCTTTTGCCCAGCCGAGAGGGCGGAATCCTTTTGGATCACGGTGTCGATGCCTTGCGGCAAGGTGGAAACGAAGTGATCCAAGGAGGTCTCTTTCAAGATTTCGTTAAGGCGTTCTTCGGAGACGTCTTTCAGGTTATAGACGATGTTCTCACGGAGGGTGCCGTTGATGACCCAGGTTTCCTGCAAGATCATGCCGAAGACGCTGCGAAGCTCTTCACGCTTCATATCGTGGATGGAGACGCCATCGACGAGGATATCGCCTTTGGTGGTCTCGTAGAAACGCATGAGCAAGTTGACCAAGGTGGTCTTGCCGGCGCCGGTCGGACCGATGATGGCGACCTTCATACCGGGCTTGATCTTTTGGTTGAAGTTCTTGATGGTGAGCTTAGAGGGATCGTAACCGAAGGCCACATTGCGGAATTCGACTTCGCCACGGATGTGGTCGTGATCGAGGAGGCCGTCTTTCTTCTCGGATTCGTCGGGGAGTTCTTCTTCGGCAAGGAAGTCGAAGACACGACCCGCGGCGGCGATGCCAAGTTGGACGGTGGAGCCAATTTGCCCGATTTCGGAAAGCGGCTGCTGGAATAAGGAGACGTAAACGAGGAAGCCCGTGATGAGGCCGAGTTGGATTTGACCTTTGGTATAGAGCAAACCACCGACGATCATGACGGCCGCATAGGTGAGGTAGGAGAGCACACTCATGACGGGCTCGATGATGCCGCCGAGGGCCTGAGAGGAGAACAAGGTCTTGCCCAAAGCACCGTTACGTTGCTCGAATTGGGCGTTTTTGCGCTTCTCGGCGCCGAAGGCTTTGATGACGATCTGGCCGGTGAAGCTTTCTTCGACTTCGGCGTTGACTTCACCCAAGAGGGTTTGGTTCTTCCCGAATAAGGGGGTGGCGAAGTGGAAGATAACGAAGATGGAGATAAGGATGATGGGGAGCGAGATCAAGACGACGAGGGCCATGTGCCATTCGGAGATGAACATCGCGATGATGACACCGACGAGGGTGACCACCGCCTGAACCGCCAAGGTGATGGAGTTCTGCAAGGAGGTGGACAGGGCATCGACGTCGTTGGTGATGACGGAGAGGATGTCACCGATTTGCTTGGTGTCGAAGTAGTTTAATGGCATCCGGTTGGTCTTCTCCGAAATGGAGGTACGGATATCGCGGCTGAGCTTTTGGACGGCCACGTTGAAGATCATGCCCGAAGCCATCGAAAGGATGAAACTGGCGACGATGAAGCAGAGCAGCGTGATCGCGTTCTGCGTGAAGGCATCCATCTTGACCTGAACCATGCCGTCGGCGCCAACGGTGAGTTCCGCGGGGGAAATGAGGTTGGTGAGCGTTTGGACGTAGCGCGGGGTGAGGATGGAAAGGACGGCGGAGCCGATGAGCAACACGATGGAGAACGCCATCGGCGCATAGTACTTACGGGCAAATTTGAAGAGGTCTTTCAAACGGCCAAAATTATTCGCTTTTTTCGCGTTAACGGATTGTGCCATCGTTAGTTACCTCCTTTGGCCGCGGCCTTCTTGGGGGCAAGGCCGAGCTCTTCTTTGCTAAGTTGGGAGAGGGCGATTTCTTGATAGACGGGGCAATTACGCACGAGGTCTTCGTGTTTGCCTAAGCCCACGACTTCGCCCTTATCGAGGACGACGATCTGATCGGCGTCCATGATGGTACCGACACGCTGCGCGATGATGACGCGGGTGACGCCGGGCATGGAGTCTTTGATGTTTTGACGCACGATTTTGTCGGTGCGGTAGTCCAAAGCGGAGAAGGAGTCATCAAAGATGAGGATTTCCGGGAATTTGGCCACGGAACGAGCGATGCAAAGACGCTGCTTCTGACCGCCGGAGAAGTTGGTGCCGCCTTGGGCGACTTCCGATTCGTATTGTTCGCGCTTGCCTTCGATGAATTCGCTGGCGCAGGCGATATCGGCCGCTTTCTTGATGTCCTGCATCGTCATTTCGGGATTCGAGAAGGCGATGTTCTCACGGATGTTCCCTTTGAACAGGAAGCCGCGTTGCGGGGTATAACCGATTTTCTTACGTAAATCTTCCTGACGGACGTTTTTGACGTTGACGCCATCGACGAGGACTTCGCCACTGGTGGCGTCGGCAAAGCGCGGGATCATGTTGATGATGGTCGTTTTGCCCGAGCCGGTGGCGCCGATGAAGGCGATGGTTTCGCCTTTCTTCACCTTGAAGCTGACGTGGGAGACCGATTCTTTGTCCGCGCCGGGATAGGCATAGCCGACATCGCGGAATTCGATGGTGCCTTCTTCCTGGAAGTCGACCGGGTTTTCGGGATCGACGATGGATTCGAGATGGACCAAGACTTCACGGATACGTCTTGCGGAGACGGTGGCACGGGGCCAGAGGAGGATAATCGAGATGAGCAAGATGAAGCCCATGACGATTTGCGAAGCGAGCATGACGAAGGAGTTCGTCGCGGCGAAGGCCGCGGTGGCTTGCTCCATATTGAAGTTGCCATTGAGGATGAAGCAGGCAATCCAGAGGATCGTTAGGGTGAGACCCATCATGACGAACATGACAAACGGGGTGAAGAAGGCCAAGGCTTTGGCGACGAAGATTTGTTTCTTTGTGAATTCGACGTTGACCTTTTCGAACTTCTCTTCCTGATATTTTTCGGCGTTGAAGGCGCGGACGACGCGGATGCCGGTGAGGTTTTCGCGGCTGGCGACGTTCAAAGCGTCCGTCAAGCGCTGAACCGCTTTGTATTTCGGGATGACCAAGAGGATCAAGAAGATGACGGCAACGACGAGCAAGACCAGCCAGACGACGGTGCCGATGGTGAGTTCGGCGACGCCGGTCTGAATGAGTAAGATGATGGACCACACCATCGTGATCGGCGCGACGAAGACGGTACGCAAGGCGGTGAGGAAGGCCAAGTGGACGTTCTGGATGTCGTTGGTGGTTCTGGTGATGAGGGATTCGGTGGAGAATCCGGCCATGTCGGCGAGGGAGAGGGTGTTGATCTTCTGGTAGAGCTCATTACGGGTTCTGGTGGCAATGGAGCTGGAAGTCGCGGAGGCGATGATGGAAATCACCGTCTGCGCAATGGCAAGCAGCAACGCGGAGAGGATCATCCAGAAACCATTTTTCCAAATTTCCTGGACATCTCCACGCTGGACAACGGCCATGAGCTCATTGACGCAGGCGACGACCGCCATCGTGAAGTAGACCTGCACGACGGTCAGGACCACGATGACACAGATCGCTACCCAATTCCGCACGGTGAATTTTTTGAATAAATAACCCATGTGTGTTTTCCTTTCTTTCGTGGTGATATAGAAGCCTCGGAAACCCGAAGCGAGAACAGAGTTAATGCCCTCATATCTAGGTCAATCCGGTCGATTGGCCAAGGCTCAACGAGGGATGGAAGCCTGCCAAAGGGAAAACGAGGCGATCCTCAGAAACGCCTCATCGTCGCTGGCTTAACGAAAAACGTTTGGCTTTGCCATGTAACTATTTAAGCATCAGCGATTTCCTTTAGAAATCAGGAAAAAAATTTTTGGGGGTTCCGTAATACACTTGACCTATAAATGTCTTACGAACTTAAAACGCCTCGATTAGGAAGCGGAATTCGCCGTGGGCGTCTCCTCCGCATTGGGGAGGGCGGTTTGCAGCAAAGAGAAGGCCTTGGCAATGACGCGACAAGCCTTTTTGATGTCTTGTCGGGGAGCGGGGTCGCTAGGATCCTTGGCGAGCTTTTGCATTTGGCATTCGTAGAGGGAGCGATACGCACCGAAGACGAAATGGACCAAATATTCGTTTTCTTCGCAGATTTCCTTCCCGATCATGTCGGAAAAGAAGCGTCGATAATTGGAAAACAAAGCGGAGAACACAACGTCTTTTGGCAAATCGCCAGAGGGGGAGGCAAGATGGGAGAACTGAACGCGATACCGCTCGAAGAAATCCGCGACGAACAACAAAGCCTGGTAGTTTGCCTCATCTAAATCGTAGGTTTCGTGGATGCTGAGGTATTTTGCCACCGCGGTGTTGTATTCGCGGTTGATCCGTGAAGTGAAGGCCTTGGCCAAAGCGTCGTATTTGTTGTTGTGGTATTTGTAAAACGTCATCTTGTTGACGCCGGCTTTGCGGTAGATTTCCTGGGCCGTTACGGCTTCGAATTCCTTTTCGCCAAGGAGAGCGAATACCGCGTCTTCAATCGCTTTTAAGGCGTTTTGGGTTCGCTTACTGACCTGCTCCTTTGCCATAAGAACTCCATTTCTGACGCTAATTATATCGAGCAATCGTTTTTTTGGAGCGGTTTATTGCGCTGTTTTCCATCAAAACGATTCACTGCACCCTCTTGACGGAGTTTTGTTTACTCACCAAATAGCAACACCGCGATCACCAAGAGGATTGCGCGCGGGAAATCGTCGTCGCATTCATATTTTTCGGAGCCGTCGTATTTGGTGATGAAATGGCCACTGACGGACGCGTAATAACCGCCAAAGACCTGATAGATGTTGCTCCCGGAGAGCTCATACAATTCGCGTCCGCCGATGCTGCGGATCCGCTTGCCTGAGATTTGATACAAAAGCCCGGATCCATCCCCATAGACAGCATCGCCTTCCACCCGATAATAGGCATTGCTTCGCATGTCGCGGATGCGACTGCCATTGATTTCCAAAACCGGGCCAAAGCCGATTTTTCGGACGTAGCCTCTTGCGGCGATATAGGTTACGGTGTCCGACCTTTCTTTTTTACTGGGACGATCGGGATAACGAAAAATGGGGTTTTCGGTGCCTTGCCCTCGTTCCGTTTCCGGTTCGGGCTTGCTGGCGGCGGGCGTTTCCGTTTCTGGTTCGGTTTCAAAGTGAGACTGAGTTGGTTGTGGTGGGTTCTTTTTGCTCCGCAGGTAATCCACCAAGCGCAACGCCCCGTAAAAAAGCAGCATCGCGACCCCCACGGATAAAGCAATGATCGAGGAGATGAAAAGGGTGCTTCCATTGCCGAATTCGCGAATTAAGAAAAACCCGCCATAGACGATGAGGAGGATACTGATGACGAGATACGTCCAATAAAAGTGTTGCCTTCTCATACCATAAACATATCACGCCACCGTATTCGGGAAACACCTTCTTTGGCCAAAAAGAAACGCAACGAAAGAACGCAAAACGAAGCAAAAGTTCCCAAAACGTCTAATATTTCCGCCGCTTCACCAACGTTAGTACGTTATGGTGGTCGGTGTATTCATAAAGGACTTCGTCCATGATGGTCTTGGCCATGTAGATGCCAAGGCCGCCGATTTCGCGTTCGTCGCTGGAAGCGGTGATCTTCGGATCGGGGTTTTCCAAAGGATTGAAGGGCGTGCCCTCGTCTTTGAAGACGAAACGGATGCTGTCTTGGTCGTTGGATAAGGAGACTTCGACCGCCCCTTCGCCTTGGTAGGCATATTTGGCCACGTTGACGAAGACTTCCTCTAAGGCGGTGTTGATCATGGTGATGTCGCGCTTGGAGAAGTTGAGGATTTCAAGCAGGCTGGAGGAATAATTGAACAAATTATTGAGCTCGCTGGTATCGGCTTTGAAGATGCGGCTGGAAGCGATGTTGGCGCCCTTATGGAATTCGACCATGAGCATCGTGATGTCGTCGAATTGCTCAATGCCTTCGCTGAATCGGGTCAATTCCTCGCGTAGGTGGGGGACGAATTGATCGGCCCCGTCTTGGATGTGGTTGCTGGCGAATTCGAGGAGGCGGCGTTCCCCAAAGAGCTCGTTTTGGGCGTTATGGGCTTCGGTGACCCCGTCGGTGTAGAGGATGAATTTATCCCCTTGTTGGAGACGGACGCTTTCTTCGCGATATTTGACGGTGCGGAATCCGCCGAGGACCATGCCATGGAACCCTTTGAGGTAATAGGTTTTTCCACCGGAATAAAGCAAGGGGTCATTATGGCCGGCATTGGCGTAACGAAGTTCGCCCGTGACCGTATCGAGGATTCCGAGCCAGCAGGTAACGAACATCGAGGCTTCGTTATTGGTGCAAAGGGCGGTGTTGCAACGTTCCAAAATCGTGGCCGTGTCGGCGCGAAGGGAGGTCGCAAGCGACTTCACTAAGGTTTCCGTCTTCATCATGAACAAGGCGGCGGGGACGCCCTTCCCCGAGACGTCGCCAATGACAAAGGCGATATGCGTGTCGTCGATATAGAAATAATCGTAGAAGTCTCCCCCGACTTCCTTGGCGGGGTCCATCATGCCATAGACCCGTTCTTTATCGTTGTTGGGGAAGGTGGTGGGTAAGACGGAGGCTTGAATGGAGCGGGCCACCTCGAGTTCGCCTTGCATCTTTTCGTTGGTTTTGGCGATGTTGATTTCGTCTTTTAAGACGCGGGCGGCACGGTTGGCGAGGGCGCTGCTGATGAAGGTGACGATGGCGATGATGAGCAAGCGGGGCAAATAGTAATAAAGGAACGCCAGCAAGTAGCGGTTGTTACCGTTGGCGCGGAGAGAGGAGAGCCATGCCACCCGTTGCGCAAAGGTGGTTTCCCCAACCGGGATCTGCGCCCCATCCAAGGTGATGAAGTCGTTCGCGTTCATGATATTGGCGTCCCATTCGCCATAGAACATCCCCAAATAGATCCCCAGGATCATTAAGACGGCCACCGAACCAAAGGTGACCATCGTGACTTTGGGATTGAAATAGAGGCTCGCCACGACGATGCAAATCGCCCAACCCAAAACGGCGTGCTTTGGCAGCAGCACGTTGAGGGAGAATATGACGATGACATATTGGGAAAGGAGGAAGTATTTAAAGCCCGGTTTGGCGATGAAACGGGTATTGTGATAGAAGAAAGTCGTGCCAAGCACCACGATGATGATGGGGAAGAAAATGTAGTTATTCAGCAAAACCCGGGGGCTGGCTTTGAAGGCGCCGGTGGCATAACAGATGAGCAAAATCACCAACACGGCTGCCGTAAATAGCGAACCGCGGATGAGCGCTTTGTTGGCGTCGATTTCGTTTTTCCGCAAGATTTCGATGTCGATCTGCGGGCGGTGGGAGCGAATAGGGGCCATAGGCGGTACCTCCGAATTAAGCCTCGATGGGCAAGAACGTAACAAAGCCCGTCATTTCCAGGATTTCCATGACTTCCGGGCGGGGATGGAGAACGCGCAGCGAGCCGCCTTTGTCGACCATGGCTTTGAACCAGATCAAAAGCAGGCGCAATCCGGCGCTAGAAAGATATTCGAGTTGCGAGAAATCGAAACGTAGATTGCACACGTCATCCAAATCAGGAAAGAGCTCCTTCTCTAGGAGTGGGGCCGTATTGGCATTGAGCCGTCCTTTCAAGGTGACGGCGAGTGTCTTTCCTTCTTTTTGGCGGATGACTTCCATAGGGCGGTTTTAGACAAGGGCCTCGATTTTCACATCGATGGTGGTCGCCTTTTTCTCTGGGACGATGATGAAAGAGAAATCGTTCACCATCACGGGCTGGCCGTTATAGGTCACCGTGATTTTCTTCTGATCGAAACTGTGGTCGTCATCGGCGGGTGCTAGCTTTAACGTGAGATTTTCGCCACAGTTGACCGCGGCGGTGGGCAGATTTTCGATCTTATAGCCCGTGGTGACGGTGGAAGAAAGGGTCACTTTTTGGACTGTGGTTTGGATCAAGTAGTCGTATTTATCGGATTTGGCCGTGAAGTGATAGGTCACGACGCCGGTCTCTTCGTCTTTGGTGACGTCACTAAAGCGACGATCGTTCACTTCAAAGGCGAACAACTCCTGATATTGGTTGGGGGTGAAAGTGACACGGACCTGGACGCCGCCATCGAGTTGATAGGCGATACGCGGATTTTCTTCGCCTTCGCCGCCGACGGGTGTGGCGAGGGTGTAATTGGTGCCGTCGGTGGAGTATTCCACTTTCAGGGCATAAGCGCCTTTGTTGAAGGAGAGGTTGCTCTTAAAATCGCCGGATTCGGTAAAGTAACAATGGAATAAACCGGGCCGTTTGTCTGATTCGGTAGCGAGGAACTGCGTGGTTTGTTCGCCGGTCAGCCGGTAAATGGGGCCTTCTTCGCCGGGAACGGGGCTCAAGGGGAGGGGGCCGAAGTAAATGCGATCCAAAACCGCGGTGGGATGGTCTTCGGCAGGCTCGAACTTAAAGTTCAAAATACCTTCGATGACGGCGCAGAGAAGGCTACCTTTTTGCACGTTTTCACTATCTTTTGCAGGAACCACGATCCTTCCGTCTTGTTCGTCCGCTTTGGCGATGAAGGCTAAGGTATTGACGTCTTTTTCGGCAACCGTGAACACATAGTTACCTTTGTCGTTGGGTTCGATTTCTTGGCCGTTATAAACCACCTTGAGGCTGGAGTAACCTTTTTTCGAGTTGAGCCCATACAGCGTCACAGGGGTATCAAAGGTTAAAGCTCCGGGTTGGAGGCCGATGGAACCAAACGGGTCGGTCTCCATGAAGCCTTTGACATATTGGATGCCGGAAGCGGTGTCGATGGTGAAGGTTTCTTGGGCGGGCAGACCGGACCACTGGACTTTTAACGGCACGTTTTCGACGATCTCGTTAGGAACATTCAACTGATAATAACGTAGAAAGATGGGCTGATTGGTGGAAGGATCCTCATACTGGGCATTGACGTAAGGCAAAAGCACGTCCTTCTCGTTCCGCATGTCCGGCAGGTCATAGTATTTCTTATGGCGGTCGCTGCGTTCGACGAGGAAGTAATAGGTTTCGGAATTAATGAACTCGAGATCCGTTTTGTATTCGACCCTGTTCTCATAGGAGATCGCGTCAACGCCGCGGGTGACATAAATCTTTTCGCCTTCGTCTAAGCCGGTGAACGAAACTTTGGTCTTATAGACTTCAAAGGGCGCGGTCTCGACGATGATTTTATCGATGACGACTTTCCCTCCGGCAACGAAGGGCAGGGTGGCGGTGCCGTTATCGGTGCGGGCGGTGCGGTTATCGGTCCAGGTGTTATTGGCATAACGGGCCTGTTCCGTGGCTTCCTCGGGCTGGAATTGGTTTTGGCCTTCGGAAAGGACGAAGGTGACCTTCCGTAACCACACTTGCGGCTGATCGTCGTATTGCAAACGGCTGAGAACGACGAGGACCAAGCCGTTTTGCATGATCATTTTGCCATTTTCGATGACGATGCCCGGGTCTTTTTCCTGGTTGCGGGTTTTGGTGTCGAGTTGCACGCCCTTTTTCATTAAGGGGTCTTGCGCACCAAAGGTGAAGGTGACTTGGTTGGCGATTTCCTGCGTCTCCACCGACAAGGTATAGGACTTGGCTTCGGTAGGGGTGAAGGAATAGTTTTGATTGGTGGGCGTCAGAGCCTGCCCGTTGATCTTCACGGCGACGATTTGGTAATCGTTTTCGGCGGTTACGGTGAAGTTGATCGCTTGGTTGAGCGGATATTCGCCGGCGGCGAAAGACGTGGTGGCATGGGCGATTTGACCCAAGGTAAACGCGGCTTTGGCCGGGGCTTGCGAAGAGCTGGACGAAGCGGGCGCACTGGAAGAACAAGGTGCGATAGAAGAGCTGGACGAAGCGGGCGCACTGGAAGAACTAGGCGCGATAGAAGAGCTCGCCGAAGCTTCGCTGGAAGAGGCGGCGCTAGAAGAAGAGTTCCCCCCGCAAGACGCAAGCAGCATCGCGGCCGAGACAATGAGCAATAATGATTGGGATTTTTTCATGTTAACAACCCCTTTATTGGCGTAATTATAAAGAATCTGGCCAAATTCCGCGAGCAGGCGTATTCACGAGCGTTTAAATTGAGGTGCACAAGGCGGCAAAGATAGAATAAAGCGATTTCTTGGGGGAGATTCTTTATGGAACGCATCAAATTGAATAACGGTATGGGGATTCCGCCGATTGGCCTAGGCACCTATACCATCAAACCTGAGCCTTGCGAAAAAGCCGTCTTGTTTGCCTTAACCCACGGCTACGATTTAATCGACACCGCCAACATCTACATGAACGAGAAAGCGGTGGGCCGTGCCATTGCCGCCTCGGGGCGGAAGCGGGAGGAACTTTTTATCACCTCCAAGATTTGGCCCAAGGATTTTAAGAAAAGCAAAATCACCAAAGCCGTGGATGCGACCTTGGCCCGTTTGGGGTTGGAATATATCGATCTTTTGATCCTCCACCAGCCCGCGGGCAAATTCATGGAGGCCTATCACGCTTTGGAAGAAGAAGTGGACAAAGGTCGCGTGAAAGCGATTGGGCTTTCGAACTTCTATGGGAAGGATTTGAAGCGGGTGTTGAACGAATGCCGCATCAAGCCGGTGTTGCTCACCGTGGAATGCCATCCCTATGGCCAAAACAAGGAACTCAAACGTTATCTCGATGAGCAAGGCATCTTGCTGCAATCTTGGTTCCCCTTGGGCCAAGGCGATCCCAAGTTGGCCCAAGAAGAGGTGTTCCTCGCCTTAGCCAAGAAATACAACAAGAGTCCCCAGCAAATCATTTTGAAGTGGCATGTCCAAAGCGGCTTCTGCGTCATCCCCGGTTCGAAAACCCCGTCCCATATCGCGGACAACATCGATCTATTCGATTTCGAATTCACCGCCGAGGAGATGGCCCAAATCGCGGCCTTGGACCGGAACAAACGTTACTACAATTTTCCCCGTTGGGCAGTGCGCTTGTTCATGCCGATGATCCGCATGAATTACGACAAACAAATTTAAGAAAACGCCGCAATTTCGGCTTTGTTTTCGGAAAAACTGCGCATTTCTCCACGCAGTTGCGCGATTTTTGTCTCGTCCATTGCCGCCGATATTGTCCTCGTGTGCGTCAATTCATTAAAATGAAAAAGATTTGGAGGCCTCTTTATGAAACCTAAAATCCAAAGAACGTTCTTACTGCTATTGCCCCTTGTTTTGGCGGGCTGCGGAGGTGGCAATTCCAGCTCTGCCGCGTCTTCCTCGGAAGCAAGTTCCAGCCAAGCCCCGTCCTCTTCTAGCGTTGCCCCTTCTTCCTCGAGCCAGGCACCTTCTTCCTCGAGCGCCCCTTCCTCGAGTTCGAGCGAATCCTCGCAAAGTTCTTCGGTTGCCCCCGAGCCCACGACGGTGGAGAAAACGGTCAACGCCTACCGGCTCTACAATTTCGAAAACGACTATCTCGACCCCGATGTCAGTGATCCCAAATACCAACTTGGCCCCGTTTCGCTTCGTTTCAAAAAGGGCGAAGAATTAGTTCCCTATATCTCTTTGGAGAACATGGCGGGACTTTATTCCCGGTTCTTTAAGGATCCTTCGACCACCAAGAGCAGCGTTTCTAAAGATAACGGTAAGTTCACTTGGAAAGTCACGGTCGCGGAGAAAGAGGTCTTCGCTTCAACCATCGATGCCCAAAACAAAACCTTTACCTATCAAGGAAGCCTCGAAGGGCTGATGAAGCCCAAACAGGACTACACCACCTATTCCGTGTTCCTTCGGACCAAATACGAAAGCAAAACCACCAAGACGTCCACCTCCCATCCGGTTCTGGTTTCCTATGCCGATACGGGTTTGGATGTGGCCGTCGACGGGGATGCCACCTATTTCCCCTTCTCCATGCTCCATACCTTCTATCACGAGCTCGCGGAACGGGACTTCTTCTACAACTACGTCTCCATCTATGAATACACCACGTTCGAGCAGCTTAATACCGCGAACGTGACCGATGGGGACAACGTCTATACCCCATTATCTCAAATGGGCGATTATATCGGCGAGCATTACAAGCAAGCCGACGCCAGCGGAAAGCCGCTGATGCCGGAATATGCGAGGAAATACCACCGCAGCGAATTCGCGTTGACCATGAACCATTATTATGGGTTGCGTAGCACTTGGGGCGTGACCTCGATGATGGATTATTACAAATCTTTCGGCCTTTATGATGCCTTCGTTTCTGAGGATTCCGCAGTCCGCGGGGCCGCTTATGCCAAAGCCATCTTCATGTTGGGCGATAGCCATTCCGGACGCTTCCCCATCGGCAGCAACCCTTGGGTCGAAGATAATGGCAACGCCCATGTTCCCGGCGCTTCCAGCGACGTCAAAGTCGTGGAACGTTCGCTCCTCGACCAAGGTTTAAAAGCCCAACGCGAAGCTTTCTTGAAAGCCAATGGCTTCGATGACCTCAAGAGCGCAATCATCTATTCCGAGGACGGGAAAACCGCTTATGTGGGATTCGATGAATTCGGAATGAACAAAAAAGCCAAGAAATCCGATGGCACTCCTAAGCCCGATTCCGAGCTCACTTCCGATAGCTATTTCTACTTCGCCTTGAAACTTAAGGAAATCAAAGAGCATCGGACGACCGTCGGCAGCGAACAAGTGAAAGTGGAACGGGTCCTCATCGATGATTCCCTCAACGGAGGCGGCATCGTCATGGTCATGGGTCGCTTGCTGGCCTTGCTCTCCAAAGACAATCGATCCGCCATCACGGCCGTCCATGAACTCACCGGAGATTTGACGACCACGACCTATCAAGTCGATACGAATAACGACGGCGTTTATGACACCCAGGATGTCTACGGGAATGATTTCAAGTTCTATATCTTAACGTCCCCGGTCTCCTTCTCTTGCGGGAATGCCTTCCCGATGCTGGCCCAGCATTATGGCATCGCCAAGATCATCGGCCAGAAGAGCGGTGGTGGCGAATGCGTCGTTGGTGAAAACTACCTTTCTAGCGGCACCGGCTATGCCCATTCTTCTCTCGAACATGTTATGATCCCCGGCGAAGAAGGCAAATTCGAACACACCGAAGACGGGGTGCAACCCGACAAACGGTTGAACTATAACCTCTTCTACAACATGACCGAGATGTGCAAGGCCATGGATTCCTTGAACGCTTAAGAATCAATTTCTACGGGGCCTTTGGGCCCCTTTTGTTATGGGGTTGTGTTCGCTCGCGGGTGGTGCACCTGCAACACGCACTAAAATTGACTTTCTTCCGATTGGTTCCCATAATTCAGCCAAGCCCTAAGGGCGAAAGGAGAAATCCATGAAAAAGTTATTTCCCATTACCGCCGCGTTATTGCTGCTTGCTTCCTGCACCGCGCCGACCTCCAGCTCCCAAACGCCTTCTTCCAGCGTAGCCCCAGCTTCTTCTAGCGAAGCACCCTCTTCCTCTGCCGCTAGCGTCCAACTCGACTTCCTCCAGGCTGGGGAAATGTATATCGATTTGAATTTTGCCAACGGTGCCCCCGAAGGCTTTGCCATCAAGATGGGTAATGCCGTAATCACCGAAACCGGCAAATACCAGCTCTCTGCCTCCAACACCGTCACCATCGAAGGCGAATTCGATAAGAAGCTTAATTTCTATTCCGCCATCGAAACCGCCAGTGGCGCGACTTCCGGTAGCATCGGCCAAGGCATCGACCCCGAGGGCTATGCGGATTACTGCAAAAAGAAAATGGAAAGCCTCAATTCCCGGTTCAGCGACGGTCGCGTCTATGTCTGCTTCTCCGATCAGGAAAGTGGCTGGAGCAAGACCTTGCATAACGTCGACAAGATTATTACGAAATTCATCTGATGAGTCTCATCCCGGTTGACTTCGGTCACCGGGTTTTTATTTTTGCCTGCTGTGGCAACTTTGTGGCAAGCGGAGGCGTAGAATAGAGTCAAGCAAGGAGGAATCCCCGATGCCAAATGTCCTAAACGAGTCCCGATTAAACCGTGTGAAATACATCTCCATGGCGGATTATGTGAGCTCCATGGATTCCCTCGATACCCTCGAGGATAAAATGGCTTTCACCACCCGTTATCTCCTCGCCTTTGGTCCGGGGCAGCAACGCGACGTCTCCTTTGAGGAAGCGATTTATATCGCGCGGCTAAAAATCGCCGATGCCTCGGCGGCGCTACGGGCAAGGAAAATGGTCATCATCCCCGACGAATCCGTCAATCCGTATCTAAGCGACGAGCAGGACGCCCCCTATCGGCAATTCATGATCGATCCCATCGGCTACCTCCAAGACGAGACCAATCGGCTCATCCAGAAAGAAGCTAGCCAAGGGATCACCCAAGCCAATCAGCAACGGGTGGAGAATTACCAAGTGATGTCCGCGGTGTTCTCCAATGATTTCGATGGTTCCATGACCAACCGTATCTACGGTCTCGACGCAGAGCCTTCCACCAAATGGGTGAAGGCCAGATTAAACGGGAAATATAACGGTCATTTGGAGGAAGCCTATAACAAGACCAAGCCCGGCTTCCTTGCCAAAGCCTTTGGGAAATATTCGAAAGCCTATAGCAACCTGGATGCGGTGTATCAGGCCTACAATAACCCCAAGCATGCCCTTTATGGGGATATGAATTCCTTAGACAAAGCCGCGACCGAATACCTCCAGCATCGCTTCCCTTCTTGGGATCCGAAAACCGGTTTGCCAAACGAAGCGGATATTAATCGCCTTAGCGGCACCCAAAAGGCGCGCGCCCAATTTAGCCTCAACCTCCTCAAATCCACCGCGGAACAACGTCGGTGCGAGCGGGTCTATGAGACCATCCGCAACGCCAACCTCCAGAAGCGGGCCGAACAAGAAGCCGGGATTGAAGAAGATCCTGCGGAAAATCAGTTCCAGCAGCAGGTGGCCCAAGAGGTCAACAACGAAGTCGAATACGATTCCCCGGAAGCCGCAAAGGAATACGCGGCCAACTTCGCCGATGATCCCGAAGTCGAAGAAGAAGCGCCCGCCCTCCATTAAGCGACCCCTTCCCCAAGCCGAGATGACCCCTCGGCTTTTTTCTTCAAGAAAACCCTTCGAGAAGCGGGTATACTAATCCCAAAGGCGGATGATTCCATGAACAAAAGAACCTCAATTGCCTTTGCGATGATGTTGCCTTTCGTGCTCGTTTCTTGCGGCGGAAGCGGCGACTATAAAGCGCATCTCGACGACTATGTTTTCGCGATGCGTTACCGCGAAGGCTTCAATATCCTCCAATTGACCGACATCCATTGGAGTTACAACTCCTCGACCGTCGCGTCGAAGGCTTATCTCGACAAAGTCTTCAAGGAAGCCGATGCCCATGTCAAAGCTAATGGCGGCAAACTCGACTTGGTCGAAATCACCGGCGACCAATTCATGCTGGCCAATACCTACCACGTTTCCTCCTTCTTCGATTATTTCGAAGCCAAGGCCGCGGAATATGGCTTCCAATATGCGATGATTTGGGGCAACCATGACCGCCATGGCCTCTATCATCCCAATTGGCTCTCCGAACAATGCCAAAAGGCGATCCATTGCCTCTATGCCGAGCCTGAGGACAACCTCTATGGGCGCAGTAATTTCGTCATCAACCTCACCGATGACGGCACCAAGACGGGGGCTGCGAAATGGCAGATCGCCAACCTCGATTCCGGGGCCTCGTTCTCCGAGACCGCGTTTGCCCCGTTCCGGGATTATGACTATATCCGCGAAGACCAAGTCGATTGGTGGGTAAGGGAACACGAAAAAGCGGGCGCCGAAGTGCCGACGATCGCTTACTACCATATCCCTCAGCAGGATAACCTCGAGGCCTGGAACAAAGCCCATGAATCCGGGTCGACGATGAAGCATAAATTCTTCAAACTAGAAGGTTTTGCCGATAACGGCAACGAGCGTTATGCCTCCAAGTTCATCGCCGAAGGGCGGAAACATCATCTGAAGGGTGCCTTCATGGGACATGCCCATAACGTCGACTGGACGGTCGATTATGACGGCATCGTCATTGGTTTGGGTGTCAAAACGGGCACCGAGCTCTATTACGCCCATGTCGACGTCAACAGCCAAGACCCCGCGATGCAAGAAGGCCTTGCCAGCGTTGGCATCAACGAAAACTTCGATTTGATCGGCGCCTCCTTAGTGACCCTCCATGATGGGGAAGCCTTCGATTTGGAACATCTTTATTACAACGAAAGGGCGACGAATGATTTCGTGCGTTGGGTGAAATGGTAATATGAAACGCTTCTTCGACAAAACCAACTTCATTCCTTCGGAACTCGATAAGAACGCCACTCTTCAAAACCGGTTCCTCACCGGTTTGTTGGTCCTTTTCTTCCTCGCTTCTTCCTTCACCTTCTTCAACGCCTTGTATGGCTTTGTGGATGCGATTGGCAGCATCGTCTCGGCTTCTGCCGATGTGGCGATTTACGATTTGCTACGTTCGATGCCGCTGATCCTTTCCGTCTTCATGAGCATCTGGGCATTGCTGCTTTGCCACGCCTCCTTCCGCAAGGTCAGTGAGGAGAAATGGCATCGCTCCCTCGTCAAAGACGCGATTTGCCTCATCGTCTTCGCCGGGGTCAACACCCTCTATGTCATCATCGGCCTCGCCGCCGGGAAATACCTCTCCATCGTCGAAGGCGCGCCTTCTCCGTGGTTCCCTTTGGATTCGGTGCTCTATTCGCTGCTATTCATCGCCTTAGGCGTCTTGGTCCTTCTCTATGAGAAGAAATGGGTGGCGAAACGGCCTTGCTACTTACCAAAGCGAGGCGAAATCGTCACCAAAGCCCGCGGCCTTTATTGCACGTTCATGTCCTTCTGGCTCTTATTTGCCCTTTATGGGTTCGCCGGTGGGCTCTTCTCGATCTTCATTTATGATTTCGCCCACGGCTATGCCTTCTATGGCGTGATGACCGTGCTTTGCTTCTTACTCTCCCCCGCGATGCTTTGCGTTTGGGAGTTCTATTACAACAACCTCAAAGAAGACAAGAAAAAGGAGTTGCTCCTTCCTTTGGCTCTATGTGGTTTGATGGTGGCCATCCTTTTCATCGCCTTGGATATGGTGGCCTTAAGCATGAGTTTGGACGCCCCTAGCAATGCCGGGTTTGGCATGTTCCCCATCGCCTTCGCCGCCAGCGTCAATATTGCGACGCTGCTGCAGGTATTCGTACCCCTGATCGTGGCGATCGTCGCCCTCATCAAAGGCATTCGCCTCCGCAAGAAATAGCGACTTCCCCCTCCCCAAAAGGAAGGGGGATTTCTTTTTGCGTAAGCGCGCATTTGGCTTGCAAAGTTTTCAATACGCGGTAAAGTCCTCTTTTCGAAAGAAAGGAAGATTCTATATGTACCGCAAAAACGCTTGGAACAAATACGAAGACAAGACGCCGGTGATGGAATTCGGCGAAGCCTATAAGCAATTCATTTCCTATGGGAAAACCGAACGTCTCGTCGTCAAAGAGGCTGTGGCCTTGTTGAAAGAGAAGGGATTCGTCGATGGCGAAGATGTCGCCTCAATCAAACCCGGGGACAAACTCTATTTCGTCAACCGCAACAAAAACGTGGCGGCCTTTATCATCGGCAAGAAGCCCATTGGCGAAGGCATCCGCATCTTAGGCGCCCATATCGACTCGCCGCGTCTGGACTGGAAGGAACATCCCTTCTACGAAGATCATGACTTTGCCTATGCCGACACCCATTATTACGGCGGGGTGAAGAAGTATCAGTGGGTCACCATCCCCTTAGCCCTCCATGGGGTGATCTGCAAGAAAGATGGTTCCACCGTCGAAGTCAACATCGGCGAAGATCCCAGTGACCCCGTCGTTGGCATCACCGATTTGCTGATCCACCTTGCCCAGGACCAACTCCAAAAGCCGGGTGCCAAAATCATCGAAGGCGAAGCCTTGGATGTCTCCCTGGGCTCGATTCCTCTCGCCGAAGGGGAAAAAGATGCCGTCAAGGCCAATATCCTAAAGATTCTCAAAGAGAAATATGGCGTGGAGGAAGAAGATTTCCTCTCCGCCGAAATCGAAGTGACCCCCGCCGGTCCCGCCCGTGATTACGGCTTAGACCGTTCCATGGTCGCCGGTTACGGCCACGATGACCGCGTCTGCGCCTATACCTCCCTCCGGGCCGTCTTGGATACCGAAGAGGTCGAGACGACCGCTTGCTGCATCCTCGTCGACAAAGAGGAAGTCGGCTCCATCGGCGCCACCGGGGCCCAATCCCTCTTCTTTGAAAACGTGGTCGCCAAATTGCTCCAAAAAGCGGGCGACCCCCATCCCGTGTTTGCCACGCGGATGTGCTTCGAGAATTCGAAGATGCTCTCCTCCGACGTCTCCGCCGGTTATGATCCCCTCTATGCCGGGGTCAACGATCCCAAAAACGCCGCCTATTTTGGGCAAGGCATCGTCTTTAACAAATACCTTGGCCGCGGCGGCAAGGGTGGCTCCAATGACGCCAACCCCGAGTATTACGCCTGGATCCGTAACGTGGTGGATAGCGCCAATGTGAATTGGCAAAACGCCGAACTCGGCAAAGTCGACCAAGGTGGTGGCGGAACCATCGCCTATATCCTTGGCAACTACAACATGAACGTCATCGACGCTGGGATCCCAGTGCATAACATGCACGCTCCGATGGAAATCGTCTCCAAAGTCGATGTCTACGAAGCCTATCTCGGATACAAAGCGTTCCTCCAAGCCGAATAAGCAATGGAAAAGGCAAGCCGAAACGCTTGCCTTTTTTGCTAGAATGATGGCATGAAGCTTGAACTTGAAACCGAACGATTAATGCTTCGCCCCTTCCAAAAGGAAGACGCCGAGATGATGTTTGAGGGCTGGGCCAGCGATCCCGAGGTGACCAAATTCCTCACTTGGAACCCCCACGAAAACGTGGAAGTGACCCGGCAGTTACTTTCCTTTTGGGAAAAAGAATACGAAAAGCCGGAGCGTTTGAATTTTGCAATCGTTCTCAAAAAGAACCAACGCCTCATCGGCGGCATTGATGTGGTGGGATATCCAGAGGGCATTCCGGAGATTGGCTATTGTCTCTCTCGCGCCTATTGGAACCACGGCTATATGAGCGAAGCCTGCCGCGCCTTATTGGATTATTTATTCGCCCAAGGTTACCCCGAGGTGGCCATCAACGCGGCCGAAGAGAACATCGGCTCGAATCGGGTCATCCAAAAATGCGGGGGCGAAAAGATCGGCGAGGAATGGAAAGAAATTCCAAACAAAGGGCAACGATTCAAGATTTGCCGTTACCTTGTCAAAGCGCCTCGCCCCTAAGAAACCACCTTAGGTTTTTTGCAGTTGGTTTCCTTCGATAGCAAGCCGTATTTGGTCTTTTTTGCCACTCTCCCAAGGAAACCAAGCCCTAAAGAGTGCCGTAAATGTGCTATCATTCCCAATATGGGAAAAAACCAAACCAGACGCCCTTTGTCCATCACCATCTTTCATATGGTCATCACCATTTTGGCTGCCTTATCGGCGTTTGCTTTGATTTTGGTTTCGATTTTGGCCAAGAACCATTTCAATACCGTGCAAACCGAAACCGCCGCCTATATCAACTGCGTCACCGATATTCACACCCTTGACGAAGCCTCCGACTTATTGACGAATAAGAGCCGGGAATTCGCCGTCACCGGCGATGTGCAGGCCGTCAATGAGTATTTCGAAGTCATCAACGAAAAGCAAACCCGCGAGAAGGCCTTGGAAAATCTGCAAACCTATTTCGTAGGGACCAACGTCCTGACGGAAATGCAAGCCGCTTTGAAAGAATCCAACCGCTTGGCCAATATCGAGACCTATCAGATGCGGCTCGCCGCCCAAGGATATGGGGTGACGCTTCCCGAATCCATCATGAAGATCACCTTGACCGATGCCGATTTGGCCTTATCCCCGGCAGAGCAAATCAAGAAGGCGCTCAACGGACTCTTCGATGAGACCTACATGAGCTACAAGGAAAAGATCGATACCCATACCGAAACCGCTTTGGCGGAACTTTTGGCCTTCACCGAGAAAGAACGTAACCAAGGATCGAGCGAAATGCTCGGTGTCATGACCGCCCACGACATCGTGGCTACGGTGTTGGTGCTATTCATCATCCTCGGTGGCTGGAGCACGCATCATTTCGTGTCCATGCCCTTGATGAGAGCCCGTAAATCCATCGGCGAAAACCAAAAGATCCCCGTCAGTGGTTCTTCGGAAATCCAATTCCTTTCCACGACCTATAACGAAATGTTCGATGAACACCAAAAGATTACCAACGCTTTGAAATACGAAGCCGACCACGATGCCCTCACCGGCATTTCCAACCGCCATGGATACGTGAATCAATGCATAGCATTGGAGAACGAGAGTCTCTACTTTGTCATCGCCGATATCGACCGTTTCAAATCGATCAACGACATCTGCGGCCATGCCGCGGGCGATGGCGTCTTGCTCAACGTTGCCCAGCAGCTGCAAGCCGCCTTCTCCGGATCGGGATATGTCTACCGTATCGGGGGCGACGAATTCGTCGTGATGGTGTTGGGGAAAGTCGATGCGAAGGCCTTAAAGGCAAAACTCTCCCAAATGAATCATTCCTTTGCCAAGCCCAAAGGTTCGCTGCCCTCTTTCTCCTTAAGCTTCGGTGCCATCCACAAAACGGCGGATATGTCGTTTGAGGAGGCCTACCGCAAAGCCGACAAAGCTTTGTATAAGGTGAAGAATGGCGGCGGGGCGGGCGTCAACGTTTATAAAGAAGGCTAAGTTTTCGCCTTTTACGCGCCACCCTATCACGCATATACATACGCAGAAACCTATGTTTATTGATTCGTAAACCGGGCGAAAAACCCGTTTTTTGAATGAAAAAACTTTTTTGAAAATTTAGATACCAAAGGTATCTACAAAAATAATTTAAAAAATTTTGCAAAAAATGCTTGCACGATCCAAAAAAGCGCGTATAGTAATTGGAATCGCAGGGAACGCCCCCTCCTCGGAGAGAGCGAAACTGCGAGAACCATGTTAGTAAACTAACATGAGGGGGATGCAAGATGCCCCTTGGCTGCAATGCCAGAAAGGCCTGCTGCCCCGAAAGGGACAAAGGGAAGTCGGAACCTTGAAAACGGCTTCCTCCCGACTACTCCGCGGATCGGTAAACCGATGAATGGGAGAGCAAGCGAAGAAACCAAATACCGCAAGGCGTTTGGGAGGAGGCGCTTGCGACAGGGCTCCTTGTCTGGGATAAGGAACGCCACCGCCAAAGCGCTACCCTGGCGGCCGGTAAACCGGTGAGTAAGGGCGCTGCGGAAAGCCTTGCAAAAGGAACATCCGCAATCTGGGAATCACGGACTTCACCGAACTTCCCAAGTGGTCAGCGAAGCACCACCTCGTGCACGAGAAAAATCCTCCGCTCTCCCCCGTGAAAGCTTGCCAAAGCCGTAGCTAAGGAGGAAGGGTAATTCCCGGAAGGAATCCTGCCTTCCCCGGTAAACCGGAAGAACCAAGGATGACGGTAGACCTCGGATATAACCCCGAACGAAACCGCCCAATCGAGGAAGGCAACTTCCCCGAGCGACATCCGCCTCGCAAGATAGGATCTTGATGACGGACCCGGGGCATCCCCTCGCCGCAAGGCACGGGAGAACCGGTCAACGGGCTGCGATGAAAGTCGATGTCCGGAGCGCTTCCCTTCCGCTCCCAGGTAGAACCTGGAAATCGTCTCAGAGGGATGGATCGTGAGATTCAAAGAGGAGAAAGACCTCGGGCCTAGCGAGAAGGCCACGGTAAACCGAAAACATCCCGCTCCTACCGCAATGGCATGGCTTAACACCCCCTCTGCCGCGGCTAGGTAGTCACCTACATCAGGTGCGACGATAGTCCCGCCGTCAGTGAAACTGGAAATGGGATTGCGAAGGCGTCGGTATCCTTCCGGATACAGGCCTCTCCGTGAACGACCGGGAATTCATAACCGGCTCGGTGCCAAGAAAGGCTCTGGCGCGCGGTAAACCGCTGGAAAAGCCTTGAACCTGGACGCAAGCCCAGGGGAGATCGAAGACGCAAGTCCTCGAAGGAAGTCGTTCCACCCTGCAACTCGTGAAGTCGGAACGTGGTAGAGATACCTGAGCGAAGGAAGACGTACCTCAGGATCGACATCGAGACCTACTAGGAGTGATCCGAAATAGGCCTAGGAAGATAAGAGTTCTTCTCAGCGGTATACCGCGAAAACAAAAACTTGTTCCTGAATGCCCTCGATGGTCAAGCATCCCCGGTGGTAAGGATCGATCCTCTCACGAGGAGCGGTTGGTCGGAATCTTCCGCAAGGTAAACCTTGAATAGAACATTCCCGTCGGTTTGAGCTAAAAAAGACGTTAAACCTGAAAGCCAAGCGACACCACGCAGCGATGCGTGGCGTTTTCTTTTCTATCACCCGGAGGTCTAGGCTGGTTCTAGGCCTTTTTTGTTAAGAAAAGCCCCTGGCGAAACGCCAAGGGCAGGTGATTCCGCTTATTGATTCGGATTCACTTCTTCCATGACGAACTCCTGCGACGCCTCGGCTTCGAGGTTTTCTTCCATGGGCTCTTCTTCCGCGGCGAGGCTATTCTGCAGGCGCACGGAGAGATCTTGCTTCAATAATTCCTCATGGGCCCGCTTCTGGTCGAGGATGATTTGCTGCTCATTGGAGGGCAACGCCCGGAATTCCTCCAGTTCCCTTTGCTTTTGCTCCGCTTCATGGAGGGCATCGTCGGCGTTGCGGGTTTGCTTGCGTTGTTCTAAGAGCTTATCGGCGAATTTGCCGATTTTCGCCACATCCTCGATGCGGCCAAGGGCTTTGCCTTTGATGTGCTCCGCGGGGTTGCCATTGGCATCGAGGTGGCCGATTTCGGTCTTCTCGCGTTGATAGGCGTCCACCGCGGCCTTTAGTTCGGACAGGCGGTCCCATTTGGCGTGGCCTTCGGAATGGAGGGGATCTTCGGGAGCGGGGGTGTTTTGGTAGGCTGCCATTGCGTCCAACACGCGCTGATAACGGTCGGAGACGCCAAGGATGGGCTTGTGGCTTCTGGCGCTATCGTAGAGGCCTTTGGAGTTGTCGGGATTGAGCATCGTCTTCAACGCGCGTTTGGAGCACTCGACGTTTTGTTTTATGGTTTGGGTCACCATGCTCGAGGTGGTGAGGATTTGCTGGGCGGAAATGATCTTGGAGAAGTTATTGTTTTGCGCGCTTAGGTCCCTTAGGCTCAGCTTCTCCCAGTCCTCGTTTTTGACGATGGTGAGGCCGTAGTCATCCCCGAGGGCGTTAAACGGGGGCAAACCTTCCTTGGGGTCGTAGGTAGGGGCATTACGGACGGCTTCTTGCAAGTAATGCAGACGTTCGTAGGCCGAGGCGATTTCTTCTTCGCTTAGGCCATAACCATGCAAGGTCGCGGTGAACATGCCTTCGTCGATCTCTAGTAGCTTTTGGGCCATCGCTTCGTCGATGACGCGCATCGAGCGAATGCTGGCAAGATTGGCGATCGATTGGGAAGGAGAAAGATGGCGCTTGAGGAAAGAGGCGTCGTTATCGATACCTTTCACACCGGTCAACTGATGGGTCTGGGGATCGAACTGGTAGAGCATGTTCCCCAAGTGACGGTCGACGTTGCCGCAGACGTAATCGAGGACCTGCAAATTGGCGAGTTGGATTTTGGCGTTGCTGTTTTCGTAGGCTTCTAACGGGGCGATTCTCATTTCGTCGATGCTATCGAGTTGGTTGAGGTCTTTGCCGTCGACGAATTCCATGAAGGTGCCCGTTTGGAAGCTGCCATCGGGCATATGCACGGAGAGCTGTTTGGATTTGGCGATGAGGCCATTGACGCCCAAAAGGTTGGCCACGGAGCTCATCGCGGAGTTACGGCCATCGATGTTTTCGCCCGCATGTAATCCAAGCAACTCCTCGTTGACGCCGATGGAGGTGGTTAATTGCTCCGCCTTGACGGAGAAGTCGAACAAGGCGTTGAAGAAGTCGGGGTCATCGCGGTATTTCTCGAATTCCGCATCCGCTTCGCCATAAAGATCGAGGGCCGTCAATGCCTTGAAATTCCTCATGGCCTCGTTTCTTCGCTCAGGCGTTATGTCATAGACGGTTCCGTGCGTGCTGTGGATGAAGTTCGATACGGTCACGCCGGAGAAGCCCCCTTCAAAGAAGCGTATATCGTCGAGGGCGGTCCAAAAGGAAGCGAACTTCCCGTATTTGGCCTCCATCTCGTCGAGGAGGCCGACGAATTGGGTCCGCGGCTCGTAGTTAGAGCGTTTGGTGAACACGCCGCGGGTCGCCACGCCGTCGAAATCGACGGTGAGTTGAATGCGGGAGCTTAAGTTCCCCCCTACCCGCCGCAACTGTTCGTTGGAGACCTCGACGTTTTCATAACGGAAGTTTTCCATAGCATCATGGAGGTTCCCATTGGCATCGGGTTTGACGTTTTTATATTCGATGTAGGATTTGGCGAGGAATTCTTTGTTGAAGTTCTTCATCAGTTGAAGACGGACTTCGTCCTCAAGCCCGTTTGCAACGGTCTTATTGAATTGCGAAACCGCGGCCACGGTCTCATCGAAGGTCCTTTCGATCCGCTTATAGGCGTCTGGGGTAATGGGGCGGTAGGTGCCATCACCTTGGGCCAATTGATAGGGGCCCATGACCTCCATCAATTCGTTGACCTTTTGCATGGCTGCCTTCCATTCGGGGCTATTGGTGCCTTGGCTCTTGTTTAGGAAGCCAGCAAAGGCGACCATCTCTTGGTATTTCATACGCAAATCCTCCGACGGAGATAATTGTAAAAGAGTTCGCGTCACGAAAGTGCAACAATCCCAAGCTGCATCGGTCAACGTTTTGTAGACAGTAAATGATTAATGGTAACCGTTCTTCCGCTTGAATTCCGCGGGGTGAGGTATCCCAGGGCAGCCGCCGGCCTTTCCTCGTTGAAGAACGCGACGTATTCCTCGATGAGGCTTGGCGCGTCGTCGCAATCGCGGATGCCGAAGTCGCAGAACAGCTCCTCCTTCGCCCATCCGTTAATCGCCTCCATCGCCCCGTTGTCCCTGGCCGTCCCGCCCGCAGAGATCTCGAGGATACCCTATACCTAGGATGTCCTGAGATCTCCGATTTGGTTATTTTGGGCAATGGCAATCGCATTCCCTAATTTCAGTTTTTCAATCGCGGTCATGATCGTCTCTTTCTTGCGGAAAGGATACCCCGTCTTGCCTATTTGTTATGGGAAAGGGTACGAATCACCACATGATGGCTGCCTTCTTCCTCGACTGGTAAAGTCGAATCCAAACTCAGATGTTTTCCGTCATAGATCAAGCAGTCATCCGCGCTGAGGCGAAGATGGATTTCATAGATCTGCTTTCGGAACGTTCTTTGAATAACGACCTCTTCTTGAAGAATCCTCGTGGGCCGAATCTGCAGTCCTTCATACGTCGGGACGATGCCGAAAATCCCTTCGCTGAGGTTGCGGTAAATCCATCCCGCGGTGCCAGTCACCCAGCATAAAGGAGCAAATCCTTCTAAGAAGGGGCAGCCTGGGCCGATATACATATTCGCGATCGCATAAGGCTCCATGCCATTATTGGGATTTTGCGGATTGTCAGGACGGATCAATCGCCAGGTCTGATACGCTTTCCCAGGCTGACCCGCCTTGATTTGCGCGGCCATCATAAAAGCGACCCCATGGTTATAGACCGAGCCATTCTCATATAAGCCAGGATAGAAATAGGAAAGGCGGCCAATCCCATCATCCCCTTTGCTATAAGGGTGGTCGTTTTGGAGATAGCCATATGGGATGAGAAGCCTTTCATCGCATTTCTTCAGCAGTTGGGAAGCTTTCTCCCCGGTTGAAATGCCAGCTAAAATCGCCCAACTTTGGGGGTTGAGGAAGAATTTGCCTTCCTTGGATTCGTCAGAGCCGACTTTCTCTCCCAAATCGTTATAGCCATAAAGATAGTGATCTTTGTCGAAACCGTGTTTTTTGATTGCTTTTCTCAATTGCTCTGCTTTCTCTTTCAAATCGATCAGGGTTGAGCTCTTCTTGGATATCCGAAGGATTTCTTCGAAGTCATTGAGCGCCTTGACGGTGGCAATCGAAAGCCAGACGGATTCCCCGATCCCTTGCATGCCCGCGTTATCGATTGAATCATTCCAATCGCCGCCACCCCATAAAACGAGATTGTGCTGGCCGCGGTGCTCCAATAAGAAGGCGAGCCCACGTTCGATATGCTGGAAGACGGTTTCTTTTACCGTGCTTTGATAATATGGGGTTTCTTCCTCGAGAATCGAAAGGTCGGCCGTCTCATTTAAATAAGCAAGAATCGTCGCGGGAATCCAGCATGGACCATCAACGTAAGGATGGTCGAATACGGGATCGAACTGCCTCAGGCAATTTCCATTCTCGAATTGATA
>JAFTDF010000030.1 GCA_017454295.1 Bacilli bacterium
CCCCACAGAAACGACGGCGACCCCCGAGGAAGTCAAGGCGGCCCTACCCATCTTCCTCTACACCGCCGCTTCGATCTTGATGATCTTTTCGATCTTGGGGCTCGTCATGATCCTCTTTGCTTCGTTATCGAGTCATCGCATCCAATATAACCAACCCTATATCAAGAGCCATGCCACCTTGCTCGTGCTTTCCATTTTGACCTTCCATGTCCTGATGGCCATCGCCGCGGTTTACGCGCTGATCTTCGCCTCGGACCTCGAAAAAGCAAACCGCAGAAATGCGGAAATTGAAACGGAAAAACCTGCAGAATCCCCGCAAACTGAGTAATTTTTCTTAGTCAAAAACAAGGAGAAGAGCGACTTTCTCCTTTTCGCGCGTGTGCTATAATTTTTAAAAAGGGTGGTTTTAGAACACAAGGAGATCTTTATGCCCCAACCCAGCACCATTACCGTGTTCGATCGGTACGACAATCCGCATGTTTTACATGTTTGTTATGTGACGGAGCGCGGCCAAAACGTCCTTTTGGTCTGCCGCGATCCCAGTGACTACGCCGAAGAAGAATTGATGGTCTTCCTCCAAATTGAAATGGGCTATGACCAATATGACTATCGCATGGTCCCCAACGAAGACATCTGCGAGGATATCATCGAGGAATATCGAGTGATGGGCAGCATCGAGGAAGAGGAAGATGATAACGACAAAGAAGAAACGTCTTCCGATGGGTTCAAGAAATTCCCCACCCGTCTTTACTATGCCGATGGCAAAGCGAACATCCCCTATGACAAAAAAGTGGTACTCCATGCCGCTAACGGCGCCAAGATCCCTTTCGAAGTCATCACCGGGCTTTCCTATCACGGCAAGAGATACGCCATGCTCAAGGCGGAAAAGAATATGCCTGGCCTCGAAAAGGGCACCATCCTCTTCTTTGAGGTTGGCGAAGATGAGGGCCAACTGACCGTCGTCACCGACGATGATTTGGAATGTGCCCTCGCCAAGCTCTCCGAAATCGTCCTCTCGTCTCGCGACCATAGCGTCGATGATGATCCCGATGAAATCTTTGAACAAAGCAGTGCTGAACAAGTGCATGAACTCCAAGACGACGATGACCACCGCTACCCCTTCTCCGTGGTCGCCAATCTTGACGTCAGGGGCGGGCACTATATGATCCTCAAGCCCGAATTCCAAGTCGAAGGCATGGACCTCGACGCCGATGACGCTTTCGTCTATAAAGTCTGCAATGAAAGGGATGACTATCTCGACTTTGATTCAGATGAACTCTTTGTTCACAAAGGGCCAAAAGAGGGGGAAGACCAGCGCGTCTATCTCGAATTGATTCTCGATGAGGACGAATCCGACGCCGTCTTCGCCGAATACAATAAGCTTTTCGATGCCCGTCACGGCAACCGCGCCGCGAAAACCGAAGATGATGACATCTTCTTTTAAGAAAGGGGTTTTATGCAAATTCTGAAATGCACCAATTGCGGAGAGCCATTATCCGAAGTCGACGGCCATCTCCATTGTCGCTTCTGCGGTGCCACCTATGATCGGGCCGACGAAGCGCTCAAGCTCGAAGAGATGCTTGAGGCCCATAAGCAATCCGCGTTAGCCAATCGCCGGCGCCTCCTTTGGCAGGCCACCCATGAAGAAAATCCTTCCGCGGAAGCCATCGTGGCCGCGGCCCGTTCGGTTTTGGAAATCCAAGAGCAAGACGCATTGGCGAATTTTTATGTTGCCATCCACCAAAAAGACGCCTCGCTTGTGAACCAATTCTTCGTCAAATCCAAGCTCGACCCCGCTGCCGCCAAAGAAATCATGCGGTTTGCTTTGCTTTCCATCGACCCTCGTAACGTCACGGCGCTTAAAACATTTGCCGAGCACCACTTCTCAGGAAAAGACTACACCCAATACGTCACCAAGATTGAGGAGGAAGTCGGCAAGATCGAAGATGGCGTGTATATGACTTCTTTGCCACGCGATGTATTCCTTGCCTATTCCAGCGCCGATATGGACCAAGTGGTTGATATGCTCAACTACCTCGAAAAAGAAGGCCAGTTCGAAGTCTTCTGCGCTGTGCGCAACCTCCGCCACGGCAAAGGGGCCCGTGAGAATTATGAGGAAGCCATCAAGGACGCAATGAACCATTGTAAAACCTTCGTCTTCCTCTCTTCGAAGAACTCCCGTTCCCTCTCTTGCGATGCCCTGAGCATGGAAATCCCTTACCTCATGGATCATCTGCCGAATATGCCCCGCATCCACTACCGGCTCGATGACGATGGCGAAACCCGCGTCGGCGTGAAAATCGTCTTAAAGGATTTCGACGATGGTCACGAATGGTGCCGCGATAAGGAAGATTTGATTGAGCGGATCCTCAAAGCCAAGAAACCTCCGGTGAAGAAAGAAGAACCAGCACCTGAACCCGCACCTGCTCCCAAACAAAGATCAAGCGAGCAATTGCTGTTGACCAAAACCGATCCGGATCTCGTGTTCTCAGGCGATACAATCCTCGAATACAAAGGCCCCGCCAGCGATATCCTCATCTCGGACGAATTCCGTAAAATCGAACGCGGTGCTTTCAAACAAGCCCCCAATTTGGTCAAACTCGACACCGGCGAAACCGTGGAAACGCTCTCCGCATTCGCCATCGATGGCTGCGAGCATCTCCGGACTTTCGTTGTCGGAGAAGGCTTGATCGAAATCGGCGAAGGAGCTTTTGCCCGCGTTCCCGAGCTAGAAGAAATCGTCATGGGAGAAGGCGCCAACATGGCATTCGATGTGATCGATGGCGCGCTTTATGACGAAGATTGCGAAGTTCTCTACCGCTACCCGCCAAAAGCCAGAGGCAAAATCTTCAAAGTCGACAAACATTGCACAACCATCGATGTCGGTGCCTTCTCCGGATGCGATAACCTTGAGGAGGTCGTCCTTCCCGATGGTCTCAATGTCATCCGTAATGGCGCCTTTGCCAAATGCCTCCGCCTCAAAAAAGTCTTTATCCCCTACTCCGTAGAAGAAATGGGCAAGAACGTCTTCGCCGGTTGCAATAGCGTGACGATCCAATGTGAACGCAGTTCCTATCCGCGGAATTGGAATCCCGCCTTCTCCGGAGGGATGCTCGTCAAATACGGGGCGAAACGTTAACACGACTCTCCTAAACGGGGCATCGATCGGTGTCCCGTTTTTCTATCCGATAAAGAAAAACCCATCAGGAAGACGGGCAATCAAACAATGGTGCGCCTGGCAGGAGTTGAACCTGTACGCCTCACGGCAATAGATCCTAAGTCTATCGTGTCTACCATTCCACCACAGGCGCAAAGCGCTTCGCAGCGCGCCTCATTATAAAGCGTTCTCCGAAGCGTGTAATCTATTTTTCAAGCGAGTAATTTGGCTTTTACCTTTACCTTGTCGTTGATGAGAATCATCGCAATTCCCAAAAGGGAGACGAAGATCGTCGCAAAGGAAACGTCGCTCACCCAGTGGGCACCGACGAGGACACGGGCAAAGGCGAGAATCACAAGCAAGATTAAACCGATGACAAAAGAGATGGGTTCCCAAATCTTCCGCTTCTCTTCTTTCAATTCGAATAGATGCAAAAGCATCGGGGCGAATAAAACGACCGCCATCATACCCGTATGGCCCGAGGGGAAGGACATGATGTAATCCTTATAAGGCACATCGGGATAGCCTTTTCTGCTAAACCATTGCCAATTGGCAAACCAATCGCGATACATGCTGATCATATCCGGCGTGGCGACATAGGCATTGCCTTGGGCGTCATAGCTGGTCATGGCGATCCAGCGATAACGGGGGCGATAGCAGGCCCGCTTGATGATTTCCAAGATACCGGCTTGCAAGCCCACGAATAAGACGATGAATAAGCCGATGCGGATCATGTTTTCCGGGTCTTTGGTTTTGAATAAGAAGAAGCAAGGAATACCCACCGCGGCATTGATTACGGCCCCAATGCCATAGGCGATGAGTTTACCGCCTAGGCCCATATAGAAGAGCCAACCGCCGCCGGCGTGGATCTTGAGGATATAGTGGCCGGTTTGATAGGCCATGACGCCGATGGCAACGATAAGCAAGATGATGCCGAGGATCTTCCAAAATTTCTTTTCTAATTGGAAGAGCCCTCCGCCTAAAGCGGCGCCACCGATGGTAGTCATCACAAAGGGAATGACCATGCCCCAACCTTCCATGAACATGCCAAGCCAATTCCCTTGGTCGGCAATGGCTTGGGAAATGGCCAAATCGTTAAAAGAGCCAATGATAAGGAAGATGATGCCTAGTCCCAATGGAATCAGCAGCCACCAAAGCCTCATGCCGGCCATTTGCTTATTTAAAAATGCTTTCATATATTATCCACCTTCGGGGATATTTTACCCCTCCTCTTTTCTTCTTTTAAAGAAAAAAGAAAACCCGCCGAAGCGGGCTGCTTGTTGGAATTTCCCTTACGGGGATTAGAAGGAGTCGCCGGTATTAGAAAGTTCCGCGTTATTGATGTAAAGGCACTCAACCAAACGGTCGGCGATTTGATACATGAGGGGAACTTCGTGGGTTTCGACTTCTTCGTATGTTTCTTTTTCTTCCATCGCTACGTACCTCCTTTCTGATGGTGATTTTTGGCCTTCTTTAAAGAAGGACCGATAAATATAGTCCTTCAAAATTCAAAATCAAGTGGTTTTATAATCTTTTTACAGATAATAACGGCGAAACACCTCTTCACCGATTAAATCACGCATCAAATCGAGGAATTCTTCTTTGGAGACGGGAGATTGATCGATCAGCATTCGATACTCCACCCCTAATTCCACGATCTTGGTTTCGGTAAGCTTCAGCCCGCAACCTTGGTAAAAGGCAACACGGTCGAGCCGGGCTTGATAATCTTCGTATTCCGGGGCGGGATCGTCCGCCAAAAGGAAGATCCGCCGATTCGGATAAAAGGATTTCACATCCATGACGATTTGATGGCCGTAGCCTTTTCGGCGTTGGCTTGGATCGACGGCTAAAAAGAATACATAAAGCAAATCCCGATACTCCACATTCACGACGATGCCGACGAATGTTCCTTGGTGGGTGACTTCGTAAAAGCGGGCCTTCTCAAACCCGAGCAGCACTTCGAAAGAAGGTCGCTCTTCCGGAGGAAAAGCCGTCTCGAAAAGATGGCGATTCTTGCCTTCGTCCTGGGAAGGGTCTTCGATGTGACGATAAGTCAGTTCGTAATTCATTTTTGCTTCTTCAAAGCGGCCAGGTTGCTGCTGCGCCCCGCTTTCTTCATCCGTTCGTAATTCTCAGTTAAAGCTTTCTCATAGCTGGAGGAATTCCACGACTTGAAGAACTGGGTATCCTTCCATTCATCGGGCAGATATTGGATTTTTTCCCAAAGGTCGGGACGATCATAGGGATATTTGTCCTTTTCCTTCATATTCACGGGCGTAAGTTTTAGGTAATCCTGCACCATAAAGGGCTGTTTTGCGGCGAAATCCATCGCGGATTGGATGGCTTTGCATCCGGCTTTCGAATGCGGAGAAAGGCAGAGATCGACCACCGCATCTCCTAAAGGAATGATGGCTTCGGGGAAGCCCACTTGTTCGGCGGCTTGGATGGCAAGCTGACACCGCATCACGGCATTGGGATTGCCTAAGCCGATATCTTCATAGGCGGTCACTAGCAAACGGCGCTTAATGGAATCGAGATCCCCGGCGATGCAAAGGCGGGCCAAATAATAAAGGGCAGCGTCGACGTCGCATCCCCGAATCGATTTCTGCAAAGCGGAAACAGAATCGTAGTGTTCTTCCTCGTCTTTATCCATGGCGAGGTTGGGCACCGATTCGACGGTGGCCACCATGGCTTGATCCACGGTGCCGGCATGGCGGAATTGGACGGAGCAGACTTCTAAGATATTCAAGGCAAAACGCATATCGCCACCGGAGAGCTTGGCAATATAACGTAGGGCATCTTCTTCGAAATCGGGTGCCCCATTTAGACCGATCGGCGAAACCGCCGCCCGGGAAAGCCCTTGGAAGATTTCTTCTTCACTTAGGGGTTTCACTTCCAATAAACGGGTCCGGGAACGGATGGCCCGATTTAAGGCGATATAGGGGTTGGCGGTCGTCGCCCCGATGAGGAAGAAGGTGCCGTTTTCCACAAAGGGCAGCAAGAAATCCTGTTTGGTCTTATCCAAGCGATGGACTTCATCCATGATCAGGATGGTCGGCTTCCAGATTTTGGCTTCTTCCACCGCCGCTTCCATGTCTTTTTTCGAACACGTGACGGCGTTTAAGGAGACGAAATGCAGTCCCAATGAACGGGCATAGGCTTCCCCGATCGTGGTCTTTCCGGTGCCGGGCGGCCCAAAGAAAATCAGCGAAAACGGGGTCTTCTCGGCCACCGATTCCCGCAAGAAGGAGCTTTCGCCCACCAAGTGGGTCTGGCCGATGACTTCGTCCAAAGTTTTCGGACGCATCCGGAATGCTAACGGTTCTCTCATGGGTATATGATTCTCTTATTAGAGAATTTAGGCAAGGAAAAGCCGGCGTGGAGGAAAGCGAAACCGCTATATTTCCTTCTCTTTTCTTTTTTATATAATAAAAGGGCTTATGGATTCCTTGCTTAAGGCCATTATGTACCTCCTGGTCGGGGTATCGGTCCTGCTCGTCGGCATGAAGTTTATGTCCGGTGGTTTGAAGAAAATCGCCGGTCGGGGCTTACGCCGTTTTTTCCGTAAAACCCAAAATAACCCCTTATTAGGCATGGGCATTGGGGTCGCCGTCACTGCGGTCATTCAAAGCAGTGACGCCACCGCCTCCCTCGTCATCGGTTTCATCAATGCCGGCGTCATGGAAATCAGCCAAGGCATGGCTATCATTTTAGGTGGCTATATCGGCACGACCATAACGGGGATCTTGGCCTCGTTCTCCTCCTTGCCCATCTCCGTGTATTTGCTCTCCCTTGCCTTTATCGGCACGGTGATGATGTTCATCAACAATGAGAAATCCAAGAACTTTGGGGAAATCCTCTGCGGCCTTGGTTTGCTCTTCTTTGGCTTGGCCGTCATGAAAGATGCCTTTGGCAATGCCGATATCCAAAGTTTCGTCACGACCATGTTCTCGGCCATCAATTTCCCGGTCCTGCTATTCATCGTCGGCGTCTTGCTTACGGCCCTTGCCCAATCTTCCTCGGCCGTCACCGGGATCGTCATCGCCATGGTCGGGGGCGGCGCCATCCCCTTATCCACCGCTTTATATATCACCTTGGGCGCTACCTTGGGCACCGTCGCCACCACGCTGCTATCTTCCCTAAGTGGCAACGTCGATGGCAAGCGCACCGCTTTCATTGCCATCGTCTTGCGCGCCTTCACTTCGGTGATTGCCTTAATCCTGCTCATGGTTTTGCAGGAACCGATTTGCAACTTCCTTCACCTCATGGCCATCAACGGCTCCGACGAATTCCCCGTGGCCATGTTCACCCTCTTATATAACGTGATCTTCATGCCATTATTGTTGCCGCTAATCAAACCGATGGTCCGCCTCTCGCAGCGCGTCATTAAAGACAAAGACAAAACCAAATACGCCGCCGCGATTCAGTTTATCGACGATAAATTGCTCAAATCCCCGGATATCGCCTTGATGCAGTTACGCAAAGAAATCGTCCATATGTTTGAACTTGCGCATGAAAACTATCAATTGGGACTAGCCAAGATCATCCATTACACGACCGAGACCAGCAAAGACATCATCCGCATCGAAGGGGAAGTGGACTATCTGAATGAACGCATCACCGATTTCATGATCAAGCTGGCGCCTTTGGTCCAAAGCCAAGGCGAAGCCAAAATCGGTGCCTTCTTCCACGTCATCAACGATATTGAGCGTATCGGGGACCATGGGTTCAACTTCCATGAAATGGCCGATACGATGAACGCCGAAGAACTCTCCTATTCCCCGGCGGCCATCGAGGAAATCATCGCCTTAGACAAAATCGTTCAGGAAATGTTCAAAGTGGCACGGGAAATCTTCGAGAAAAAAGACCAATCCGCCTTAACGTATCTACGCGAACAAGAGGAAAAGACCCACCAACTCAAGCAAGCCTTCTATAACCACCACTACGAACGCGTCTTGAAAGACGAATGCTCGCAGCAGATGACCCCCTATATCTCTTCGCTGATCGTTGAGCTCGAACGTGTCGCCGACCACTTAACCAACATCGGCTACTCCATCGTCAATCCCACCGGGGATCTCGACCCCTTACTCAAGCCCCAAAAGAAACGGGCGCGCCGCAAAGCCAACTAAGACCTTCTTCGGAAGGTTTTTTATTGATGGGTCTTGTTATAAAGAAGCGAAAGCAAAACCGAGATACCGTAGGTGGCCCCCAGCATGATAGGCAGCACCAAGGCGACGATCCAATATTGCCCGCCGAAGGTAAACCCATAGAAATCCGGCCACGCCCCCGTTAGGACACAAGAGGCATAAGCCGCGGCATAGGCCACCATCGGCACCATGCCGACGAAGCATTCTTTCCATGTCAGTTTGTCGCCTTTTGTGAGGCAAAGGAACACCACCACGGATAGCACCGGGTTGAGGAAATGGAAGAAGAAAAAGTCGCGGGCGAACATATCGAAAAAGTTGGGGCTCGCCACATGGGCGGGAGCCAGGAAAAATAGCACCGTCAAAAACGTCAAGGTCAAGGACACGGCCACGCTGAATTGGAGGAGCCGCAGCCATTTGGGCAAGCGGAATTCCTCTTCGAAATGGCAGGCGAGATACAAAGCGATCACCAAAGAGACGAGGCCCCCATACATATTGCTGAGATTGGTGAAATAACGGAAATAACTTGGATCGCCGCCCGGCACTTCATAAATCCCAAAGGTGTAACCGTTTAACGGCATGTTGATGAAGATGAATAGGGCACTGATGAAGAGAAACAGATTGATGCCGAGGCACAAAGGCTTGAGAAATTTGGTCTTTTTTTCCATGAGGAAATCTAACCTGCTCAGCACCTAAAGGCGAAGGGGGTTCTTGCCCAGTTCCCCGAAAACGTCGATGTACTGATGTTGAGATACGGGCTTCGTCAAATATAACCGGCCTCCTCGCATGATTTCAGGGATCCTTTGCTGGTGAAAAAGTCGCTCTTGCTTGATGCGATCGAATCGGAGATTTCGTTGCCATCAAAAATAGAATAATTCTTCAAACTTCCTATCGAGGGCGACACATAAAAGCAACGCTAATTTGGCGGTTGGCTCATATTGACCCGTCTCGATCGAACTAATGGTGTTTCTGGAAACGCCTACAAGTTTTGCCAATTCGAGTTGAGATAAGCCCTTGTCCTTACGCACCGCGGCAACGTTATTCTGAATTCTTAATTCATTGTTCATCTGGGCATTACCCCCACTAATTGCAAGATCCATAGAACCGAGAACGTAACCGCTCCTAACCCATAGACTAAAGCGACCAGCAATTCATGTCTTTTCCGTATTTTAATATATTTGACCGAGAAAGCCGTGGAAGCCATTGCAAACAAAGCCATATTTCCACCATAGTTAATCTGGTGGAATCGAATGCCTTCCACCACATCCCAAACAATAATGAGGAATAGTCCTACAAAGTAGGCAATATAGGCGCCTTTTCGTTGCGCGTCTAAATCCGCAACATCTCTTCCTTTGTTTTCTTCTTGTGCCCTCAGTAAGATTTCTTCTTTTTTCATATTGTTCTCCTTTGCCAAGTGTACTTGTCACAATCATCTTATAAATGCCAAGTGTACTTGTCAATAAGAACCAATTAAAAATCCCCGAATAGCATCGAGGATTCTTTGTTCGTGGTGCCGCCTGCCGGAATTGAACCAGCAACCTACTGATTACAAATCAGTTGCTCTGCCAATTGAGCTAAGGCGGCCTTATAAAAAATGGTGGGTGTTGGGGGTTTCGAACCCTCGACCTCTTCCGTGTGAAGGAAGCGCTCTCCCACTGAGCTAAACACCCATCAGCCTAACGGCTTGCATATTATCCTCTTTTTCTCCCGATAAAGGAAGAAAGAAACTTTGTTTTCCCATTTAACAACGAACATATTTCAAAAGTTTGTTAAAACCTTTAAAATGAGGTATGGCCAGTTTAAGCGAGCTCCTAGCGGAATATCGTCTTCTTCCTCTAGGAAACATTTATCCTAAGCAAATTAACGGGAAGACCTACCACTACCACCAGTATTTTCAAAACGGGCGTCGCTATTCCGTTTTATTGCAAGAACCCGAAATCGCCCCGCTTCAAGAAAAAATCCAACGGCGGAAAGAATTGGAAGAAGTGATTCGAGAGCTACGTAGCAAGAACAAGAAGGTCACATTATCCAAGAACGCGAATGAACTCACCGGGCAAATCATGTGCGGCAATACACCAGTTGCTTGGTTCAAAGAAGGGAAATTAATCTGTTACAATGACGAAAGGGCTCCTTTTGTCATTTCTCGCACCGAATCCATCGAGGAGTTTCTAAAACTCCGCGTCATCGACATGAGCCGGACCAACGCCCGTATCTTGAAAAGGGTTTTGGGAATCCACACGGACGAAGATTATAAAACCGCTTTGTTCGCCTATGCTTTATCCGTCAGCGATCATTATTGGTTCCGTCCTAAAAATTCCAAACTCCATTATGAAGATGTCGCCTTCGATAACGACCTTTATTTCGAAACCGCGATCAAAGGGGATACGACGCTCTACCCCAATCGGCCTAGCATGACCCCGGAAATCACGACCACCGGAAGTTTTGAAAAAGGGTGGCGTTATATCGATGGTTCTTGGTATCTCTATAAAACCGGAACCCAAAAACAAATCTTTGCCGAACTATTCTGCTCCCGTTTTGCGCGCCTCATCGGCGTCTCAACCGTGGAGTATCAAATCGAGGATCCTTGGATCGTTTGTCGTAACTTTGCCGAAAAAGTGAATTTTGAGCCCATGGCCGCTTTGGCAGGAAGCCAAGAAGACTACGCTTCCATTTTCCATATTCTCATTCCATTCTCTCCCTCCATCGCCAAAGACTACCTTCGTCTGCTTTTCTTCGATTCGGTGGTCTATAACATCGACCGCCATAATGAGAATTTCGGTTTGGAACGTAACATAGAAAATGGAAAGGTCCTTCGCTTGGCACCCAATTTCGATAACAATCTCGCTTTGACTGCCACGACCGACCATTTGACTTCCGATATCTCAAAGGACGGATTTGTTCGCCTTTTCGTGAACTTCCTTAAGAAGGACGCAGATGCCCTAGCGCTGTTCCAAGCTCTTTCATTCCCCGATATCGAAAGAAGCGACATCCAGGCGATCTGCAACGAAATCCCCTTGGATATTCCGGGGAAAGAAGAACTGCCTGCCGTGATTTTGGCTCGCTACCAAGCCCTAAAAGAACTTTTTAACAACGAACATAATTCAAAAGTTTGTTAAAAAAATAGAAAGAAAAAAGCCGCCAGGTTTCCCTGGCGGTCTCGCTGTCGATTGGTGGACCTTGTCGGGATCGAACCGATGACCTCCTCCATGCCATGGAGGCGCTCTCCCAGCTGAGCTAAAGGCCCATGAACGCTTTTTCGCGCTCAATTAAGATAGAGATATCGTTTCCCTTTGTCAATGGGTTTTTAATCTTTGCTAACCCTTCCATCGGCAAATGAGGCGACGGAATAAAACACGGGAATTACAAAGAACTCCGCCCAATAGGGATGCCAGAAGTTCTGGCCATAGAAATTCCCGATGATCCCCATTCCGACATAGACCATCACCACGAGCATCGTGATGTTAAAAGCGGTGATCCTTCTCTTAAAGATGGCGCGGACAAACGATCCGACGATTTCGGGGAGGAAGAGCAGCGTCCACATCGACGCCCATCCGACGGCACCGCCATCGGGCATCTTCCAATTGAAGCCAAGGATCAAATAAGCGACTAAGCAAGCCAAAGAGAACAAAGGATAGAACACGCCATAGAAACGGCCATGGCCGCCATGATCGGGTTTGGGGTTGGGGTCGACGACGATGCCGTCCACCACTTCCACGCGTTCGGCTTTGGATTCTTTTTTGTGATTCTCGCCTTTTTGGGCGCGGACGAGTTCATCGAGGGAGATATTGTAGATATCGGCCAAGGCGATGAGGTTCTCCGTATCGGGCGCGGCTTCCCCGGTTTCCCAACGGGAAACGGCTTGACGCGAAACGCCGAGTTCATCGGCAAGCTGCTCTTGCGACAATCCAGCTTTCTTTCTTAATTTTGCTAAGCGTTCACCTAATTCCATACTCATAAGGGTGGACCTCCTAGGCATAATGATAGACATTTCGCGCGGGCACGCTAGCACTTTTACTTAGAAAAGGGGCAACGATTGGTTGCGAAATCCCCTTTGCAACGAAAAAAGAGACCCTCACGGATCTCTATCAAGCTCTCGCTGGCGCGCTCGACACGATTCGAACGTGCGACCCCTTCCTTAGGAGGGAAGTGCTCTATCCAGCTGAGCTACGAGCGCATCAGGTGGTCGGAACGGCGGGACTTGAACCCGCGACCTCCTGGTCCCGAACCAGGCGCACTACCAAGCTGTGCTACGTCCCGACGCGAAAGGGATTATACCCTTTTATCACATGAATTCAAACAAAGACATTTGATTTGTTTCGCCCATTCCGTCAAGGACCCCGAATTCCTCCAGCTTTTTGACGTTGGTGCCATTGAGCTTGGTGCGGGAGAGCAAATCCTCTTTGGAGAGGAAGGGTTTGGCGTTGCCATCGCTATCTTTCTCTTCCCGGGCGGCAATCACGGATTCGGCCGCGGAAAGCCCTAAGCCATCGATGACGACGAAGGGGGCGATCAACGCTTTACGTTCATGGTCGACGACGAACATCTTCGCCTGGGAACGATACAAATCGATTTGTTCGAAGTGATACCCACGTTCGATCATCTCCAAAGCGACGAGCAAGGTATCCAAAATCGCCGCTTCCTTATTCGATAAGGGATTGGTCCGGTCACGTTGACGGGCCCGTAACTCGGTGATGCGGGAAATCACGGCCTCTTCGCCTTTGACCATGGTTTGGATATCCCATTCGTCGGAACGGATGGAGAAGAAGACGGCATAGAATTCCAAAGGATAATAGAGTTTGAAATAAGCGACGCGGACCGCCATGGTGACATAAGCCGTCGCGTGGCCACGGGGGAACAAATAAGCGATCTTCTTACAGGAGTCGATATAGAAATCCGGCACCTTATGGGCGATCATGGCCTGCTCGTATTCGGGTTTGAGGCCTCTACCCTTACGGACGTCTTCCATGATGCGGAAGGCCATGGAAGGATCGAGTCCCATCGCGATGAGATAGGTCATGATATCGTCGCGGCACCCGATGACTTCGTTAAGCGTTTTGCCCGCTTTGACGAGTTCTTCGGCATTGCCCGCCCAGACATTGGTCCCGTGGGCCAAACCCGAAATGATGAGCAAATCGTTGAAGCAAGAAGGCGAAGCCACATCCAACATACGTTGGCAAGTCGGCGTCCCGAATTCGGGAAGGGCCATCGATCCGGTCTTCATCCCGAGGAAGTTGCGGTGCAACCCCAGTTCCTTTTCCGAGGTGAACAAGGATAAAACACGGGGGTCGTTCATCGGGATATCTTCGATGCGGACGCCGGTGAGGTCGCGATAATAACGCATCGCCATCGGGTCGACGTGGCCTAAGATATCGAGCTTTAAGACTTCGTCGTGCATCGACTTAAAGTCGTAATGGGTGGTGAGCCATTCCGAAGACAAGTCATCCGCGGGATGTTGTACCGCGGTAAAGTCATACACCGACATATTCGCGGGAATGACGACGATGCCGCCCGGGTGTTGGCCCGTGGTGCGTTTGACGCCCTCACAACGATAAGCCAAATAGGCGATGTAGTTGTTATTCATCTCATCGGGATTCTTCCCGATGCTTTCGAAATAGCCGCGCACGAAACCGAAGGCCGTTTTTTCGGCGACTTTTTCAACCGTTCCGGCCCGGAATACGTTCTTCTCACCCAAGAGGACTTTGGTGTAGTTATGGGCTTTATGCTGCGAATCTTCTTCGAAGTTCAAGTCGATATCGGGAACCTTATCCGCATGGAAGCCAAGGAAGGTCTCAAAGGGAATGTTTTGGCCATCCCCATGCATCATCGTCCCGCATTTGGGGCAAGGCTTATCGGGCAAATCAAAGCCGGATTTATAAACCTGGGCATCGGCGAATTCCAAGTAATGACAATGGGGGCAATGGTAATGGGCCGGCAAGGCGTTGACCTCGGTGATGTCGGCCATGGTCGCGGCAAAGGAAGAACCGACGGAGCCACGGCTACCGACGATATAGTGTTCGGGCTCATCCGCGGCCAGTTGAATCAAACGATGGGCGATGTAATAGGTGACGGCATAGCCGTTGCCGATAATCCCATCGAGTTCCCGCTGGAGACGGTCCCACACCCAAGCGACGTTGGCTTTGACTTGGGGATCGTCATCGAAGGTATAGTCGTAACGTTCATGGAAATGGGATTCGCAAAGCTCGCGGATCTTCAAATCCGAATGAGGCAGGTTTTCATCTGGGGCGAAGACTTTATCCGAAACCGGGGTGATATCGTCATCGATGAGAGAGGCGATATACCGCGAATTGGTGACGACGATCTTCTTGGCTTCGTCTTCATCAAGCCATGTCTCAAACGAATCTAGCATCTCACGGGTCGAACGGAAATGCTGGTCGGGGTTTTCAAACCGCGGCCGTCTTGCCCGGCCCGGCGGATTCATCGGATGGGCGCCCCCGCCTTTGGCTTTGGCGGCGATATAGACGTCGCGGATGATTTTGTCCTCGGGGTTGCAATAATGGCAATCGCCCGTGGCCACGACCGGTTTTCCGGCGATTTTGGCGGCGGCGATGATGTCCTTGAGCACCTCGATTAAGTGCTCCTTGGATTGGATGCGGCCCATGTTGAGCAAATAGGAATAATTCTCCAGGGGTTGGATTTCGATGAAATCGTAGAACGCCATGGCCGCGGCGGTCGCTTCGAGGTTACGGGTCAAGGCCATATCGAAAATCTCACCATTGAAACAGGCGGAGCCCACCAGCAAGTTCTCCCGCAGCTGATTGATGAGGCTGCGCGGGGTCTTGGGCATCGAATGGTAAAGATAGGTCGTATGCCCTTCGGTGACGATCTTATAGAGGTCTTTCAAACCCGCTTGGTTCTTCACCAAAAGGGTCACATGGTATTCGCGTAAATGGTGACAGAACGAATTGAAGCGGTCTTCTTTGGCTTTGAAGGTAGCTTCGTCATCGGTTTCCCGGTTGCCACGGGGCAAAATCAAATCGTTGAGTTGACGATGGGTGATGCCGGGGAATTCCTTGTCGAGGCGGAGGATGGCTTCTTGCCAGCCATCGTTTAATTTTTCGGCGTCGTAATCGGCGCGGTGGGCGTCGGCTTCGTTATAGATGTTCAAGCCGAGGTTCTTTAAGAAGGCGCCTTCGTTATGACGACCCGCTTCCGGGAAGAGATAGTGGGAGACGGGGATGGTATCGATGATCGGGTTGGCGATCTTGTCACGTCCTTCACGTTCTAAGGCGGCATTGAGGAAGCCAATATCGAACATCGCGTTATGGGCGACGAGGATATGGTCGCCAAGGAATTCCAAAATCTGGTCCATCACTTCGCGGAAAGGTTTGGCCTTGGCGAGTTCTGCAGGATCAATCTTGTTGATGGAAAGCGCTTCTTTGGCGTATTCGAGATCGATTTCGGGATTGATCAATAAGTCGAGCCGTTTGATGACGCGACCCCGTTCCACCAAGACGCCCCCGAATTCGACGAGGCGGTCATAACGGGCGGAAAGGCCGGTGGTTTCGGTATCGAAGACGCAATAACGGGCGGTACGAAGTTCCTGATCGCAGGGGTTTTCGATGTATTTTTGCTGCAAATCGAACATGTAGGCTTCCATCCCAAAGATGACTTTGGGGGCCTTCTTGTCCGTCCCTTTATACTTCCCGGCGATCTTGTTACGGATATTTTGGGCGCTGGGGAAGTTCTGCACGACGCCATGGTCGGTGATGGCAATGGCTTCCATCCCCATATGGTCGGCGAGCAAATAATAGGATTCGAAATCGGAGACGCCATCCATGACCGACATCTTGGTATGGAGGTGCAGCTCAACGCGCTTTTCCTCCTCGGGATCATCGCGCATCTTCGGCGGCGGCAATAAATCCAAGAAATGGCCGACGATGGTTTTCGCTCCGGTGAAGTGATCTTTATCGAGCGCTCCACGGACACGCACATAACTGCCTTTGGCAAGCTTTTCCATTTGCTGTCCGGTGAAGTTTTTCGATTCGAAAAGGCGAACGTTGATGGCGTTGGTTTCATCGCCAATGCCAAAGATGCCGAGCTTTTTGCCTTTGCGTGTAGCACGCACATCCGAAGAGAAGACGGTCCCGCAGAAGTCCACGTTGCAATCATTCAGGGCGTAGATATCGTCGATTTGATCCAACGGACGATAATCGCCCCGGGTCCAAATGCGTTTGGCGTTACGCTCTTCGATCATGCGCCGCAAGTTCATTTCCTCTTTGGAAAGGAGTTCCTGCGTGGCGCTTTCCATCATTTCCTCATGGGCCTTCGCGATTTCTTCCTCGCCATCGAAATTCCCTTCTTCGTCGAAGGAAGGAAGGGCGCTGGCTTCGGTTTGGGGAAGGGGTTCCAGATCTTCGGGGGTGATTTCTTCTTCCACGGGCGCCTCGTGGGTTTCGGCAATGGGCGCTTCTTCGGCGACAGGCACCGCGGCTGCTTCAAAGGCAGGGGCGATCTCTTCCGGTTCGGCTTCTTGATGCGTTGGTTCTGGGAAAGGCTCCGCGGCTTTTTCCGCGCTCGTCACGATACGATGGTCCACCGAGAAGGGATAGGTGATGAGTCGCAATAAAGAGGCGAAATCCCGTTCCGCCGTCTTTCCTTCTTCCGCTTGGACGGCAGAGGAATAGACGAAATGGAGGACATCGCCTTCGACCTCCGTGACAAAGGGCGGCATATCGTTATAACGTCCCAAATACCAAAGGGAGAACAACGAGCAGACATCCGCTCCGGTGGGCTCCCGGTCATAAGAGAAACGGATGGAATAGGGATAATTGATATTGCCCAAGGCCAACAAAAAGCGATCGAGGTAGTCATAAGACCAGGGCTCGGCTTTGCGGATGGCCATGTCGACGCGGCTAGGCGCATCGATGGCTCGTCCGACGAGAATGAAATCCAAATCGTAATCTTCGATTTCCTCGATCCCGATGGAGCGGAGGAAACGTTGCATTTTCGGTTGCATATGAGGCTCCTCCTAGAATAAAGCGATGATGTCTTTGACGACGACGGCTAGCATCAAGCCAAAGAGTAAGACAAAGCCGATTAACGTCATCACGGTTTTGAACTTTTCGGGAACTTTCTTTTTACAGACGCCTTCGACGACGGTGATGAGCAATTGCCACCCGTCGAGTCCCGGGAAGGGGAGGAGGTTGAAGAAGGCGAGGTTAATCGAGATCATGCCGGCGAAGAAGAAGACGAGTCGGGCACCGCCGGAAGCCGAGATCTGCGGCATCGCCGCCGTAATGCCGATGATGCCGGAGAGGTTTTGGAAGCCGCCGGGTTGGAACAAGGAGACGAAGCCCCGGACGATCATGGTGCAGGCGTCGGGGAAATCCTGGGCCCACATCCGCCAACCACCGGCGAAATCGTTATAGGCGGAGATGACTTCGAGGTTGATCTGATCGTTGACGAAGGCCTTGTCTTTATTGAGGGCATAACGTCCGGCTTTGGTTTCGGTGCCATCCACCACCAGGCGATGACCTTCATATTGGGTTTTGATGGAATCGCCCTTTTTCAAGGGAACCAAGGTCAAATCGAGGTCGATGTAATCGCCTTCGGCGTAGATCTTCGTATCGAGTTTGGTGGGTTTGCCCTCTTTGTCGGTGATTTGGGGAAGGGCGGTGACGCCAAGGGCGGAGAGATTCTCGGGTACCTTCGCTTCGGATGCCGGATACAAAGCGATGGAAGAAGCCATCGTGTGGGTGGCGACCAGCGTCGAGGGAGAATAGACGGCCACATAACGTTCTTGACCCGGGACGTAAATGTCTCCCTCTTTCACCATGAAGTGGACCTCGCTATCGAGGATCGGGAAGGTGAAGGAATCGACTTGGGCCACCGGGATGTGGACGTAATAGTCCTTCGCCGTATAACCCTCTTCCTTTTGGACATCGATGTAGGAGAGCAGCTCGTTCCCATACACCGAATCCAAGGTCACGGAAATCATCTGCGATGTGGCATCGTCAGCAATGCCGGAATGGGCATAGTAATACACGGGGAAGGCAGCGTCGCCGATATAAATCAGCACCATGCCCAAAATCAGGTTCAGCGTGACGCCGGCAACGAGGATGATGCATTTCTTCCATTTGGCGATGGCTTCCAAGGAGCGTTCCGGGGCGGGCGTTTCAAAGCCTTCGGGTACGGCCCCGCCTTCTCCATACATGGAGACATAGCCACCTAAAGGAACGGCCCGGATGGAGAAATAGGTTTCCCCATTTTTGCGTTTGACCTTCAATAATTTCGGGCCAAAGCCGATGGAATATTCGAAACAATAGACATGGAAAAGTTTGGCCATGGCCAGGTGACCGGCTTCATGGATGGAAATCATCACCGCCAACATGACGATGACGATCAGGATGTAGAGAACGTATTCGTACCACATTATTGCAATCCGAGGCGGATCCTTTCTTCGACGAAGGCGCGGGTCATCTTATCGGTGACGACGAGCTCTTCATAAGGGGCATCATCCAAATGGGGGATTTTCCGTAGCGCCACCGCCACTTCCCCGGCGATGTCGGTGAAGCGGATTTGACCCGCTAAGAAGGCGGAGACGGCGACTTCGTTGGCGGCGTTAAGCACCGCTAAGGCATTCCCACCCATCTCATAGGCGCGTTTGGCCAAATCGACGCAGGGGTAGCGTTCCGGATCGAAATCGTGGAAATGGAGTTTTTTAAGCTTCCATAAGGCACGGACGGATTTGACTTTGTATTTCACGTTCCCTTCGGCAAGGGCATAGGCGATGGGGCCGTGCATGTCGGGGGTGGAGATATCGCAAAGATAACGGTTGTTCGTGTATTGGATGGCGGCGTGGACCATGGATTCATCATGCATGAGGATGGCGAAATCTTCCATCGGGCGGCGGAAGAGCACGCAGGCTTCGATGAGTTCGAACCCCTTGTTCATCATGGTCGCACAGTCGATGGTAATTTTTTCTCCCATCTGCCAATTGGGATGGGCCAGCGCTTGTTCGGGCGTGGCGAATTCGAGTTCGTCCACGGGCAAATCGCGAAGCGCGCCTCCCGAAGCGGTGAGGTGGATTTTGTAAATCTTTTTGCCTTTGGCTTTCCGCAATAACTTGGAAACGCCGACATGCTCGCTATCGATCGGCAGCACTTTACCATGTCCCGCATCCAAGAGATCGTTGATGAGCTTGCCACCCACCACCAACGATTCTTTGTTGGCCGTGGCTAAGATGCGATTGCATTCTAAGGCCTTTAAGGTCGGGGCGAGGCCGACAAAACCAACCAGGGCATTGACCACCATCTCGACTTCGGTGTCTTCGATGATTTGGCAAAGCCCTTCGTCACCGGCATAGACTTTGAGCCATTCGTGTTCGCTGGCAAAGGCGTCCGCGTCCTCCTGGTTTTGGAAGCACACGGCGGTGACGGTGGGGAAGTTGGCGACGATTTCTTCGGCCTTCTCCGCTTGATGGCCCACCGAAAAAGCGGTGAGTTCATAGGTTCCATGATTCTCACGAATCACGTCTAAGGTTTGGCTCCCGATGGAGCCGCTGGCGCCTAATAAAAGAATTCGTTTCATAAGAAGAACCCCCATCCTTTTTCGACGATGACGATGAGCACTGAGCATAAGATGCAGCAGAAGGTCAAGGAATCAACACGGTCAAGTACGCCCCCATGGGAACGTAGCAAGGTTCCGTAATCCTTAAACCCATAATGCCGCTTGATGAGCGAATAAGAGAGATCGCCCAATACGGCAATCAAAGGCAATCCATAGGAAAGGATTACCACAGCCCACCACTTATACGGGGCGGAGAAGACGGCGAATTCGGGTAATAAAGGGAACCCATTCGCGTCGCAAATCAAGGCAAAGCCAAGGGCCAAGCTGCCCGAAAGGAGCCAGCCGCCAAAGAAACCTTCCCATGTTTTGTTGGGCGAGACCCGCGGGGTCATCTTATGCTTGCCGAAGAACACGCCGGTGAAATAGGCCATCACGTCATTGCCAAAAGCCGTGAGGATGACGAAGGCCATCGGGATGAGCGAATGCCAGTATTTGAAGACGGCGGTCGGACTTTGTCCGGGGGTGCCATACCAAACATAGAAGGGATGATAACGGACATAAAGGAGGCATTGGAAGCCAAATCCCACCATGATGGTCATGAATAGGAAATAGCAAACGTCCCCGAAATCGAAATCTTTGTTGATTAAGGAGAACAGCAGATAAACGCCCATCGCGGTGATGATGGCATAGATGGATAGGGTCGGCTCGGCATACCACCGCTCCAGCTCCCAGGTCCAATCGCTGGCTTTTCCCGCGCTCTTTAACGCTAAGTATTCGCTGAGGTTATTCTTCACCAAGAACCAGTAGACATAGACAATCACGATGAAATAGGTGAAGGCCCAGACATACCACGGGAATTTCTTCCCCCGGCAATGAAGAATCTCATAGACGGCGAAGACCAAGAAGAAGGTGATGATGGCAAACCAGAACCAGCTGCCGACGATTAAGGCGGGGATGCAGGTCACCCCCAAAACCACGGCCACCAAGATCCGGCTCATCATGGATTTCTTTTTCTTTTCGTCGAGATGGTTAATCGGCCCTTTGTGTTCATTTTCCATTGCTTAGTCCTCCATAGCGGCGGTCACGGGATTCGTATTCTTTTAAGCATTCCAATAGCTTTTCCTTTCCGAAGTCGGGCCATTGGGTCGGGGTAAAGATGAACTCGGCATAGGCGAGCTCATAAAGCAAGAAATTCGATAAGCGGGATTCCCCCGAGGTGCGGATCATCAAGTCCACGTCGGGGAGGGGGTGCCAAAGATGGGCGGCAAAGACGGACTCGTCGATGTCTTTGGGATCGAGTTTACCGGCTTGGACTTCTTCAATCAATTTCTTCGCGGCGCGGACGATTTCGTCCCGTCCCCCGTAATTGAGGCAGATGTTCAGGATGCAGCCTTGGTTATTCGCCGTGTAGGCCACCGCATCTAAGCAAGCCTGTCGGGTTTTGGGACGGATCCGCCCCAAATCTCCGGAAATCAGGATCTTGCCACCCTTTTGATGTAAGGGTTCCAATTCGCGGGCTAAGAACTCCTCCAAATAATCCATCAAATGGTCGATCTCATCTTGGGGACGAGACCAATTCTCCGTGGAAAAGGCATAGAGGGAAACGACTTTGATCCCCTGCTCATCGCAGGCGTCAAAAATCTCCCGGATCTTCTTGCACGCCGCCTTATGACCCAGGTGGCGCGGCAAACCGCGGGCGTTGGCCCAGCGACCGTTGCCATCCATGATGAAAGCGATGTGGTCGAGTTTCTTTTGCAAACGGAAGTCAGCTTTCTTACCCATAGGTAAGATTATACATTAGGGAAAACGTTTGCCGAGATGGAAATGAAAGAAATTCATTTCCTTACGATTCCCACTCATATCTCATTCCGCTGGATGTTGGTATCAAAAACCTTGCAAAACCCCCGTAAAGATAAAAAAGGCGGGACCTGCCCGCCTTTGGAATCCATCCGCTTAGATGGACATGACTTCTTTGGTTTTTTCGGCGACGATGTCTTCGATGGACTTATTAGCGGCATCGACTTCCTTTTGAAGATCCTTCTCAACGGTCTCTTTGTAGTCGTCGGACATCGAGTCGTCTTCCTTTAATAAGGAGAGGATGTCGCGGCGGACATTGCGGATACCGACCTTGGCTTCCTCACCGACGGCTTTGGCTTTCTTGGCGATGTCTTTGCGGATTTCCTCGGTCATGGCCGGCACCACGATGCGAATGCCGTCGGCTTCCACGGCGGGATTGATGCCGAGGTTGGCGGCGTTGATCGCGGCGGCGATGGTCTTGATATCCTCGCGGGAATAGGGTTTGATGTAGAGCTGACGCGGTTCGGGGATTTGGATGGAGCAAAGGGAGACGATGTCCATCTTATCGCCATAATAGTCGCATTTGATCCCTTCTAACATCGCGGGATTGGCGCGGCCCGAACGTAGTTTGGCAAGTTGTCCTTTCAGCGAGGCGATCGTCTTCTCGAAACGATCTTTGGCTTCGATTACATAAGCATCCATGGTTGTTTCTCCTTTTATTTATGGATAATGGTGCCGATTTTTTCTCCGGAGAGCACCTTTCCGTAGTTGTCGATATCGTCGGTATTGAAGACGCGGATGACGATGTCTTTGCCTTCGCACATGGCCACCGCGGTCAAATCCATGACCCCAAGTTTCTGCTCGATGACGGAATGGAAGGTGAGCTCGGGGAAGAGTTTGGCATTCGGATTCTTCCGCGGATCGGAATCATAGACCCCATCCACCCCGTTTTTCGCCATTAAGATGGCATCGGCTTCCACTTCCAGGGCCCTTAAGGTCGCGGTGGAATCGGTGGTGAAATAGGGGTTCCCGGTACCGCCGGCGAAGATGACGACGCGTCCGGATTCCAAATGGTGGACGGCTCTTCTGCGAATATAGGGTTCGCAAACCTGATTCACGGCGATGGAAGACATCACGCGGCTATCGAGGCCCTTTTGTTCGAGGGCGCTTTGGATGGCGAGGGCATTGATGATCGTGCCGAGCATTCCCATATAATCCGCCGTGGTGCTTTCGATGCCGATTTTCTCGGCGAGGCGGCCACGCCAGATGTTGCCGGCACCGACGACGATGCAGACTTCCACGCCTTGGGACACGACGTTTTTGACGACGGTGGCAAGATTGGACAATTTCATTTCGTCCAAAATCAAACCATCATCGGCAGGGGCGAGGGATTCACCCGAAATTTTGATGACGATCCGTTTATAGATAGGGGTCATAGGTTTCTCCATTGTTTCTATTATAAAGAAAAAGGCTCTCGAGGGAGAGCCAATTTCATTGGAATCGCTTTTTATTCGGCAGCGGAGGCTTCGACGCCTTCCCCGACCATATAACGGACGAAGGAGATGACCTTGACGCCTTTCTGCTTGCAGAGCTCGGCCACGGTGAGCTTGCCTTCGGGATCGAGGGCATAGGGCTTTTGGTCGAGGCAGTTGTCGCCAAGGCGGGCGGCGACTTTGCGTTCGGCGATCATCGCACGGACGTTTTCGGGTTTGGCGGCGAGCTTGGGATCGTCCGCGACTTCCTTTTGGGCAAGGGTGAGTTCGCGGGCCCGGTCTTCGGCGGGAACATCCTCAAGGGTGAGGTAGTAGGGATCGCCGGAAGCGACGGTCATGGCAAGGCCACGATTGACTTCGCCACAATCCTTGGAGAGGAGGACGAGTGCGGTGATCTTGCCACCCATGTGCTTATAGGTGCCATAGGCTTGGCCTTCTTCGGCTTTGAGAAGGGCAAACCGGCGGAGGACGAAGTTTTCACGCATGGCCACGACGGCGTCGGTGAAAAGGTCCTGGGTGATTTCCTTGGCTTCTTCGAGGGAAGCGGGCTTCTTCTCGAGGAGGCGAGCGGTGACGGCTTCGACGAATTCACCGAATTTGGGAGAACCGGAAACGAAGTCGGTTTCGCAGTTGACTTCGACGATCACGGCATAGCCGCACTTGTCGCAGATTTTGACGTTGGTGAGACCTTCGGCAGCGGTACGGCCGGCTTTGGAAGCGGCTTTGGCGATGCCTTTCTCACGGAGGATGTCGATGGCTTTTTCGATATCGCCATCGGCTTCAGTGAGGGCTTTCTTGCAGTCCATGATCCCCGCACCGGTGCGGTTCTGGAGATCTTTGATTTGTTGGATGGTAACAGCCATTATTTGCTCTCCTCAGTGGCGGGTTGTTCCGCTTTGGGGGCTTCGGCCTTGGGGGCTTCGCCTTCCTTCTTTTCGCCTTTGGCGGCTTCGGCAGCGGCCTTGCGGGCGGCATAGCGGGCCTGGCGTTCGGCCTGCATCTTGGCATAGCGTTCTTCTTTGGCCTTGCGGGCGGCGCGGACGGCAGCACGATGTTGTTCGGCTTGGACGTCGGCGACGCGGATGGCGTCGGCCATGGTGGCTTCTTCACCTTCGTCTTTGACGTAGGCGACTTCGGTGAGGGTGATGCCGGTGCGGGCTTCGACGACGGCGTCGGCGAGGACACCCATCATCAATTTGATGGAGCTGGTGGCATCGTTGTTGGTCGGGATGGGATAGTCGATGCATTCGGGATCATCGTTGGTGTCGACGAGGGCGAAGACGGGAACGCGGAGCTTGCGGGCTTCGGCGACGGCGTTGTGTTCGAGGGTCGGATCGACGAGGATGATGGCCTGGGGAAGACGACGCATCTCTTTGATACCGCCGAGGTTCTTATCGAGCTTGGCGAATTCTTTCTTAAGAAGGGCGACTTCCTTCTTGGGGAGGCGTTCCCAGGAACCGTCGGCTTGGGCGGTTTCGAGTTCGCGGAGACGTTTGATCCGGGATTGGATGGTGCGGAAGTTGGTGAGGGTGCCACCGAGCCAGCGGTTGGTGATGTAGAAGGAGCCGCAGCGGAGGGCTTCGTCGATCACGATCTGTTGGGCTTGGGGTTTGGTTCCGACAAAGAGGACTTTGCCGCCGGCTTCCACGATGGAACGAAGCGCTTTATAAGCGACAATGGCGCGTTCGACGGTCTTGGCAAGGTCGATGATGTAGATCCCGTTACGGGCGCCGTAGATGAACTTGCCCATCTTGGGGTTCCAACGGCGGGTTTGGTGGCCGAAGTGGACCCCGGCTTCCAAACATTTCTTCATGGTGAGGATCGGGGCTTCGGGATCATGAAGCACCTGGGCCATGGTGATTTCCGGCTGTTCGACCGGAGCAGCGGCTTCCTGCGCCACCGCTTCTTTGATTTCGTCACTCATTTTTGTGACCTCCATTCGTTTTCTACCTCCCTCGTTTCGAACGATTGACCACCCTCTCGCTTTTTAAGCCTAACTTCGGCCCGAGGAGGGAACACGGCATCGAATCCGCGAGGTGTGCATTACCTGCTGAACTCACAGGCGAAGGAAAGTATACGCTTACCCGCATATACGAGGCAAGGGTTTTCCAAATGAAATGGTTTATTTCTTCGTTCCCCTTTTGGGGAAGAATTGATCGTATTGGGATTTGAGGTGCTCGGTGGAGACGTGGGTATAGACTTGGGTCGTGTCGATGGTTTCGTGGCCTAAGAGTTCTTGGATCAAACGCAAATCCGCCCCACTTTCGAGCAAATGGGTGGCAAAGGTATGTCGAAATTCGTGGGGATGGAGCCCCAAATAGTGGCCGGTTTTTTCTTCAACCGAACGCAAGATATATTCCAAACCGCGGACGGTTAAAGGCGCCCCTTGGGCATTGAGGAAGAAAGTCTTAGGGCGCTTGGAAGAATGATTCTTTTCGGCCAAGAAAGGACGGGTATATTCGGCATATTCCTTCATGGCCGCCTCCGCGGTTTTCCCAAAGGGAACATTACGCTCTTTCTTGCCTTTGCCATAGACGGCAATCATGCGGGCCCGATAATCGATTTGGTTGGGGGCAAAGGAAACCAGTTCAGAGGCCCGCATCCCGGAAGCGTAAAGCAATTCCAAGATCGCCTGATCGCGCTTGGCCAGGGGATCTTCGCGTTTCGCGTTCGCCTCAAATAAGGCGGTCACTTCTTCTAGATAAAGCGCCTTAGGATAAGTGATTTCCACTTTCGGGGAAGTCACGGAACGGAAAGGGTTGCTGGACACGATTTCATAGCCATGGAGGTAATCGAAATAACCCCGTAACGCGGAAAGCCGACGAGAGAGAGAACGGCGGGAAATGCCACGCCGCAATTCATGGGCCAAGAAATCGCGGATATCATCGCGACTTACTTGATACAGATTCACGCCCTGCTTCGATAGATAATCCAAAAACAGGGTGATGTCTTTTTCATAAGAAGTCAGGGTCGCCGTCGACATCTGGCGTTGCCCTTTTAGAAACCGAAGATATTCACCGAGGGTCTCTTCCATCGATTTCGCCTCGATACGATTGTATCGCCTCCAAGGCGGAACGGACACAAGATTCGCGGTTGGCTTTGGTGGCGCCCGAAATCAGCGCCCAATTGGCATTCATCGGGGTGAAACGTCCATGCGACGGGGTGGTGATATAGGCAAGTAACGCCCCTAAGATGGTGGAACGAGGCGGCAAGGCTTCGGGAGCCCCGGAAAGATAACGGTCGAGGCAAATCGCCGCCAAGATGCCAAAGGCGGCGGATTCGACATAGCCTTCCACCCCGCTTAATTGTCCAGCGACGAAAACGTCTTCCCGGATGGCCAAAGAAAGGTTGGGTCTAAGCAAGCGAGGGGAATCCAAATAAGCGTTGCGATGCATGAGCCCATAACGGATGAAGACGGCATGTTCCAGGCCGGGGATCATGGAGAAGACCCGCTTCTGCTCCGGATAGGTGAGATTGGTTTGGAAACCCACTAAGTTATAGGCATCGCCGAGTTTGGTGTCTTGGCGAAGTTGCAAGACCGCATAAGGACGGCTTCCATCGGGACGTTCCAGGCCCATGGGTTTTAACGGGCCGTGGCGCAGCGTGTCGAGGCCTCGTGAAGCGATGACCTCCACGGGTAGGCAGCCTTCGAAATATTGGGTGTCAAACGAATGTAGCGGCGCCTTTTCCGCCTGCAATAACTCGGTGACGAAACGGAGGTATTCGTCTTTCTCAAACGGGCAGTTGATATAGGCTTCATCCCCTTGTTCATAACGGGATTTGAAATAGGCTTTGGAGAAGTCGATGCTCTCCTTTTTCACGATGGGGGCAGAGGCATCGAAAAAGGATAAGGCCCCCTCGCCAAGCAAACCCTCAAGATGAGCCAATAAAGCCGGGGAAGTTAAGGGTCCGGTGGCAAGGATCGTCGGTCCCTCGGGAAGGGAGGTAACCTCTTCGTGATGGACGAAAAGATTCGGAAACGAGCGGAGTTTTGCGGTAATTTCCTGCGCAAAACCCAGCCGATCGACGCTTAAGGCATTGCCACTAGGCACTTCGTTATGGGCAGCGGCTTCCATGGTGATGGAACCTAAAACCCGCATCTCCTCTTTGAGCAAGCCACAGGCGTTTTCGAGTTGCTTGGACTTCAAAGAATTGGAGCAGACCAGCTCTCCAAAGAGGTCGGTTTCATGGGCGTGGTCATTGACCTGGGGACGGCATTCGTGGAGGTGGACTTCATAGCCTTTCTTGAGTAAGAAAAAGCAGGCTTCGCTCCCGGCGAGGCCCCCACCGATGACGTGGACTTGCTTTCCCATTTTATTTTTCTTTCTTATTCAGCCATTCCATGTGCCGGCACTTGGGGAAATTGGTGCAGGCCAAGAACTTGGCTTTCGGCGTCTCGCGAATGACCATGTGCCCGGTTTTGCAGACGGGACAGGGTTTGACATAATCGCTTTCGGTATAGACTTTCTTCACTTTGGCCTTGTTGGTGCCTTTGACTAGCGAGGCGGTATAACCACACTTGGGGAAATTGGAGCAGCCGATGAACTTCTCGCCCTTACGGTTTTTCTTGAAGATCAAAGGGGAACCACAATCGGGGCAATTCTCTCCGGTGTATTCAGGCTGATCGGCTTCCGCGTCGCGCTTGATGTATTTACAGGAAGGGAATCCGCTGCAACCGATGAAGGTTTGGCCTTTTTTACTGCGCTTATAAACCAAAGGACGGCCGCATTCGGGGCAAAGTTCCCCGGTTTCTTCATCCTTTTCTTTTTCCATGTTTTCTTTGGCTTGTTCGAAATTCTCGATGAAGACGCTATAGAAATCTTTGAGGTTTTGTAAGGAGGTGATCTCGCCGGACTCGACTTTATCGAGTTTGGTCTCCATCATCGCGGTGTAATCGCTGGAAACGATGTCGGGGAAGAATTTCTCCAAGGTCTCCACGGCGAGTTTGCCATCATCGGTCGGGGAAATCACGCCTTTGACGGCGGTAATGTATTTCCGGTCCAATAACGTCTTGATGGTCGAGGCATAAGTAGAAGGACGGCCAATGCCTTTTTCTTCCATGGTGCGGACGATGGAAGCTTCATTGTACTGGGGTTCGGGTTTGGTGAATTTTTGTTCCGCGTGGATGTCCTTGCGCTGCACTTCGTCGTTTTGATTGAGCGATGGCAAATAATCCTCTTCTTTCTCCTCGGGGTCATGGTAAAGGACGGAGAAGCCCGGGAATAAGGTGCGCGATCCGCTTAAGGAGAAATCCAAACCATTGCCGGAAAGGATCATCGAAGTGGCTTCGACTTGCTTCGGCGCCATTAAGGAGGCCATCGCCCGGTTATAGATCAAACGATAGAGCTTGGCTTGGTCGGGGGTGACGAAGGAGGCCACCACATCCGGCGTGCGATGGGTACCCGTAGGACGGATGGCTTCATGGGCATCCTGGATGTTCTTCTTGCTCTTCTTCCCCTTGGTGAATTTGCCGATATATTCATCCCCATAGACTTCGTGGATGTAAGGAACGGCATGACGGAGATAGAAGTTCTCCGAGATCCGGGTGGAGTCGGTACGCATATAGGTGATCAAACCGACATGTTCCCCATTGACGGTCAAGCCTTCATAGAGCTTTTGGGCCGTGGATTGGGTCTTGGTATTGGAAAAGCCATATTTGGTATAGGCTTCTTGCTGCATCGTCGAGGTGGTAAAAGGCGGCTTGGGGAATACCTGCTTTGGCGTTTTGACGCAGCTGGAAACGACCAGTTGCGAAGGAATCCTAGCCACGATGGCATCGGCTTCTTCCTTGCAGGAGCATTTAAACGGCTTGCCGTCCACCTTGGTAAGCGAGGCTTTGTAAGTTTTGCCTTCAATCACGACGTCGATATCGATCGTCCAATACTCTTTGGGCACGAACGCATCGATGTTTTTCTGCTTATCGACGATTAATTTCAAGGTGGAAGATTGCACACGTCCCGCGGATTTTAGGGAAATCTTCTTTTGGAGTAAGCCCGAAACCATGAAACCAATGATACGGTCTTGCATGCGGCGCGCTTCTTGGGCGCCGACGAGATTCATATCGATCTGTTGAGGGTGGGCTAGCGCTTCAAGAATCGCCGGCTTGGTGATTTCGCGGAACTGCAAACGGGTCTGGGCCTTCAAAGGAAGATGCAACACTTCCGCCAAATGGTAGGCGATGGCTTCCCCTTCGCGGTCAGGGTCGCTTGCGAGATAGACCACTTCCGCATCCTTGGCGGCTTTGCGCAAGGAAGAAATCACTCGCTCCTTGGCCGGGGTTAATTGCCAGTCGGGTTTAAACCCGCCTTCGATATCGATTCCCAGGCCCCCTTTGCCATGGGTGGAGAGATCGCGAATGTGGCCTTCGGATGCAAGGACCTTAAAATCGGATCCGAGATACTTGCCGATGGTTTCGCTTTTTTTGGGTGATTCAACAATGACTAACTTCATAAAACGACGTGAAATTCGGGCAACAATATAGAGGGCGAAAATGGGCTTGTCAAACCCTCCAATCCCCTTTTTCCTATATATAAATAAAGAGTTATTTATAAAGAATTTTTGAAATGGTAGGTGCCTCCCTTGGCCAAGATTTCTTCGACATCCCGCGTCTCTTCGATCAGGAACGCCCCGTCCTTGATGAGGGCATTGCAACCGGACGCCTCCTCTTCCGCATCGGATAAAGGATAGGGGATCGCACCCACGTATTTTCCCATGTTCAAGGCAAAGGTGGCCGTGATTAGCGACCCGCTGCGTCGAGCGGCTTCGGCCACGATGGTCAATTGGGAAAGCCCGGCAATCAAACGGTTCCTCGCCGGGAAGTGTTCCGCGCTTGGGGGCACATCCGGCGGATACTCGCTTAGCAATAGCCCACGCGCCCCGATCTGCTTTTGTAATAAGCGGTTCTCCGAGGGATAAACGTGATGAAACCCATAGCCAAGCACCGCCACCGCTTTCCCGTGGGGCAAAGCTTCTTGTAGGGCCGCCGCGTCGATTCCCCGGGCAAGGCCGGATACGATGACGTAATCCTTTTGGGATAATTCTCGCGCCAAAATACTGGCATGTTTTGACCCATAAGTCGTGGCCTCCCTTGCCCCGACGATCGCCACGCATTTCTCTTCCTGGCGGATCAAGTCAAGATTGCCCTGATAATAAAGCACCAAAGGGGCATAAGGGACCCTACTTATGCTCGCGGGGAAATCCTCGTCAAAGACCGTCACGCACTTGCAACGGAGCTTCTTCTTCATCTCTAACCCCGCATCCAGATCCACCCCGGTATGACAATGTAAATCCCGGAGCATCGCTTTGGTGTCCCCTTGGCGGATCAGGGACAAGGCGATTAATACATCCCGGTTTTTGATAGTTTCTTCCATGAAAAAACCTCCTTCACTTTTCATATACGCAAGAAGGAGGTCGTTTTGAGAAATCAGAATAAGGTTAACTGTTTGACGAAGAACTTTTTCACTGGGGCATAGGACTTACGGTGAACCCCTTCGATGGGTCCATAGGTCTCTAGCTCCTGCAAATGCTTTTTGGTGCCATATCCCTTATGCTCCCCGAAGGAGAAATGGGGATAACGCTTTTCTAATTCCACCATCAGCCGATCACGGGTCACCTTTGCCAAAATCGAGGCGGCGGCAATGCATTGGGCTTTGGCATCGCCTTTGACGATCGGTTCATGGGGAATGGGAAAGTCGGGAAGGGGCATGCAATCGGTCAAGGCAAATTGATACGGCACTTTCAACGAAGATAAGGCCTTTTTAAATAGACGCTGCGTGCAAGCATAGATGTTTTCCGCGTCGATTTCTTCGGGCGATCCCATGACGATGGCGTAGGAAAGCGCGTGGTCGATGATCTCTTGATATAAAGCCTCACGCTTCTTTTCGCTAACTTGTTTCGAATCGTTGATATCGGGGTTTTGGTAATCCGGCGGAAACACCGCCGCGGCCACCACCACCGGCCCAGCCAAAGGACCGCGTCCCGCTTCATCCGCCCCAGCGATATATTGGATGGAATCCGAATAATAAGCTTTTTCCAAATCAAGCATCGGGCGTCTCCAAGGAATAAGGGCCAAGCTTTCCGTCTTTGAATTCTTTGATAAGCAAGTAAGAAGCCTTCTCAATCGAAGGAACACTGCCATCGAGGAGTCCGCGCTTCTTGGCGATCGCGGTTAAAATGGCATCGTAGTCTTCCCCCACCCCTTCCAAATCGAAACGGGCTTTTAAGGGATGCTCATAACGGGAGAGATAACGGAGGAGTTCTTTGGCCAATTCATAGGTCGGCAAGACGTCTTCCCGCATCGAGCCAAGCAAGGCCAAACGCACCGCGACCTCGCTTTGGGCGTAGTTCATCGGTAAGACCCCCGGGGTATCTAACAGGGTGAAATCTTCGTTGATTTTGATCCATTGTTCGGCCCGGGTCACGCCGGCTTTGTTTCCGGTGATGGCCACGTTTTTCCCGCATACGTTATTGATGAAGGTGGATTTGCCAACATTGGGAATCCCCACCACCATCACGCGAATCGGTTGTTTTTTCATTGCAAATTTCGCTTCTTTTTCCCGTTTTTTGGCAATGATGGGAGAAGCAGCCGCTTTCAATAGTCCAATGATTTTCCCTTTGGTGAGGTTTCCCGCAAGCACGCCTTCGGCTTGGGATTTGAAATCGTTCACCCAGGCTTGGGTAGCCTCAGGATCGGCGGTATCGGATTTCGAAAGAAGGACGACGCGCGGCTTGCCACCTAAGAGTTCATCGAGCAAAGGGTTACGGGAAGACAAAGGCGCCCGGGCATCCAAAATCTCGACGACGAGGTCGATGACCTTGATATACTCCTTCATTTGCCGGAGGGCCTTTTGCATATGGCCGGGGAAATAATGAACGCCTTGTTGTCCCATTAGCCAATCCTCCGATACGCCCAGGGGGCGAATAAATAAGAATAATTGATGTCGACGCTATCACCTTCGGAACCAACGACCATCTTTCCTTTGCCAACGATCAAGTAAGCCTTGCCCTCAATCATGGATTCGGAAATGGCGAAACGCCCGGCAATCCCATCATAGGAATAGCCGCGATTATCGCCCGCCACCAAGTATTCCTTGGGTCCGAGGGTAATGGTAAAGCTTCCTTCCTCCGCCCAGCCATAGGTGGACTCAGGATAGGCATAAGGACGGCCCTCAAGACGATAATCCGCTTCTTTATATAAAGGGGTTAATGTTTTCCCGGTGGGGAATTCGCTGGAAGTCACCGTGACCTCCCCCCAAATGGGATTGGCGTTTTCGCTTTCTCCTTCACTGGTTTTGACGATGCGATAAGTGAGCGTCTCCCCCGGGAGGCCGATCACGCGCTTAATCTTCAACGCGGCCCGTTTGTTCAATGTTCCAGAGGGGGAATAGTCGGAAGGATAATAGGTCACCAAAACATCATAACGATGGATGTCATTTGGTAGATTTAAGCGATCCTTGGGTTTGGCATATCCATAGTCGACGCAATCCCCATCCATGGAATTGCCATCATCGAAACGCAGGGGACGATAACCGTTGCTCGTTTTGCGTTCGGCATCGAGATTCAAATAGGGATACATCGAGGTGCCGCTGATGAACACGGGCATCCCAAAGCTCAAATTCAAATACGCGAGGTTTCCACCCACGAACACCGCAACGACCATCGCGGCGACAATCACTCCATAGAAGAGGAAAACATACCACGGACGTTTTTTCTTTTCCGCGGGGGCCACCGGTGAATGCAAAGAGGAGTCAATCGAGCGGGGGGACATATCGGGAAGATTATATCATAGGTGCGCGAGAATAAGAAAAAGGCCTCATTTGAGGCCTCGTCACGTTTTTTACAAACGGCTTCTTAGTCGCGGGATTTGATACGAGCGGCTTTGCCGGAGAGCTTACGCATGTAGGTGATCTTGTTGCGGCGGACCTTACCGTGCTTGACCACTTCGATCTTGGCGATCGAGGGGGTGTTGACGGGGAAGGTACGTTCCACGCCGATCCCAGAAGAGATCTTGCGGACGGTGAAGGTGGCGGAGACGCCGGATCCACGGCGTTGCATAACCACACCTTCGAAGACCTGGTTACGTTCCTTTTTGTTCTCGATGATACGGACATACACCTTGATGGTGTCACCGGAGGAGAACTCGGGAATGTCGGTGCGAAGCTGACGGGCGGTGATTTCGTCGACGAGTTTGGTGTTCATCGGTATTACCTCCTAGCTAATGGTTTCTCTTCAGGTTCTTGAACCCGTGACAAGGACAGCGGAGCCTGCGTATCGTGTTGGAACACGCAGGGGTAATTATACCGACTCCAAAGGAGAAGGCAACTGCTTTTCGATGTAAAGTGTTTTTGCTTGACACCGGAATCCCCAAAGACTATAGTAGCCCTGCTAAAAAGGAGAACAACCATGGCAGTTAAAATCAGATTGACCCGCATCGGTCGCCACAAAGACCCCTTCTACCGTATCGTCGCCGCCGACTCTCACTTCACCCGTGATGGCCGCTACATCGAACAAATCGGCATCTATGATCCCGCCAAAGGCATCAAAGAAGCCCAAATCGACGAAGCGCTCGCCTTGAAGTGGCTTGGCAATGGTGCCGTCCCCACCGGTTCGGTGAAGTCCATGCTCAGCGAAAAAGGCATCATCGCCAAATACGCCGAAAGCAAGAAAGCTGGCAAATAATGGAAAAGGATTACGACGCGCTGTTACGTCCCTTGATCGCTCCCCTTGTGGAGAAGCCTGAATCCATCATGATTCGGACCCTTCCTGGGGAAACTAAGCGTGACGTGACTGTCCTTATCGTCGCAGAAGACGATGACACCGCCCGCTTAATCGGGAAGAAAGGCCAAGTAGCCAATGCCCTTCGCGAAGTCGTCGGCATCGCCCCGAAAGCGGAAAACAGCAACCTCCACATCCATTTGAAATTCGAAAGTTTCAGCGAAGAAACCGACGAGGAGTAACATCCCCGTCGTTTTTCTTTATAATTAGCCTGATTTATGGAACGCATCTCCATCGCTTCTTTAGGAAAACCCTTCGGCGTCAAAGGCGAGGTCAACGCTTACTTGATGACCGACTTCCCCGAACTCCGCTTCAAAAAGGGAGAACATTATTTTTTGGTGACCGAACAAGGACGGGTCCTCAAAGAGGTAACCCTTGCTTCCTTCCGCAACATCGCCGGAGGGATGCTACTCCGCTTTGAGGAGATCACGACCCCTGAAGAGATGGCGCCTTATCGGAATTGCCTTTTGGAAATGGACAAAGCCAAAGCCCCCGTGCCCGAAGGGGCGATCCGTTATGCCGACATCATCGGATTTGCGATGGTCAACGAAGACGGCAAACCCCTTGGGACGTTGATTTCCGTCATGACCTATACCCCCACACCCAACCTCAAAGGGAAAACGGAAAAGGGCAAAACCTTCTATGTTCCCTTCAACGACTTCTTCGTCAAGCAAGTGAACCAAGATAGCAAAACCATTGTGATCCATGAAATTGGAGGACTGGTATGAACATCACCGTCTTAACGCTGTTCCCTTCGATGTTCGAAGGTTTCACCACCAATTCCATCATCAAACGCGCCTTAGGCAAAGGTGTGGCCTCTTTTCAAGCCGTGGATATCCGTTCCTATACCAAAGACAAATACGGGCGGACCGATACCCCACCGATTGGCGGTGGCGCCGGATTGGTGCAAAAATGCCAGCCAATCGTCGATGCGATTGAAGCGGTCAAAAAGCCCAATAGCCACGTCGTATTGATGTCTCCTCGGGGCCATACCTATGATCAAAAAACCGCTGAAAAGTTTGCAAAACTCGACGATTTAATCATTGTTTGCGGACATTACGAAGGTGTGGACGAGCGGGTGAACGCCTATTGCGACGAGCTCATTTCCATCGGGGATTATATCCTCACCGGTGGGGAGATTCCCGCCATGGCCATCGCCGATTCCGTCATTCGTTTGCTCGATGGGGCCATCACCAAAGAGTCCCTCGATCACGAGTCCTTCGGCGACAATCTATTGGAATATCCCCAATACACCGAGCCCTATGATTACCAGGGCGCTACGGTTCCCCCAATCCTCTATTCGGGGAATCATCAGGCCATCGAGAAATGGCAGCGCAAGCAATCTCTCCTCCTGACCCGGGAGCTACGACCGGACCTCTTCGCCAAGATCGAATTATCCAAGCAGGACAAAAAACTGTTGCAGGAAGCAGAATCCGGCGACATGCCCAAATGGGAAGCCGAAGCCATTGAAAAAGGCAAGAAGTTCATGAAATGAAAAAAGGCGAGCGCGAGGCTCGCCTTTCTTGTTGGTTTCGCTTAGAAGAAGACTTCTTTGGAACGGGCTTTGATCTCGGCGGAAGCGGTATAAGGGATACGGGTGGTGTATCCGGCTTTGGCCGCGACATTGCAATAGACCGGCCAGGCAAAGATCTGGGCGTTCCAGCGGTTGACCGCGTCGTTGTAGACTTCCCGGGCGGCGGTGATTTCCTGCTGGAGGTAGGAATTTTGACGCATGGCATCCGCGATTTCGGCGTGGGCCTTGAGATCGGGGTAGTTTTCGAAAGCGACGTTGATGTTACGTTCGACGACGTCGAGTTTGCCTTGAAGTTCGTTACGGGCTTCATCGGAAGGAGCGCCGGAACGGAGGCGGGCAATCTCGGTGAAGGTGGACTTATCGAGTTCGATCGATCTGTCAAGCAACTTGGCGGCGTTTTGGAGAATGATGACACGCTGTTCCTGATAGTTGTCGATGGTGGAAGCGTCGTGTTGGATCTTCTGCTGGAGCTGTTGCAGATAAGCCCTCGCGCGAGGTTTGAGGATGAGGGTGAAGATGAGACCCGGAAGAATCCCTAAGAACCAAAGGAGCACTTCTAAGACCACCGCGGAAGTGGATTTCTTGACGGCAACCTTTTTCTCGATGACGTGAACGTCACGGCCTTCTTGATTAATCAAGCTAACATCTGTTTCGTCTAATTCATTGGCCATGGTAAATACCTCCTATAGACTTGCCATAATGGTAGCAAAGCCCACTGGAAAATACTATGAAAAACGGAAGATTTACTTCCGTCTTTAGTTCCAGTTGGTGGGAAGTCCGTCGACGTAACGCCAATACAAAGAAGAATCGGGGACGTTGGTCGGTTTGGTTTTGGAATAGTAGTAAACCACGGAGATGTTTAACGGAAGTCCCGTGCCTTCGGAATACTCGATGTTCGCCCAGTCTTTGGCGGTCCCTTCGTAATACACCGCGCTGAAACGGTCGCATCCCTGTAATGAATCATAGAACGCCTTGAAACCGGTGGGCACGATCATTCCGGTTAGACCAGGGGTATTCGTCAGCGAGAAATTATCGATATATTCGATGCCAGCAGGAATCCGGAGCAATCCTTGGAAGCTACGCGGTGCCATTAACAAAGCGTGGTGTCCATCTTGGTGGCCATAGAGCACACCTTGGCTGGCTTCGAACACGGGATTCCCCGAAGCGACCTCGAATTTGGTCAGGGCCGTCATGTCGTTAAACGGATAAAGGCCAAGCGAAACGCAGGCTTTGGGTAAACGAATGGAAGTGAGGGACGTGCAATGCATAAAAGCCCAATTGCCAATCGATTCCAGTGTGGAAGGGAAAACGACCGATGGTAACGAATAGCAACCGTAAAAAGCGTCTGTGCCGATATTGACGACGCCTTCGGGGATCGTGACGGAGGTCAGATTCTCGCAACGGAAGAACGAACGTTCGGCTAAGGAAGGGATCGCGCTCAGTTTGACCGAAGTCAATGCCATCGCCCCTTCGAAAGCGGTAATCCCCAGCGAGGTAACGGTGTCAGGAATCTCATAAGCCCCTTCCCTGCCCGTGGGATAAACCGCCAGTTCGGTCATGTCCTTACTAAAGAGAACCCCGTCCTGGGTGGTATAGTAGGGATTTTCCGAACTGACTTCGATGGTCGTTAGATTTGGGCAAAAAGAGAAGGCGTGACGCTCAATTTCGCGGACCTCTTTCCCTAAGGTGACGGAAGAAATGGCGGTTCCGTTGAACGCAAGTTCGGGGATTCTCCAAAGCTGGGAACTCAATTTCAAAGAGGCAAGGGCGGTGTCTCCTTCGCAGAAATAGGCGCCGATGGATTCGACGGAGTCGGGAATCTCCAATGCCTCGAGTTTTGGACACCTTTGGAAGCAAGCGTCCCCTAACCGAAGGACACCCTCGGGAATGGTCACTTTCTTTAGCTGCTCTAGCCCGCCAAACGAGCCCACTTCAATCACCGGCTTGCCAGCGTGGGTCGAGGGGATCGTGAGCTCTTCGATTTGCGTGTCGAAATAGATCCCTTTGGACACGGCATAACCGTCTTCTTCGGGAAGGTATTCGTATTTCAGCATCTCCCCCATGGAATAAGAATATCCACAGATGCTGCAAATAAAGGTGACTTGGTAGTCTTGATCGGCACGGACGAATTGGTGAGCTGCCTTTTCTTCCAGATAACCGCAGGATTCATCCAGGCAAACCCGCCAATGGCCATGTTCATCGTGTTGATAGGGACCGTATTGGTGGGTGTGGATTGTGGAAGAACTGCTCGAATAAGAAGGCGAGCAAGACCCAACCCCCATGAAAACGAGGGAGGAAAGCAAAATCAATTTCACACCGATCATACAAATGATTATAAACGAATCCCCCATCGTGTTACACTTGCCACGCTGAAAGGAAACAATCCCCATGACCGCTTACGAACAACTAGCCCCTTACTTTGAAAAGAAAGAACGCCTTAGACACTTGATGTCGCTCATCTCTTTTGACGTGGAAACCACCGCCCCCGAAGAAGCCATCGAACGCGAAAACGATCTGCTTAATTTCTATTACGCCGAATACGCAGGCATCAATCAAGACCCCGAGTTCATTCGCTTGGTCAAAGCCGCCAAGGAAGAAGGCGGGCTCAACGACGCCCAAGCCCTCCTGATCGACGACTTGTTGGAACAGATCGAATTCATGGAGAAACTCCCCATGGAGGAATTCGTCGAATGGAATCGCGACTCCAGCAAATGCATGGAGGTTTGGAAGAAAGCCAAAAACGCCAACGATTGGGCGATGGTCCTCCCCTACTTCAAGAAGCTTGTCGCCAATAAAAAGGAAGAAGCCAAGTTATTGGCCAAACCCTACCACAAGACCACTTACGACGCCTTCCTCGACCAATACGAGAAAGGGCAAACCGAAGCGGATGTCGATGCCGTCTTTGGCCCCCTCAAAGAATTCTTATCCGCCCATCTCCCCGAGGTCTTAGCCAAGCAAAGTGCCTATGCCTTGCCGCCCCTGCTTCCCCATGACCAAGACGCCCAGGCCCACCTTTCCATGGATCTCCTCCCGGCGATTGGATACGACCTCAAACGGGGCGTGCTTCGCGAGACCGAGCACCCCTTCTCCGACTCCGTGGCCAAAGATGATTGCCGCGTCACCACCCATTATTACGTAGAGGATTGGCGTTCCTCCATGTTCTCCGTCATCCACGAGGGCGGACACTCCATCCAATTCCAAAATTGGCCTGCATACCAATTCGAAAACCATGTCAATGGACGGGCTTCTGCGGCGTTATGCGAAACCCATTCCCGCTTTTTCGAGAATATCATTGGCCGCAGCCGCGACTTCGCTCCCACGCTTTTAGGGCTTTGCAGGAAGAACCTCAAAGGGGAATTCTTAGAGATGGACGAAGAGGGCTTCTATCATCTTATCAACCAAGTCAGCCGCTCCTTAATCCGCACCGAAAGCGACGAATACACCTATTGCCTCCACATCATCATCCGTTACGAACTCGAACGCGATTTGATCAATGGCAAAATCGAGGTGGAAGATTTGCCGGAAGCCTGGAAGAAGAAATACAAAGAATACCTCGGCGTCGACGTGCCCGACTTCACCCAAGGCATTCTCCAAGACGTCCATTGGTTCGGTGGATCCTTCGGTTACTTCCCCTCTTATGCGTTAGGGAATCTCTATGGCGCGCAGATCCTGCACTATATGAACCAAGACATCAACGTTGCCAAGGCCTGCCAAGCCGGTAACCTGACCCCGATCCTGGATTGGTTACGCGAAAAAGACTTCGCCTACGATTACCTCAATCCAAAGGACTGGATTATCAAAGTCACGGGCGAGCCCATGAATCCGAAATACTTTACCGATTATCTCGCCAAGAAATTCTTCTAAGCCCCTGCCGGCTGCGTATAGAGTCCTTCCAAGTTCCGAAGGGGTTGGTTCGTAGACCCATAGAAGGTGACTTTTCCATTGGACGAATCCACTGCGACCGTGGCCGAGAATATACCCGTGTGGGTGGGCAGCCACCACGAAGCAAACGTGGTCCCTACATAGTAATAGGTGTATTTGTAGATACCGTTTTCAAATTTTAAACTCGAGGCAATCCAATTCGAGGCCGAGGGAATGGAGAAAAGAAGATCCAACGTCTTTTGCAGGTGTTCATACTTTTGGAACCGCATATGGCCGACTTGATTCCGCCACTCGGCGGTCGGGGCATAATCGAATTCCGCCGTCTTGGGGCAGATGACGCGAGTCGAATACGAGGTGGTTTGGCTTGAGCTAGAGACATCCCAATCCACCGCGACTTGGTAAAAGAAAGGCGTTTCCACTTCCACTTCGATACGGGTGGGTTTGTTGATCGAATCCTTGAAACGGTCGTCGCTGAAATTGACGCGGCAATGCTCGCGGGCTTCTTCCACGGAGTTAGAAGATTCCAAAAGGCGATCCGCTTTCTTCTCGGGATCGGTAGTAAACCAGGCGGGACGGAACGTGGATTTCCGTATGGAATTCAACACCTCGTCGTTTTCGCCGTGTAAGTAAAAGTCTTCGTCGAAGGGCGTGGTCTCCCCATCCGCCGGATCATAAGCGACCGGGGTGGTTTGGGGAGGCAATGCGCTGCTTCCCGCGCATGAAGCGAGGACCAATGCCAATAAGGGGAAGCGTTTCGACGAAGACATATAAGGATTAATCTATTTTGTAGCTCTTGAGTTCTTTGAGCAAAGGCTTGATGGCCTTTTCGATGGTATGGGGCTCGAAGGGATCCTTCATATGGGCCTTCTTCACCAAAGTGCGGAAGGGATATTTGCCGCCCATCTTGCATAGGGCGATATAACGTTTCCAGGCCTTTTCGTGGTCCTTACGGTCGAGGTTGAAGAACTGGAAGGCCATGACCTGGGCCAAGGTGTAGTCGATGTAATAGAAGGGGCTACCGAAGATATGGCCCTGTCCGAGCCAGCGGTGGCCGGAAGCGAGATATTCGCAATCCTTATACAAGGCCACTTTATAGGGGGTGTATTTGAGTTCGAGTTCGTGCCACTTCGCATCACGTTCGGCCGGCGTGGCTTCGGGGTTTTCATAGACCCAGTGTTGGAATTCGTCGACCGTAACGCCATAGGGAAGGAAGGAGATGGCGTCGGCAAGGTGGACGTAACGATACCGCTCGGCGTTATCGAAGAAGGACTCCATATAGGGATGGGCAAAGAATTCCATCGACATGGAATCGATTTCGGCTTCGTCCATGGTGCCCATACGATATTCCGGGACGGGGATATTCGCGCTTAAGAACCCTTGGAGCGAATGACCGAACTCGTGGGTGAGAACATCGACGTCCCCGCTGGTGCCATTGAAGTTGGAGAAGATGAAGGAGGTGCCATAGACCGGGAAGAAGGTCATGTATCCACCACCCTGTTTGCCCGGACGGGCTTCGAGATCCAGGACATGGTGTTCGGCCATGAACCGGAAATAATAGGAAGTCTCGGGGGACATCTTATCGTACATGGCTTGGGCCAAGGCGATCTTCTCTTGCGTCGTGCCCTTGGGCAAGGGGTTGCCGTCAGGGAACATCACACTTAAATCGTAGATGTGCGAATCGCGGATTTTCGTCCGTTTGAACTGGTCTTTGCAGAGTTTTCCGGCAATCGGGGTCACAACGCGGGCGATTTCGTCGCGGTAGAAGGCGACGTCTTGGGGGCGATAGTCGTAACGGCCCATACGGAGATATCCAAGGGCGACATAGTTATCGAAGCCAAGTTTCTTTGCCATCTCGGTGCGGACCTTGACGAGCTTGTCGTAGATTTCCTCGATCTCGTCGACCTTTTCGGAAAGGGCGGCATAGTAGGCTTCGCTGGCTTTCTTGCGGGTCTCACGGTTTTGGTCTTGGAGGAACTTGCCCATTTGGGAAAGATTGTATTCGCCGTCTTGGAATTTGACGCGGATGGAGGCCATTAAGGTCGAATACTGCATCGAGAGTTTATTCTCCTCGGTGGCTTCGGGGATGATTTTCTCGTCAAAGCTCTTCAGGCTGTATTCATACATCTGGAAGAGGAAGGAACCGAGCTTCTTTTCCAAATAGGGACGGAAGGGGGATTCGACCATTGCCTTCTGGAACGAGGTTTCCGCGTTTTGAACTAAGGGCATGCCTTCGTTGATGACGTTCATCGCCTTTTCATATTTCTTATTGGTGGTATCGAGGGAATACAAAACCTCGACATGAGTGGCTTCGTTGCCAACCTTGTCCATGGCTTTGTTGTGCTTCTTGACGACGGCAAGGGCCGCTTTCTCGTCCGAGGCGTTCTTCAAAGCTTCGGTGAAGCCGTTGACCTGAGCGACGACTTTCTGGATGTTGGGAACACGGAACGGCCATTCCTCGAACACGGGGATTTCTTTTTTCATAGGGACTCCTTTTCCAAAGAATAAGGGCGGCGTGGCTTGGCCGTCTTTTCTTTGCGTTTCAATTTGGGCAAAAACGCCAGGGCGATCTCTTTGCCTTTGTTAGAAAGATAGAGGTAATACTCATCGTAATCCCGGCTATAGGTTTGGTGGAGATAGCCATGCCGCACCAACCAATGGACCGCCGTCTTGCCTTGCCGCCCCGAAAGGGAAAGCAACGCCCCATTGCCTGAAAGAGCAGATGCCCATGCCTCGGGGAGATTCCCTTGGAGCAGGGTCACGACCCCATCGGCGCTAAGCAGATGCCCGGCCTCATCGGCTTGGAGCACCGCCGCAAGGATCTTTTTGTGGCGATTGGTCAAGGTTGGTTCGCGTTTTTCGACCATGGCGCCTATTATAATCCTTCCCATAAATATGGGAATCATCTTCCTTGAATCTTACTTGCAAGGTGCCTAGAATAAGTCCCGTTATGAACGAAGAAGAAACCATTAAGGCCATTGAAGCGGTCCTAGATAAAATCCGCCCCTTCCTCCAGCGGGATGGGGGCGACATCGATTACGTCGGCTTTCGCGATGGCGTCGTCTATGTGACGATGATCGGCGCTTGCGAAGGTTGCACGTTTGCCCAAGACGACATCGCTTCCGGCGTGGAAATCATCCTCATGGAAGAAGTCCCTGGCGTCATGGCGGTCCGTTCCGATAATGTGCCTGCCGATATCTTGGAAGCCTACATCAGCAAAAAAGCCCAGGCTGCCTTGAAATAAGGTGCCTGGGTTTTCTTTAATCGTGTTTCCGAGCGAGGGTCTTTAACAGTTCTAGCTGCCCGGTTTTGCTTTCTTTATATAGGTAGAGGTTCAACTTGGTCGAACCCACCAAAACATAAGTCACGTCTTCTTCGGCCACTTCGGTGACAAACCGGATCGCCAAGAACTCTTCTCCGTCTTCGTTCTTTTCCAAATACAAATCGTAGTTCTTCGGATTGCCATCGTAAGAAAGATGGAACGAATTCTTATCGATGGAAAGCAAATCCACGGTTCCGTCTTGCCAAGTGCCGGTGACATAGCTGAAGACAAAGGGTCGGAAATACAATCCATAGAAGTCTTGGCCCCAGACTTCGAAGGCGCCCAGATCCGGATTCACTTCATCGAATTCCAGGTTATTGGCAAAGACGCAGACGTCATCATGGAAGGCGGTGCCGAAGCGATAGGAGAAGTCATAATCGTCAATCCCGATATGGGCTTTCCGCGTGGTTTTATCGAAGATGACTTCCTGTAATCCGTCTTGGGTATCCGAAGCATAAAGGTGGCGCTCCGAATCGGTCTCGAAGAGCCATTCGTCCAAGACGGTGTTGGAGACATAGCCAATCCAACCGGAGTAATCGCCCCCTAACGCCCAGGCATTATAAAGCATGCCTTTGGTGCGACGACGGAGATGGTATTGTTCTCCCGTGGACTCGGTCCAGTAATAGGTGACCGCGCCTCCGGTTTCAGCAACCGAAAGGGTGATATCGCGATTCCCGTCCCGCGTTGTCCAATACTTTGAGCCGTCGTCATTGCGGTAAATCTCGAGCACAACGTCAGATCGACCGATACCGGTATAGGGTCGCGAAGTTCCGCCTTCGGAGAGCTCTTTCGCGGGGATCATCGTAGCTTGGAAAGCAACCCGATGCTTTTCGTTATCTTTGCCGAGGATCGTGAGCCCCTCGGCATTGAAGATGAAATCGATATAAGGGTCGCTTCCCTCGGGTGAGCCGAAGACCAAATGGAAACCTTGGGCATCCCGCATCAGGGTGCCTTTCCCATAGGTCTCGCCGGAGCCTTCGACGCCGCCGGAAAGGACGCCGCTTTCATCGAAAGCATAAGAGACCGTGGCTCCGTCATCGCGAAGATACTGGGTTCCGATGGCGGCCACATCGTAGGAATAGATGACTTTATCGAAAGCGACCATGTCGCCGTTATCGGTGGCAACCATGCCCTTCTCATTGATGTGATAGTCGTCGCCATCGACTACTTCATCCACCTTGATCGTCGCATGGCCTTCCTCATCCAAACTAACATAGGAAGACCAAGCGAATTCCGCCAAACGGGAATAGCCGGCTTTTTCGTTGTATTCGAAGACGTTGAAGCATTTACGGGTGGAATTGAATTCGTTCCCGAATAGATAGGAAACATCCTGCCCCTCGGCCTTAAAAATGCCACGGAAGGATTCCAAAGACGGATAAGCCTTATCGACGAGGGTGGATCTCTCCCCACTATTGGCACTGATTTTTTCCACGGTGAGATATTTTTTCTGTCCTAACGTGAGATGGAGGAGATAGGTATGGTCGTTGAAGAGCTTGTCGCAGGTGATGGTAAGCAACGATTCCGCGGCATCCCCTTCTCCATAAGTCTCGGTGGAAATCGCGGTGGGTACCAGGTTTTGGTTATCCACCCGGATCCCGGATTCGTTGATGGCGACGGTCTTCCGGTCGTAATAGTAGTTCCCGTAAAGATAGCCAAGGTCTTCTTTGGTGAAACTGGGCCTTTCGACGGTGGAAATGAGGAATTGGACTTGATAGAAGACATTATCCCCGTTATCGGCGGTGATTTTGACGGTGGCTTCCTTTTGACCTCCTATCAGCCGCATCGCGATGCATTGGGCATTCAGGAAAAGGCGATAGCTGACCTTGTCTTTATCGTCGGGTTCGGTCTCAAATTGGATGTTGGTGTAACGGTCCTCGAAGCAGAACCAGAAATAATCCAGTCCCGCGGTGCGGACAATCCGGGTGTCGGGGTCATAGAAGGCGCAGCCCTCGAAGTGGCAATTCAATTCGCGGATTTCCGGGCCGGTGCTAGCGGAGGATTCGGAAGAAGAACTCTCGGGAGCCAAACTTTCGGAGGCGGACTCCGAAGAGGGCTCGGAGGAAGGCTCCGATGATGGCTCGGAACTACTCATGGAAGAAGACGGGGCGCTAGAAACCTCGCTGGAGGAGGAAGAGGATTTCCCTCCGCAAGAGGCCAATAAAGCCAAACAAAGGAACAAAGCGCCAATCTTTTTCATATCAGTTCAACGAGTTTTCGGTATAGAGCCCATAGACGATGAGGTTTTGCTGCACATCGAGATATTCGTCGGTGCTCCACTGCTTGAAGGTGAAGCCCGCACCCATATATTGGTCGCGGTCGCTTCCTTCCGGCGGGGTGGCGGGGTGGCCCTTTTCCACCTCGTCGATCATCAGCAGGTTCCCCTTCATAAACATGAAGTAGACCTCATAGGTGATGTAGTCGACCCAGTTGGAGTAGATATAGGTACGGGGATTGTCGGCGTTGTAGACGATGTGGATGGTGTCATCGGGCTGATAGATGGTCGAACCGCCGTCGACGATATAACCGACGAACTTCTTGTGGTCTTTGATCAAGGCGCTCTTGGGCAAGGTCAGCGCCTGGCCATCGCGGTAGCGGCCACAGAGTTGGTTGTCGATGTAGACGGTCTGGACGTTGGTCGCCTCAAAGTTGACGGTAACCGTCTTGGTGCCGGCATCGCCGAACTTACCCGGGACGGTGGCGGTGAACTTCACCGGGGCGGTATCGTTCAAGATGAACTTGCCATTCTCGATCTTGACGTCGGTCACGGGTAGATCGTCCCCGTTTTCATCCTTCACGGAGGTGACCGCGTAATTAAAGACCGGCGTGTTATATTTGTCATCGCTGACGAAAGCCCCATACATCCAATGGATCTGGGTGGAGGCCGGCATGTCCGTCACGGTCGTGGACATCTTATTGCCGTCGAAGACCGCGGTACGGAGGAAGCCCATTTCGTTGAGATCGGTCTCGTTTTGCGTCAACGACACGGTCTGTTCCTTTTGCGAGAACTCGTTGATGGCATTCATATTGCCAATGCCCCAGAGCACCGTATCGGCGAGTGGCCACGTGTGATCCCAATCGAAGAAGAGAGCTTTCAGTTCGATGCCGAGTCTTGCGCCCCACCCGATTTCGACTTTGCCGCCAAAGGTGGCGTCGGCGTTCCATTCCCCGCCATCGACTTTGGTCATATGCAGACGGATGAAGCCTTGGATGGTGAAGTCCAGATAGACGTCGCAATAGACGCGGATGTGCAAATATTTGTAGAGACCGGCGATGCCAATCCCAAGGGAGGCCTCGATGCCGGCTTCGATGTAGATGGTGCCGAAGAAGACGATGGACCATTCGGTGGAGCCTTCGGACGATTCGCGGCTCGCCCCGGAATCGGAGCCTTTGCTCTCGTTGGAATAATTGATGACGACGTCACGGGAACGGGTCTTATACTGCAGATTCAAGCCCGCCTGGAGCTGGGTTTTGATATACAAATCGACTTCGAAGCGGATGACGACGGGGAAGAAGTAGTTAACGTCGATGTTAAATAACCGAAGCGTCTTGGTTTCTTGCCCGGTGATGCCTTTGGCACCGCCTCCGGAAATCGGGCATTTATCATCATGTTTGTTCTGATAAGCGGCCTGGTATTCGTCGTTGATCTGATCGTCGATTTCTTGCTCTTCCGGTGGTTTGTTCGTATAGGAAACGATGAGCTTAAAGTCGATGGTGAAGATAACGTCGCGAGTGACATAGACGGAATACTTGATGCCCACCGGGATGATGAATTTCCATTCGATGCCGCAGCTTCCTTGGGCTTCCCAAGTCACTTCGACGGAAATGGTGAAGCTTAAGGCAATATGAAGATGTTCCTTGGGTTGGAAATTAAGCGTGCCGATGATGGCAATCTTGAAGGTGCTGTTTGCGTAGGAGGTCTTGATATCCAAAGTCAGACGCGTGGTCCAGGAACCGCCATCGGGAATCAAAAGTTTCGGCGATTGGTCAATCGGGGTACCGGTGGCTTTTAACGCCGCCCTTAAAGCAGCTTTTGCTTCATCGGAATTCTTAACGTAATTGGCGATCGAATCGGTATCGATGACGGGTTCGGCGTTATCGAGGGAAACCGGGGCGTTGGCCTTATCGATGTCCAGATTGTCGTAGAGGTCCTTGCCTTCGGTATCCCCATAACGGACCAAATAGCCATCGCCGTTGGGGTTGCGGGAGCAGGATTTGAACGAGCCGTAGAAGCCGCTGCCGTCCTGGGGGTGCTGGGCGTCTTTGCCCATCCCAAAGATCTGTCCTTCCCGGAGCTCGAGGGGGATCGGGTAAATGAAATAATCACCTAAAGCATCATCGCCTTCCTCAATGATGTTCTTCGCGTCGAAGAGTTGGATGTCGTCCTTCAGATCGCGGATGTCCTTGTTCTCCTCAACGGAGGCCGGGGCGCGGTGGAGGTTGAGGAAGATCTCGCGGACGCTGGGATCCTTTCCGTAGAAGGAGGCCTCCTCGTTCAATAAGGTGATCCGGTACAGTTCGGATCCGGAGAATCCGTCCGCGGCCGTGAAGCCGGCATAGCCGTCCTTGGAGGCGGGGACGACCGGAACCACATAGCCGTTTTGATCCTCGATTCGGAAATCGGCCGGTTTGGCCTTCAGCGAGGGGCGGAACATCCGCGGCGCATCGGGAACGACGTCGTTCACGCCTTGCAGACGAATGACGTAATCGGGGTCGGTCTCGAGCGAGGAGGTATCCACCTGATCCTCCACGAGGTCGGACCGGTCGATGTCGGGGAGGTCATCGACTTCCTCCACTGCCGCTTCCACCGGGACTTCGGAGAGCGCTTGTTCGATCGCCTCGTCTTCTTTTTGGGCGATTTGTTCCTCGCTTAATTGCGGAGCGGCGGAAAAGGTATCCTTGCCACAGGAGGTTATGGCCAGGACCGTCAACAATCCGGCCAAGATGAAATTGGTCTTTTTCATAGGGGTATTTTAATTTGTCGCGTGTGTTGCACGCAAGTGGAACATTTTGCTAAAAGGCTACACAGCAAGCCGATTTGTTCCGTATAATGTTCCCATGAAAAAAGGCGTTTTGTTATGTCTTGCCTGCACGGCGTTGCTGGCTTTGAATTCCTGCGGTTGCGATGAAAAGCGATCCTCTTCGAGCTTCGCTTCGGAGGCGTCCTCATCCCAGGATTCGAGTTCCCCTTCGAGCGAATCATCGGGTGAGTCTTCCTCTTCCGAGAGCTCTTCCGCTTCCGGTTCCTCGTCTTCGGAACCGGAACCCGTCGTCACCATTGCCTTAACCGCCCCATCACCCACGATGGATGTCGGCAAATACATGCAGCTTTCCTGCGACCACGCGTTCCCGGATGTCGAATTCACTTATTCCGAACCCGACATCGTCCGCGTCGATGGCCTTGGCCGCGTTTATGGATTAAAAGCGGGAACCGTCAAAGTCACCGCATCTTTCGGGGGAGCCAGTTCCTCCATCGACCTAGAGATCCAAGATAAGGGGGTCTACGATGTCCGCATCGATAGCCAATATCCCGTCAACGGCGGGGATTTCATCGGCTTCAATGGCGATGAGTTCCATTTCAACGAAGACGGCGTCTATGAAAATAAGGGCGGCTATCCTTTCATCATCGGCCCCACCGGATCTTTGACCCTCTCCACCGCCATCCGTGGCATCACCGATTTCACCGTGGAATGCGAAGAAGAATCCTACTATCTCCGTTCCGGTTATCATCCCGGCCAATACGATGATTTCAATAAAGTGGCTTCCGGAACGCCCATCGCCGATTTAGGGCAGGCCGGCGGATTGCAAATCGTGAACAATTCCGCCGCCGATCTCCACATCAAATCCATCTCTTTCCATTACACGAGGTCGACCGAAATCGACACCATCGTCAATCAGACCAAAGCCCACGCTTCCGAGGATGTCTATGACGGAAACCGCCATGTCGTCAGCCCGGACAAATATGAGATCCCCGATATCGTCGATGGGGTGAAATACAAGGCCGAATACATCCAGACCAGCGATCCCACGCCTTTGAAAGCCACCGCCGAACCAGGCCATTATGTCCCCGGAAGTTACATCCACGGGGTCCGTATCGTCGATGCGGAGGGGCGCCATATCTTCACCGCCCGCTCCTTCCAGAACATCAAGATGCCGGATGGGAAACATGCCGCCATTTTCCATATGCCAGATGATAGTTGCAAAGTCTATGCCATCGATGATGGCCAGGACGTCACCGAATTCCCCACTCTTGAGGATGGTGGCTATTGGTCCAATGGCATGAATCAGTTCACCGCGTTACACGAAGACCGCCACTACTATCCCAGTTATACGATCTTCTGCACCCCCGGCGACGAAGGCGGCAACCCCACTTCCTTCACTTATTCGACCATCACCGGTGGTTTGAAGATCGGCAACGGCACCGTCAAGCCGGGCTATCAATTCGTCGGTTGGTACCTCGACCGCGAATTCACCAAACCTTTCGATGAACGCGTCGGTTATAGCGGCGTCGTGCATCTCTACTCCAAGACGGTAAAAACCGACTCCCAGATTTACCGCATCCGTTATTACGATGCCGATGACAATTTAGAGAGCTTTGCCTATGTCTTAGCCGGCCAAGGCCACTCGCTGAAGGAATTGCCTAATTTGCCTGAAAAAATGGGCACTTGGGAAATCTCCTGCCCCTCCAGCGCCACCACGCTGCATAACCCCCACGACTTCCTCGAATTCGGAAACCCCGAATCCCAGACCGCCTATGCCGATGACGTCGAGGCCCGCCCCTTCCGTTACCATACCGCGGATGAAGACGTATTCATGTATCGCGTCAACAACGCGAAAAAGCTCACAATGGTCATGGAAGCCAGTGATTTCAAAGAAGGGCAAAGCGCCCATTTGGCATCCTATATCAAAACCAAGAGTGCCAACGGCGATGCCGAATCCATGAACGCCGTCGACAAATCCGTCCCCTATCTCTTCCCCTATGCCTCGGGCGTGGTCCATGAATCCAGCGCCTACACGCAAATCGTGAACCATATGTTCGCGTCGCGGAGAATGAACTACTCTGAGCCCTTGGAGGGTATCGAAGGCTTCTATAGCGTCGAAACCGTTGGCAAGCGCGCCTTCCAATACCGATATGGATTAGGCGAAGGGCGCTCTTATTTCCCCGTCAACGCCAAAACCTTCGACGAAGAAGCCTACGCCGATGTCCATTTCAATCGCGTCATCACCTTGCCACGCACTTTGACCAGCATCGGAGCCAATTGCTTCTCCAATGCCACCGGCGTGGAAGAGATCTTCATCCCCAAGACCTTGGTATCGGTTGCCGAAAATTCTTTCAACTTCGTCAATAGTCCGAAACTCAGATTCCATTTCGAAGGCAGCGAAGACGATTGGAACAAATTGATTCCTTCCGCCACGCGGAAGGCCATCCTCGGCGGAGAAGGAACCTCGGCCAAGCATACCGTCGACTTCAACAACAACTACCGCTTCATCCATTAAGCGGGTAGAAGAAGCAAAAAAGCGTTCCTTCGCGGGAACGCTTTTTGATTGGAACGACGGTTATTCCTGGAACCAGAAGATACGACCGGTGAGAAGGATGAAGACGAGGTCGAGAACCCAGCCGACGAAACCGGCGAAGATGATCCAAACGACAGCGAGAACGATATGGAGGACGTTCTTGTTGGCAATGGCACCACCGAGGCGGTAGATACCCCAAAGGATATCAACGATCGGCAAGCAGAAGAGGATCTTCACGAGACGGGAGCGTTCATCCATCCATTTGCAGAAAGCGTGCATACTATTACCTCCTACTCAAAGGATAATCCACCGCTTCAAAATGCGTTAGTGTTTTTTTCACCTTCTTCCCAAAGGGAAACGCGCCAAAAACAGGGCAAAAAGCCTGAAAAGCAATGAAAAAGTGGCTTTTTGCGAACTTTTTCCGTTTTTGGGTCTCTGTTTTTGGGCATTTACTCCGCAAAACATCAGCGAAATCAACCCTCAAAACGGAAAGAAAAAGCCTGCTCGAGGCAGGCCCGTTAGTCTAACACCAGGTTACTTTCTTTGTTGGCGAGGACATAACCATCGCGGTTATAAACGTCTTCCCGATTGTAACGGAATGGCTTCCCGTTACCATCCACCATGACGCCTCCGGCTTCGCGAACCAGGAGATCCCCTGGAGCGACATCCCATTCCTTAGTGCCGGCGGAGATGCGGTAGAAGAAGTCGGCGCTACCTTCGGCGATGGCGCAGAATTTCATCGCGGCGCCAAGGGGTCTTGCTTCCCCTTCGAAGCGGTCCGCGTGTTTCGCCATGAAGACCTTCTCCTTTTCATTAAAGAAGGAAATCGAACGAAGGGTCCGCAAATGGTCATCGCGGTCTGATACATGGATGCGCTCGACGCTGCCGTCGGGATTCATTCTGAACGCGCCTTCGCCCTTCACGGCGTAATAGAGGAGGTTCATCGTCGGAACGTTAATCACGCCGACGACGATTTGATGGTCTTCGGCCAAAGCGATATTGGTGGTGAACTGACCGTTACGAGAAACGAACTCTTTGGTGCCATCCACCGGATCGACGATCCAAATCCGCTTTTTGGTGAGACGTTCTTTGGTGTCGCGGCTTTCTTCGGTGAGGAAGCCATCTTCGGGGAAGAGGGGAGCCAAATGGGCGCGGATCATTTCGTCTGCGCCTTTATCGGCGGCGGTGACCGGAGAATCGTCGGCTTTGATTTCAATGTCAAAAGGGGTGTGGTAGATTTCCAAGATAAACGTTTGGGCTTTCTTGGCGGCGGCGATGGCGGCTTCGAGTTCTTTTTGGTACTTCATTCGTCGGGCTCCACTTGGTTTAGCTGATAGATGACGTCGAGATAATTCGGCCCGTCATGGCGTAATTCCGCCCCAGCGGCATAGCGATGTCCTCCGCCGCGGAACATTTTCGCAACGGGTTGAACCGGATAGCCGTGATTGGAACGGAGTTCAACTCGATAATACCCGTATTCATCTTCGCAGAACAGGGCGAACATTTTTGAATCGTTTAAATCCGCAAGGGCGTTGACGTATTCGGAGGCTTTTTCGTAAGGAAGACCCCGTTCTTCATATTGGCGGCGAGAGACGACGAGATACGTCACTTTGCCATCGACTTTCGCGGATTGGCGCATCCATTCTTTATAGGCACGTGTCGTGTCATCTTCGGCATAGACGATGTCATAAAGCTTCTGCGGTTCGGCCCCATACTCCTGCATTAATTGCTGAAGTTCCAATGTGTGGGCAGTCGTGCCATGGAACCGGAAACGCCCGGAATCGGTGGCCATACCGAGGAATAAGGCATTGGCAATGGTCTTGTTGAATTTCCAGCCGTTGCCTAGGGCAAAATCGATGAGGATTTCGCACGCGGCAATACGGTCTTCGTCCACCCAACTAAGGCCATCGAAGGGTTCCGTATCCAAAGCGATGCAATGATGGTCGAATTTAATGGCTTCCTTGGCGGTGAAAACGCGTGGATCTTCGACGCGACGCAAACACGAGACGTCCACCAGAATCGCCAAGGAGTTGGCCACGGTTTGATCGTCGACTTGATCCATCGAGCCGAGCATTTCAAACAAGGCCGGGATCCCCGTGCCAACGGCATAAACCTTCTTCTTGGGGTAATTCAAACGGATCAATTCCCGCAAACCAATTTGGCTACCATAGCAGTCGCCATCGGGCAGACAATGCCCAAAAATGCAGATGCTGTCTGCTTTTTCGATGATTTCTAGTAGCTCATGGTGTAAATCCATAGCGGGATATTATATATAAAAAAGGACCGGCGTGGTCCTTTTTTTGAAATTCGTGGTTTTTCGGATTAGAAGTTATCCTTGATGCCCAGAAGTTCCGCGGCATTTTCGGAAGGCTTTTCTTCTTCGTCGTCGCTGCCTTCTTCTTCATCCGATTCGATGATGCCACCTTGGACGGATTCGTTATAGGCCTTTTCTTCGGCGGCGTCTTCGGCGTCGTTGTCGCTTTGTTCGACATCGCTGTAGACATCTTTGACGTCGATATGGACGGCATCATAGGTGTGGCGGGAGCGAAGATCCCAGGTGTTGTTGGCCAAAACGACGAATTTGCCGTTGAGGGAAATGTCGGTGTAGAAGTGGCCGATGCGTTCGGCTTCTTCCTCATCGGTGATTTTGAGGGCTTCCCGGACTTTGGCCCAGAGATCCTGGAATCTCATTTCCTTGCCGGCGGCGGTTAAGGCGGCGGTGGCCGCTTCGATCATGCTTCCTTTGTTCATGGTCTATTTCTCCTTTTGATTACATTTTGGTGGGGGCGGAGACGCCAAGGATCCCCAAGGCATTCTCCATCGCGATTTTTACGGCTTTGATCAACGCTAACCGTGACGCGGTCAGCGGGATGTTGTCACGATCGATGACCCGGTTCTTGGCATAGAATTCATGGAAATGTTCCGCCAAGTCATGGGCATAGGCCGCAACTTTATAGGGGGCGCGATCGCGGGCCGCGCCTTCTATCATACTCGCGAAATCGGCCAAATGCTTTAAAATCGATGCTTCTTCTGCACTTTGACACATTTTCGCGCTCTCGTCGAGGGCGATATCTTCCCCTAAGGCAAGCAGCGAGCAGCACCGAGCGTGGGCATATTGGCAATAGTAAACAGGGTTGGAACTGGATTGTTCCGTGGCCAGATTATAGTTGAAATCGAGGTGCGAGGATTGATTCCGTTCGGTGAAGAAATAACGGACGGCATCCACGCCGACGTCTTCGACGAGGTCGCGGTGGGCAATGGCTTTGCCGGTGCGTTTGCTCATCTTCACCTCTTCGCCATCGCGGAAAACGCGGACGACTTGGACGAAGGTCACCTCGAGGTAATCGGGGGCGTAGCCCTTCATCATGAGCGCGGATTTCATCCGGTTGACATAACCATGGTGATCGGCACCAAGGACATCGATTAAGTGATCGAAGCCACGCGCCCCTTTGTTGTAGTGATAGCAAATATCGGGCAGGAAATAGGTGGGCTGCCCATTGCTTTTGATCACCGGGCGGTCTTTGTCGTCAAGATAATCGCTGGTTTTGAGGAAGGTGGCTCCTTCGCTTTCGTAAAGATGGGACTTGAGCTCGCCAAGCACCTTATCGAGGGTGCCGCCTTTGCGGATGTCGGATTCGTAGGTGAACACGTCGAAGGTCACCCCGAAATCGGAGAGGTCCTTCTTTAATTTGGCCAGTTCTGCATCAATCCCAAAGCGGATAAAGAAGTCGTGGCTCTTCTCGTTATCTTCGAGATAGGCATCGCCATATTGATCCTTGATGGATTGGGCGATGGCGATGAGATCGGTACCATGGTAATCGTCGTCTCCCAAATCCAAAGGTTCCCCGAAAAGTTCATGGTAACGAGCGCGGATGGAATGCCCCAAATGTTCGATTTGGTTACCGCAATCGTTGACATAGAATTCGCGGGTCACATCATAGCCATCATAGGTAAGCAAACGCGCCAAGGAATCGCCGACCGCGGCGCAGCGGGTATGCCCCAAATGGAGGTCGCCGGTAGGGTTGGCGGAAACGTATTCTAAGTTGATTTTTTGGTTTTTGGAGGGGAGTTTGCCGTAGTTTTCGCCTTCGGAGAGGACTTTGGCAACGATGTTTTGAAGGGCGTCTTTCTTCATGAAGAAGTTAATGAAACCCGGGCCGGCGATTTCGATTTTCTCAATCGCTTCCTCTTCGATATTCCGTTGCAAAGCGGACGCTAAATCGCGGGGGTTCTTGCCTAAGGATTTGGCATAACGGAGGGCGATGTTGGTGGAGTAATCCCCATGGGCAACATCGCGGCTGCGCTCGATGACGATGTCTTTGGCCTCGACTTCGATGCCTTCTTTCTTGGCGGCTCTGGCCAAGGCGATTTTCAGTTTTTCTTCGTTTCCCATATTCACTCCTCTAATAACGCCACGGCGTGGCAAGCAATGGCTCTATTTTCCCCTAAGGGGCCAAGGCCTTCGTTGGTTTTGCAGGTGATTCCGATGCGATCTTCCCCGATGCGTAAGGTGGCATCGATGCTCCGCTTGAACTCGTCGATGAAACCGGCGAGTTTGGGTCGCTCCGCGGTGATGACGATGCTCACGTTGGAGACAAAGCAACCGTGGGTTTTCACCTTCTCGATGGCAAATTCGAGAATGCGACGGCTATCGATGTCTTTGAATTCTTCCTTGGATGGAGAGAAGAAGAAACCGATATCCCGTTCCCCCACCGCGCTAAGCAAAGCATCGGAAATGGCGTGGAACACCACATCGGCATCGCTATGGCCGAGTAGCCCTTTCTCAAACGGCACATGCACGCCAGCGAGAATTAAGGGACACCCCGCTTCCAAACGATGGATATCTTCACCAAGGCCAACTCGGTATTCCATGGTTAGTTATTGAACCGGAAGAAGACACAGTCGCCGTCTTTCATCCGATATTCCTTTCCTTCCATCCGTAACTTTCCGGCTTCTTTCACCGCGGCTTCCGAACCATACTTCTTCAAATCTTCGAAATCATAGGTTTCGCATTTGATGAACCCTTTTTGGAAATCGGTGTGGATGATGCCGGCACATTCCGGGGCGGTCATGCCGTTATGGAACGTCCAAGCCCGACATTCGTCTTTCCCGCAGGTGAAGAACGTGGAAAGATTGAGCAAGCGGTATGCGGCTTTGGTGAGCTTGTCTAAGCCCGATTCGGCGGCTCCTAGGCTGGATAAGAATTCTTTGCGTTCCTCGGGGCCAAGTTCGGACAATTCGAATTCGATTTGGCAGGACACGGGGATGCATTGGGCACCTTGGGCCTCAGCCAAAGCTTTGAGGGTTTGATAATGCTTGCATCCATCTAAATCGGCATAATCGCTATCGGCGACATTGGCGACATAGAGGATGGGCTTTAACGTAAGCAGGAAGAAATTCTTCTTGGCATAAGCAATCTGCTCTTCGCTAAGGGAGGTGCAAAGCCGAGCGGGCAAACCTTGTTCCAAAGTTTTCTTTAGTTCCGTGAGGATCGCCATTTCATAGACGGCGGTCTTCTCTTTCGAGACGCGGGCCTTATTGGCGCATTTATCGATGCGACCTTGGACCGAATCCAAGTCAGCCATGGCAAGTTCGAGGTCGATGATTTCGACGTCTCGCTTAGGATCGACGACATTTTCGACATGGATGATTTCGTTGCTTTCGAAGCAGCGCACCACTTCGCAGATGGCGTCGCATTCGCGAATCGCGGCCAAAAACTGGTTTCCGAGGCCTTCGCCTTTGGAAGCACCTTTCACCAAACCGGCGATATCATAGAATTCAAACGTCGCGTTGATTTTCTTCAGCGGCTGGAACATTTCAGTTAAATAGTCCAAGCGGGCATCGGGCACCACGACCACCCCGGTATTGGGCTTAATCGTGGCAAAGGGATAGTTGGCCGCTTCGACATGGGAATTGGTAATGGCATTGAATAAGGTGGATTTGCCTACATTAGGCAAGCCCACGATGCCGGCTTTCATGGACATCGGTAAAGCTCCTTCGCGTGGTAATCATACACTTGTGGGCGCACAAGGGAAAGAAAAACCCCGCTAAGCGGGGTGATGAGCCGATATAAATCAGGCGACTTTTTTGACGTTAGTAGCACGCGGACCACGATCGGATTCTTGGACTTCGAATTCCACATTCTCGCCTTTTTCAGCGGTTTTGTAGTTGTCCATCAAGATAGCCGAATAATGGAAGAAGTAATCCTTGTTATCCTCTCCATGGATAAACCCGAATCCCTTCTCTGCGTTGAACATCTTAACTGTTCCCTTCATTCAAGACCCTGACTTTCTGGCATGTCGCCAAGGAAAATTATAAGACCCCATCGCGATTCTTACTAGAAAAAATTAGGGCATTCGGTGAAGAGCCATCCAAAGGCCCAACGCAAGGCGCGCCAAAACGCACACCCCCGTAGCCGTGAGCAAAACGATGAAAAACGGCAGGTAGGAAAGGCTCCAAGAAAACGGCGTTCCGAAAAATCCCCCTAGATAGGATTTGACGGCGAATTGGAGGCCAAGCAGCAAAACGAAAGAGCCACCCAAACCTAGTAACGTAAAAAGAAAGGCGTGCCCAAAGAAGAAGCGACTAATCGCGCTTCGGGAAAAGCCCAAAACATAGAGGAGGCCGCTTTCATGAGCGTTCTCCCGCAACGTGATCCCCATCGAAATCAAAAACAGCAACAAAGACATCGTTAAGGCGATGTAGGAGAACACATTCAGAATGACCTGGATGTAAGAAAGGGTGTCCGTTAGGGAGAGATGGATTTCTAAAGCGGGGTCGTAGAAACGGTATTCTGGATAGGCTTTCGACAAAGCGGTGATCACCGTTTTCGTATCGGTGGATTCATCCACATAGAAGACGGCTCCCCGGGGTTCTAAGAGGAACGGAGACATGTCAAAGAGTTCGATCAGGGCATCCACCGTCCAATCCGAAACCACGAACAGCGTGTCTTCGTTTTCCTCTTTCACGCCCACCACTTTTAATTGGGCATAACGGAAGTCACGATAATACATGGTTCCGATTTCTTCGGCCCCGATTTCAAGGGCGATCGTAATCTCATCCGGCTTGCCCCAAGCTTCGTAAAGAGAACGGGAAAGGAGGCATTCCTGATTCCCTTGAGGAGAACGGCCTGTCTTTAGATTCGTCACATCGGCGCTCAGCCGAATCGCCTTAGACCCGGTGGAAAGATAAGAGCCTTCTTTGACGCCCTCGGGAAGATCTAAGGGGAGCATCGCCGCCTCAATGGGTAAATACCCATAGGCTTCCCCGGCTTCGGTTGCCGCTTCTAATGAAGCAGAAACGAAAAACTTTCCTAGAAATCCCGACACCAAAGCGCCCCCATAAAAACCCCCATCGCTCGTAGGGCTGCGTCCCCGGCAAGAGGGAATCGCACGTTCAATCTCTTCGAGCCTATCCCAAGGGACCCCGGTCTTATCGCAAGCATACAGGTAGACCCGGTTATATGGGCAAGGTTCCCCCGCTTCACATAACGTGGGCAAATAGGCGGCGCTTGCTTTTTCAAAGACCAAATGCCGTAATGCCGGGTCAGTGCGAACGAGGGCAAGAAGATCTAAAACGTTGCCTTTTAAAACGAGATAGGGAATCTCTTGGATATATTGTGGCGTCGGCCCACTTTCTTGGCGGGTTACCCGAAAAAACATTTGGTCGATAATGACTTTGTGGTTCCAACGATGATCGGTATGGAAAAAGACCGGCTTTGCGTTTTGGCACACGCCCACCACCGTAAATAGTTCCTCATCTTGAAATCCCCATTCGATGTGGGAAGCGTGAAGCACGATGGAAAGGCCGTGGGAGGCAATGTAATCCCCTAACGACTGATAGCTTCGGACGATATGCAACGATAGGCAGAGATTGAACATCGTCGGATAAGGGAGCCCGAGGACAACCTCATCGGTTTTCATATTGACGGAAGGGCGGGGGAAGACCGTTGCTCCAACCCCAGGGTGATACCAAAGGTAATCATTGATTTGCTCCACGCCAAAGCCTGGTAATACCACCGTTTCGCTTCCTGCTTGATAAGAGACGTAATCATCGTCGACAAACCACGATCCATAATCCATGGCCAAGGTGGTTCCGTAGTCTTCGATTAAGTCGGGATATTCATCCACTAAGAAATCCGCATCTTCCGGCGAAGCGGCATAAATGTTGGAGATGCCGCTGCCATCTTCGCTTTGCGCTTCCATCACGATGGTGTGTTTGGGAACGAGGCTAGCAAAGGCACCTTCGATTTCCGTGGAAATGGAGTTCCCCAAATAGGCCGTGATTCCTAAGGTCGCAAGCCCAAACATCATCGCCCCGGCGCTAAGGAGGGAACGAATTCGCTTGGCCTTAAAAACTGACATGGCATGACGTAAACAAAACCCAAATCCCAGGGGCTCGGGAACGGGGTTCTTCCGTAGGCGAATCGACTTGGCGGAGCTTGCGGTAGAAGTATTCTTCCGCTTCGTATGACGCACCACTTTCCCATCCCGCATTTCAATGAGTTCGTCGCAAGAGGAGGCCAAGATATCTTGGTCATGGGACACGACGATGACTAAGCATTTTTCCGCGATGCCCCGCAGCAAACGAAAGACCAGTTTGGCGTTGCGCCCATCCAAAGCCCCACTTGGTTCATCGCATAGCAAAACTTGGGGATCCGCGCATAAGGCACGGGCGATAGCAACCCGCTGTTTTTCGCCGCCAGAAAGCGTATTCACCCTTTGATCGGCTCGCTTTTCCATACCCACAAAACGCAGCAAATCCAGCGCTTTTTTCCGCAATTCCTCCGTATTTGCGTCATAAATCGATTTAAGGCAAACAAGCAGATTGGCCATGACGGTTTCTAGTTCCAAAAGGCGGAATGATTGGAAAACATAGCCGAAATGAAGCAGACGCAACCGGTTCCGTTTGGCTTCGCTGCGCCGCTTGGATTCTTTGCCGAAAATCTTGACCGAGCCCTGGTAACCGATATCGATGCCCGCCAAGATATTCAGCAGCGTCGACTTGCCACATCCGGAAGGTCCTAGGATGCCAACCAATCCCTTTTCCGGGAAATCCAAATGAATTCCCCGCAAAGCCGCATCTTGGCCAAATGTCCGCTGGACGTTTCGGAGAACCAAAGGGCTATTCATCCCGGAGTTCCTCCGCCAAAGGAATGCGTTTCGAACATAGAATCGGTAGTGCCCCGCTAGCAAAACCAAAAGCCCCAGATGCGACTAAGCATAAAGCGATGAAGCCTAGTGGGGGCATCGCGCCAATCGCCCAAGGATGATCGATGATTCCCTGGATACCGAAATTGACGGATAAATAAGAATTTCCAAAACGGACCAAGGGCAGGGTGAAAACCAACGCGGCGATCATCGCAAGCAAACTCACCACGCAGGATTCCCATGCAAAGATCGCGGTGAGGTCGCCGCTACTTGCCCCCAGGCTTAATAAGACCGCGGCTTCCTTTTTCTTTTCCGTGAAATTGGAGTAGGCCATCATCATGAGGATGGCCAATAGTCCTGCTAGGGAAATCGCCGAAACCAAAGCGAGCGAAGAGCCAAACGCTTCGGCAATCGAGCGGAAGGATTCACGTAAGGAATAGGCCTCGGATTCTAAGGAATAGGAGGTGCCTTCCCACTCCCCGGATTTCGCTAACAGTTTTTCCGTTTCCCCAAAATCATGGGAGAACACCAAATATCGATATTTCAAATATGGGGAGTCATTGGGGCAGTCTTCCAGGAAATCGGTCACGGTGTAACGAAGATGGCCGATGCGTCCGAACGCGGAAAGTTCATAGTCGGCCAAGTGATTCCATAATCCTAGATAGGAGTAATAAAGGCGAGGCGAATTCAGGAAGCGGAATTCCTCCACCACCCCAGCGATGGTGAAGTCAAAAGAAAGGAACACCGTCTCGGTGGCGTCCAAGCGTTGGATCTGCGATTTGGCTTCCACGTGTATTTTCTTTCCAACCACGGTACCGGGAAACATCGTCGCGAATTCCCGATTCACCAGCGCCTCATCCATCGTATTGTCTTTTGGTAGCGTACCTTCCAAAAGCAATTCCGCGTTTCCCTCCCGAAGCGTAAGGTCGGCGATGGGGGTAAAGCGAATCGGCTCCTGCGTTTTCCCCAAAAACTCATAGGGCAATGAGGAGGGGAAGAAATAAGACAAATCCGTTTCAAAACTTAATCCATAGATGCCCTCGGTTAAATCCAAAGCCGTGAGATATTTGGGTCGGGCTTCCCGAACCAGCGTTAACGGAGAAGAGGGGATCTCCACCCGTTCTTTCTCGCTAAGATAAGCACTTTGATAATGAAGAAGCCGTTTCCCCTCCCGTTCTAAGGCAGGAATATGGCCCCCATAGAAACCAAGGGTTAACATAAGGGAGAGAAACCCAATGGTCCCCGATATCAAACAAGCCGTGTTTTTCAACCAGTGGCGAGAAAGGTTTCGCTTAAGGAAAAAGGAACACCAGCCATGGCCCCGTTTTCGTTTGGCTTCGCGCATGGGAGCTCTCTTTTTCATCCATGTCCCTTTGCAAAGAACCCTCCCCGATTTCACTTCCACCACTTGATCGGCGTAACGCGAAACGAAATCGGCATGATGAGACACGAAGATCACCAATCGTTTTCGGCTGATTCGTTTTAGTAGCTTCATGATGGCTTCGGCGTGTTCTTGATCTAAAGCACCCGTGGGTTCATCGGCGCAAAGAAAGGAGGGCTCGGTCACGATGGCCCGGGCGATGGCGACCCGTTGTTTCTCCCCGCCGGAAAGCGTATCGACATTCCGTCTTTCAAAGCCAGATAGCCCCACTTCACGCAGCGCCTCTTTGACCACGGCGTTCATGCGATTCATCCCTTGAATCGAACAAGCCAAAGCAACGTTACGAAAAACGCTGGCCCCTTCGATCAGGTTGTAGTGTTGAAACACCAAAGCGCAATCTTGGCCCCTAACAATGGGTTTTCCCCGTAGAAGTACGCGTCCCGAACTTGGGATATCCAGGCCGGAAAGCAAATTCAATAGGGTGGTCTTCCCTGATCCGGACGGCCCGAAAATCGCCACCATGCCCGTATCTGGAAAGGAAAGAGATGCATCCTTTAAGGCATAGGTATATCCATTACCAACCCGGTATCGTTTGCTGATGTGAAGTGCTTGAAGAAACAAAAAAACGACCTCCCCTTTCTTATACGGGGGAAACGGTCGTTTTGAGAATCGGGTTATTTGCCTTCGACGATTGGCCCTTCGTGATGGGCAATCACTTTTTTGATTTTGCCGTTGAACTTATCGCGGTCGATCATCATGATGTTCCCACAACCAAGGCATTGGATTTTGATATCGGCGCCAACGCGCACGATTTGAAATCGTTTGCTCCTAGCGTGGCAAGGATGAGGCCGTTTCATTTCCACCTCATCATAGAGACCATAGGCGACTAGTTCCACGGTTCCTCCTCCATCTCTTGCGCTAAGGGGACCTTGGGCAAACCAGGCATCGTGAAGATCGTTCCGGTTAGCGGGATTAAGAAATTGGAGCCGCTGGCGAGGTTGACTTCGCGGACATGGATTTGGAAGTCTTTTGGAGCTCCAAGAACCTTCGGGGAATCGGTGAAGGAGAGCGGGGTTTTGGCCATGCAAACAAAGGCGTCCCCGAATCCAAGGGCCTCATATTCGGCGATTTGGGCGCGCGCCTTGTCGCTATATTCCACACCGGAAGCGCCATAGATTTCCTTGCAAATCCGCTCTATCTTTTCATAAACCGGCTCTTTGCGGTCATAAATCGGGTGATAGTTCGACGGCTCGTTTTCAAGCATGTCCTTCACGATCTTGGCAAGTTCGGCCGCTCCTTCCCCGCCATTGAGGAAGGACGAATTGATGGCGCAGCGGTAGCCTTTGGAGGCACACCAAGCAAAGAGGGCGTCCAGTTCTTTTTCCGTATCGGTGGGGAACTGGTTGATGGCCACCACGACGGGCAAGCCAAACTTCTTGATGTTCTCCACATGGCGTTCGAGGTTGGGCACGCCACGGAGTAAGGCTTCGACGTTTTCTTCGGCCAAATCTTCGAAGGCCACGCCACCATGCATCTTCAAGGCACGGATGGTCGCCACCATAACGCAGGCGTCGGGGCGAAGGCCGCCCACCTGACATTTGATGTCGAGGAATTTTTCGGCACCAAGGTCGGCGCCGAAGCCGGCTTCGGTAATGACGATCGGGGCCAAGCGAAGCGCGGTCTTTGTCGCGATGAGGGAATTGCATCCATGGGCGATATTGGCGAAAGGCCCGCCTTGGACAAAGCAGGGATTATGTTCTAACGTCTGGACCAAGTTTGGATAGAAGGCATCGCGCATCAAGCGCATTACGGCGTGGGAGACTTTGAAATCCGCCACGGTAAGAGCCTTTCCGTCGACATCATAGGCCACGATGATTTTCTTTAGGCGTTCCAAGAAGTCTTCGGGAGAAGCGGCCAAGCAATAAATGGCCATCATCTCCGAGGCAACAGTAATCACGAATTCGGAAGGGTGGGGAATGCCTTTGGGATCGTTTTCGGCAACGGTGATGGCGCGAAGGGAACGATCGTTCATATCCAAGGCCCGTTTCCAAACGATGCGGTTGGGATCGATACGTAAAGGATTGCCTTGATAGAGGCTATTTTCCACGACGGCGGAAATCAGGTTGATTGAAGAGGTCAACGCATGGAAGTCGCCCGTGAAATGAAGGTCGATATCGTCTTTGGGACCAATGGAAGCTTTGCCGCCTCCGGTGGCGCCTCCTTTAATCCCAAACACCGGGCCTAAGGAAGGTTCGCGCAAGCAGAGCATGGCTTTTTGGCCGATCTTGGCCATGCCATCGGCCAGACCAATCGAGGTCGTGGTCTTCCCCTCCCCCGCTTTGGTGGGGGTGATGGCGGTGACCAGCACCAATTTCCCTTGGGTTTTCGAAAGACGATTGCCTAAAGCGGCCGTGTCGATTTTGGCTTTATATTTGCCATAAGGCATCACCGCTTCCGCTGGCAAATCCAACTTCGCGGCGATTTCTTGAATTGGTAATAAGGACATGGTTTTCCTCCTTGCTGGAAATGATAATCCAAAACTTTGTTTTGAGAAGGGCTATTCGTGTTTAGAAATGGCCTGGAGGATATCTTCTTCGCTTTGAATCCACTCCACCTCGAATTGGTGGCGGAAGAAGGTATCCTGCCGTTTGACGTAATTCCGCGTGTTTTTCTTGATGGTTTCCTTGCATTCCTCAAGGCTGATTTCTCCGTCGAAATAAGGGAAGCATTCTTTGACCCCAATGGCGCGGAAGGCCTGGCAAGAGCGGCCATAGCGTTCCACTAAACGGCGGTTCTCTTCTAATAAGCCCGCCTCAAACATCCGCTCGACCCGTGCATTCACCTTTTCGTAAATCGTCTCCCGTTCGGAAGCAATCCCGAAGAAGCGGGCAGGATAGATGGGGGCGTGGACTTGTTGGGCTTCCCAATCCGATTTCGGCATGCCCCTTTGCAAGCAGATTTCGATGGCCCGTAAGACGCGTTGGCGGTTATGGGGATGGATGTCCTCGGCGGAGCGGGGGTCCATGGAATGCAGCACTTGGTGCAGCGATTCATCGTCCATGTTTTCAAACGCGGAAAGATCCAATGGGGTTTCTTCCCCGAAACGATAATCATAAAGGCCCGCCCGAATATAGAGCCCGGTGCCACCGGCGATGATGATGTTGCGGTCTTGCTTTTGGAATTCGGCGATCATGGCCCGCAAATCTTTTTGGTATTCGGCCACGCTATAGGTTTCGTTTAACGGCACAAACGAAAACAAGAAATGCGGAACTTCCATTAACTGTTCCTCGCTGGGCTTAGCCGTAGCGATGTCTAATTCTTCGTAGACTTGGAAGGCATCGGCATTGATGATGACCGCATTGAGTTTTTTGGCGAGGGAGATCGCCATTTCCGATTTGCCAGAGCCAGTCGCCCCAGTAAGAACGAGAATCACTTGAGGGCGGCCTCCACTTGTTCTAATAAAGGTTTTAAGTCCGAAATTGCCGCTTGGAGATTTTGCACCAAAGGATGGTTTTCGTAATGCTGTTTTGCCTCCAAATAAGCTTTTTTCTTTGCGCTCACGTCCTCCCCGTTTTTGCTCGACGTCGCGAATTGGCGTTGGGCGGATTCCAAGGCGTCCCGCGCTTGGGCCACACTGGGATCGTTACGATACGCTTCCAAGGCTTGGAAATAACGTTGGGAGGCTTCTTCTCCATGCAGTTTGGCGGATAAATCCTTAGCCAGATACAGCAAAGGATCGTCGCAAAGTTCACCTAGCAATGAATAGGTATGGCTTTCGGTGATTTTGACTTCGACGATATGGCCTTTTAAATACGTCGGCCCTTGGAAGTGGACCAACTTATTGGTTTCGGTATAGCCGGAAAGCACCGCTTCATTCTTTTTCGAAGGGCCATCGACCAAAACGCGATAAGTGTGTCCCACCATTTCCAAAGCGTGGGCGGAAACGCTTTTTTCGATCACCGAAACCAGCTCTTTGAAACGACGGTGCTTGTCTTCAGAAGAGACCCCATCCACCATCGCGGCGGCCGGCGTCCCTTTCCGGGGGGAATATATAAAGGTAAAGGCAGAATCGTAGCCCACCGCTTCACAAACTTTTAAGGTTTCTTGGAAATCTTCCTCGGTTTCATTGGGGAAACCGACGATGATGTCGGTGGAGAGGGCGCAGCCGGGGATCTTCTCTTTGATGCGACGCACCAAATCCAAATAATCGGCTTGGCTGTAGCGGCGCCCCATTTTCTTTAGGATTTCATCCGACCCGGATTGTAAGGGCAAATGGATGAAGGGCATGATGTTAGGATATTTTCCGATGACTTCCAGCATGGCATCATCGAAATCCCAAGGATGGCTCGTCATGAAACGAAGGCGGGGGATTCCAAGCTTGGCCACTTCTTCCAAGATCGTGGCGAAGGTAGTCCCATCTTTAAAGTCCTTCCCATAGGAATTGACGTTTTGGCCGAGCAACGTGATTTCCTGATAGCCCTCTTCGACCAAGGCTTTGCATTCCGCCAAAATCTCTTCCTTGGCGCGACTACGTTCCCTGCCCCTGGTATAAGGGACGATGCAATAGGTGCAGAACTTGTCGCAGCCGTAAGTGATGTTGACGAACGCCTTGTAGGGATCAAGGCGGATGGAAGGAAGGTTTTCGACGATATCCCCAGGATAGGAAATGACATCGACTAAGTCTTTCTTCCGGGCCAAATGTTCGTCTAAGAGGTTGAGTAATTGCGGGAGGTTATGGGTGCCGAAAATGAGGTTCACATAAGGGTAGGTGGCCATGACTTTTTCCGCCATCTTCTCCTCTTGCATCATGCAACCGCAAACGGCCATGACAAAGGAACGGTTGGCGAGATGGTTGGCTTTGAACTTTCCGATTTCGCCATAGACTTTTTCTTCGGCGTTTTCACGCACGGCGCAGGTATTGACGATCACCAAATCCGCGCTTTTTTCATCGTTAGCTTTGCAAAACCCGGCTTTTTCCAAATAACCGGCCATGATTTCCTCATCGCGGACATTGGCCTGACAGCCGAATGTTTTAATGAGATAACTCCGTCCTTGGGCAAAGGCGGCAACCCGAGGTGGGACCGCGATTTCATCGGCTTTGACGACGGGCAGATCCACCCGGTTTCTGGCCTTGGCCATATCCGGTAACGATTTATAGATTTTCTTCCCCATGGAGCTCCTCCTTTCTCACGACGAGATTCAATGTTTCGATAGACTTGGATAGATGCGTGGTTTCGTCGATCTCCACCACAACGGCGTTGAGGCGAGCATCGACATCTTCCAGCAGTTTGAGATGGCCTTCCCCGTAGACGAAGGTGGAAATGGCCGATTCGGGTTGGAAGCCAAGGATCGACTCGGCCATCCCGCAATAACCGACGTCGCTAATGAAGGCCGTTCCTTTCGGTAAGACCCGACCATCGGCGGTTTGAACGTGGGTGTGGGTACCCACCACGGCTGCTATTGCCCCATCATAGAAATGGGCGAAGAGCCCTTTTTCGGACGTGGCTTCCCCGTGGTAATCCACGAAGAAGGCGGCATTCGGATATTCGGCGAGGATGTCTTGCATCTTTAGGATGGGGGAAGAAACCTCTTCGGTCATAAAGGATTGGCCGAGAAGATTCGTCACGACGAGTTCGGTTCCACCCACATCGAAGCAAAGATAGCCTTCCCCTTGATCATAATGAAGTAAGTTGGCGGGGCGGACGAGGCGATCGACGTCATCGATATAGTCATCGATTTGCGATTTGGAATGGTAATGGTTCCCTAACGTGACGCAATCCACGCCCGCTTGGATCAAGCGTTGGTAATCCGAATAGAAAAGGCCTCTTCCTTTGGCGGCGTTTTCCCCATTTACGATGACGAAATCCACTTGGTATTGGCGGATCAGTGTGGGCAAACGGGCTTCGATGGCGGCCACGCCAAGGCGGCCGACCACATCGCCGAAGAAAAGGACCTTCATGGTCGTTATTTCGCGACTTCGCTCGCGCGATATTCGCGGATGACGGAAACTTTGATTTGGCCCGGATAGGTCATTTCGTTTTCGATCTTTTCACGGAGCTGCTGCGCCATTAAAACGGCTTCGGCATCGCTGACCTTTTCGGGAATGACCATCACGCGGACTTCGCGTCCGGATTGCATGGCATAGGCTTGTTGGACGCCATCAAAGGACTTGGCCAAGGTTTCCAGGGCCTCAATACGTTTGATATAGGTTTCCAAGGTTTCGCTGCGAGCACCCGGGCGAGCGGCGGAAAGGGTATCGGCCGCCGCGACGAGATGAGAGATGATGTAGCGGGCTTCGGTATCGCCATGGTGGGATTCGATGGCGTTGATGACGACATCGTTTTCCCCGGCTTTCTTCGCCAAAGCGGCACCGAGTTCGACGTGGGATCCTTCTTGTTCGAAGTCAATCGCCTTGCCGATATCGTGGAGCAAGCCGGCACGGCGGGCCAAATTGACGTCGAGGCCAAGTTCGCCAGCCATGATGCCGGTGAGATAGGCCACTTCCATCGAGTGTTTCAAAACGTTTTGGCCATAAGAAGTACGGTAATGGAGACGACCGAGGTTATTGACGATTTCGCGGTTCATGCGAGGCAAGCCGAGTTTGAAGCAAGCTTCTTCCCCGTATTTCATCGTGGATTCATTAACTTCGGCTTTGACTTTGGCGACGACATCTTCAATGCGGCTAGGCTGGATGCGGCCATCTTTGACTAAATATTCCAAAGCGCGACGCGCCACTTCACGGCGAATCGGGTCAAAGCAAGAGACGGTGATGGCCTCGGGGGTGTCATCGATGACCAAGTCGACGCCGAGTTCTTGTTCGAGAACGCGGATGTTGCGACCTTCGCGGCCGATGATGCGGCCTTTCATTTCATCGCTAGGAAGGGCAACCACGGACACGTTGCGTTCGGTGGTGACGTCCTGAGCATAACGTTGGCAAGCGATGGAGAGGAGGTTCATGGCCTTGGCTTGGGCCGTGTCGCGGGCTTCGTCCTCGGCGTTTTTGATATAGGCGGCGATTTCCATCGACATCTTGGATTCGACGCGAGCCATGATTTCGTCATGGGCTTCTTGGACCGACATGCCGGAAACTTTTTCGAGTTCGACGATGATAGAGTCGATCTTGGCATCGAGTTCGGATTGCCGTTTTTGATAAGAAGCAATGGAGTTCTCCAATTGCTCTTTCTTGTTGTCTAAGGTCTTTTCCTTCTCAAGTAACAGGTTTTCCCGAGTTTCGAAAGCCGCCATGCGTTGGGAAAGCTTGGCTTCTTCCGCCACGATTTCGGATTTACGGGTCCGGATTTCGTTATCGGTCTTTTCTTTTTCTTCGAACGCGATTTGTTTGGCGTCGAGCTGAGCGTTTTTCACCAAGTGCTCGGCTTTGATCTTGGCATCCTTGAGGATGGCGTCGGCATTTTTGCTCGCGGCCGTAGCTTTTCCTTTGGTCACAAAGAAGTAAACAAGGAAGGGCACCGCGGCAGCGACGACGATGGATCCGATTAAAATTCCGATCCAACCGCCTTCGGAAAGCAGTGTAATCATAAAATTTCTCCTGAAAGTTCGCCCAAAAGCGCACCATGCCGAAATATGGGAATCTATCTGACCGGGAACCCCGGGAAAATCACCAGAATTAGACGTGTTGTACCTTTGGTACGGAAACTATTTTAAATGGGAAACGCCTCTTTGACTAGGCAAGATTTAGAAAAAGGGCCCCGCGAGGGCCCTATATCGTTGCACGTCCGCTATAAACTAAGGAAACGAATTAATCCTAAGGAATCGTATTTAACGTTGACCTTCCCTCGGAGCAAGGGAGAAAGGTAAGAGACAAATGCTTTCGCCGGTTTATTGGGATAAGCCAAAAATTCGGGCGGGAAAGCCTTCACTTTGTTGGCCACCTCGGAAACGGGAACGCGGCTATATCCGGGCACGTATTTACCCTCCCGAGACGGGGTTAAGGCAATCATCACGCCGCTTTCTCCAGCGAGGGCGGCTTTCACTGCTTCTTGGCCGACGCCGAACGCCTCCTCCGAATCCACACCAGAGATCAAGGCGGGGTTGGCCCGCGTCGGGGTGGAGAGGATGGAATAACGGCAGCCGATGCCAAGTTCGTCTTTGATCATTTTGGCTAAGGTAATGGAAACGCCTTCGGGAGAGACATGGCCAAAGGAATCGGTCCCACTGACTTCTTCTTTGGGGAAATCCAGGCCTTCCGAAACGACGATGATAGCAAATCCTTTTTTGGCATAAATCCGCTGCAAATCGCGGTAGAAACGACGCAAATCCAGCTTCAATTCCGGCAAAAGCACCATATCTGGTTTGGCTTTTCCCTTTAGCAAAGAAGCCGATGCGGCAAGCCAGCCGGCATCGCGGCCCATCACCTCGACGATGGTCACTTTTCCCTTTTTATAGCTGCTGGCATCGATCGCGATCGACGCCACCGTATTCATAATATGTTTGCAAGCGCTAGGGAAGCCCACACAATGGTCGGTGCCGAATAAATCGTTATCGATGGTTTTGGGAACACCCACCACGCGGATCCCCGTGCCTTCCAAATAAGAAGATAAGGCCAAGCAGGTATCCATGGAGTCGTTTCCGCCATTGACGAGCACATAACCGATGTCCCGTGCAAGCAGCGTTTGCTTTACCTTGGACAAAGCCTCGGGATCCCCCGACACCTTCTTCCGGCTCGACCCGAGGAAAGCACCTGGGGTTTGTTTGAGCAAAGCCAGTTGCTTTGGCGAATACCGGGCCAAATCGATGAGGTCATCATTGAGCAGCCCTTCCACACCATGATGGGCACCATAGAAGATGCCGATTTCTTCGTGTTTGGCAGCTTCGCACATCGCCCCATATAAAGAGGTGTTGATGACGGAGGTCGGTCCGCCCGACTGGAGATAAACTAAATTCTTAGCCATAATCTTTCCCTATAAAAAAGGGGCCGCAGTGGCCCCTACTGATGTTTCTTATTCTTCGACTTTAAAGGAGTCGCGGATCGCTTGTTCTAGCTTTGCGCTGACTTCGGGGTGATCGATCAAATATTGTTTGCTGGCTTCGCGGCCATTGCCGATCTTCTCACCATCGATTTGATACCAGTTGCCCGATTTCCCAATCAAGCCCAACTGTTCGCCCACATCAAGGATTTCGGCATATTTGGAAATACCTTTGCCATAGACGATTTCGATAGTGCAGGTCTTAAACGGCGGCGCCACTTTGTTTTTGACGACTTTGATTTTGGCCGTGTTCCCCACGATATCGGAGCCGGCTTTCACCGCTTCGGCGCGGCGGATATCCAAACGGATGGACGCATAGAACTTCAAGGCACGACCACCGGTGGTGGTTTCGGGGTTGCCATAAAGGACGCCGACTTTCTCACGGAGCTGGTTGATGAAGATGACGACGCAGCCGGTCTTGTTCAAGATCCCGGCGATCTTGCGGCAGCCTTTCGACATCAAGCGGGCTTGGACGCCAACTTGGTTATCCGACATCAGCCCATCGAGTTCGGCTTGCGGAACCAAGGCGGCGACGGAGTCGATGACCATAAGGTCAATGGCCCCGGAACTAGCTAGCATTTCGGCGATTTCGAGTGCTTGTTCGCCGGAATCGGGTTGGGAGAGAATCAAATCGTCGATATTGACGCCAAGTTTGGCGGCGTATTCGGGATCGATGGCGTGCTCCGCGTCGATGAAAGCGGCGGTTCCGCCTTTTTTCTGCGCCTGGGCAATCGCTTCAAGGGCAAGGGTGGTTTTCCCAGAGGATTCAGGTCCGTAGATTTCGATGATACGGCCTTTGGGATAACCGCCGACGCCGAGGGCTTGGTCGAGAAGGATTGATCCGCTGGGAATCACATCCACATTCACGTGCGGGCGTTCGCCTAATTTCATGACGGAGCCTTTTCCATAGGCTTTTTCAATGCTCTTGAGGGCCTCCGACAAGGCCTTTTCTTTCGTGTTGTCTGTAGTCATTTCCACTACCTCCACTTACATATACGGGTTTTAGTCTTCGTTTTGAGAATTTTTCGCTTCTTGGGCAGGCTCAATGGGACGGACCAACACGGAAAGGGCGAGTTCGGCCATCGCGGAAACCGTTTTGCGGCGCACTAGCTCACGGCCAATGTCCCCAAACCGGAATCCAATGGTCCAAGTTAGGCCGGCATAGGCCACGGAGATATAGACATCCCCAACCCCGGCTTCGCCTTTTTCTTTGCCCGGGCCCGCATTGCCGGTGCAGGCAACGCACATATCCACGCCCAGCGTATTCTTGCCGCCGGTTGCCATCGCTTTGGCCACCGCTTCGGAAACCAAACCATAACGTTCAATCGTGGCCGAAGGCACCCCAAGTTGGGATTCCTTGATGGCGGGTGTGTAGGCCACGATGCCGCCTTTGAATACGGCGCTCGATCCCGGAAAACGGGTCGCTTCTTGGGCGAATCCGCCGCCGGTAATGGATTCGGCGGACCCTAAGGTCAAATGACGGTCGGCGAGGGTTTGAAGTAGCTCATGCATCTTTTCCATCGGTTTTCTCCTTGAGGACATGTTTATTCTGAATCACATAAATGATTCCGGAAATCAAAGACATCGCGGTGGCCAAATAGACGAAGAACATCGCCACGCGGAGCAGCGGATTCCAGCCACCGTCAAAGTAGGTGAAGGGCCAGCCGTTGAGGAAGATTAAGGGCAAGGCCACCATTTGAAAAATGGTTTTGAGTTTTCCGAAGATGTTGGCCGCTACCACTTCGCCTTTGCTTGCGGCCACGAAACGAAGCGTATCGACAACCAAGTCACGAAGGATCATGATCACCACGCAGAACCAGGGAACGAGCAATGGATTCGTTCCGCCATAGAAAGGCATCGCCACCGCTAAGATGATCAACGAAGAATTGACGAGCATCTTATCGGCGATGGGATCTAAGAATTTACCAAGGGTGGTGACTTGGTGCCATTTCCGAGCCAGATAACCGTCAAGGAAATCAGTGACGGAAGCAAGAATGAACACGATGCAGCCGATGAGGTTCACCAAATAAATGCCGCTGTCGCCAAGGGTCATCGAGGCCCACGAATTCGGACCGGCGATATAAACGGCCAAATAAAAGCCCAAGAGGGCGACCACGCCGGCGATGCGGACGATGGTGATTTTCGTGGGGATGTTGATTTTCATAGATGTTTCTCCAATGAGTATCCGGCCCTGTAAGCCATGTTATGTCGAGGATGGCAATTTATCTCGACTAAGTCGGTCCCGTTCCCTTCGTTTCGGAATTGGGACTTCCCCTACCAAATTTGGGTTTCTCGCTTGCGGGGTTTACCTCGTTTCATCTTGACGTCGCCGCCAAGCTCGTCTCTGTGGCACCTTGGGGATTCCTATCTACGAGAGATATTCCTCCGCCGTTACGGACTCCTCCGTACCTAGGGTTATCGCTTCCCCTAGCACAATCACTACCGCCATCGCAGGCGGTGCGAGCATGGACTTTCCTCTACCTTACGGCAGCTGCCATCCGGGCCGGATCATTTGATGTTGCGTGGGTTGCCACCGAGCCGGAAGATTTCGGCTTCGAGCTTCCCGATGCGATTGAGGAGATCGATGTTCCCCGTGTTGGGTTGATCGGTATCCTTTAAGCCTTCGAATCTGGTCTTCAAACGCGCCCGTTCCTGTTCGCTTTTCTGCAGTTCCTCGCGGATGCGACGGTTTTGCGTTTCCAGCGTAACGATGTATTCCTGATTGGCTTTGTAGCTACGGTCAAATTGACGATAATCGGAGATGATCAAATCCAAAAATGCATCGACTTGATCCGAGTCGTACCCTTTGACATCGGCTGGGAAAACCTTATTCAAGATGTCTTCTACGGTGAGATTGAATGAACTTTTATCCATAAGACCGACTTCGATTATATCGAAGATAGGCGCATACTTCAAAGGAAACGTATTCGTCACGCCAAAGATGGCGTTTTTTGTTACGATATATGGGCTATGAAAGACCTTGCTAAACACATCGGCGACCGTCGTACCCTCCTCTTCTTCGATTTGGAGGCCACCCAAATCAGCCATGAAGCCATCGAAATCGGCGCCTACCGCGTCAGCCTCAACGACGACTATTCCATTCGCAAAGTCTTCCGCCCCTATCAAGCATATATCAAACCCAAACACCGGATTGGCCAACTGGTTACCAAACTCACCGGCATCACGGAAGACACCATCGCCAAAAAGGGGATTTCCTATCGCGAAATGCTCAATGGAGTCCGTAAATACCTTGGCAAAGAGTTTGGGAAAACCTTATTTGTGTGTTACGGAGACCAAGATCCTCGCATCCTCCAAGCCAGCAGCGAAAACAATATGGATGCTGATCGCGAGACCAGCCGGTTCATGTCCCGTCACTGTTTCGACTTCCTCGCCTTCCTTGGCCAATACATCCGCGACGACCATAACAACCCTCTCTCCTTAACCCATATGTGCGAGCGTTTTTCCATCCAATTCGAGGGGAAAGCCCATGGTGCCCTCGCCGATGCGAAAAATCTCCTATCCCTATATGAAGCCTTCCTTACCAAGAAAGACGTGGTGAAGGAAAGTTATAAACGCCTGCTCTCCGCCACCGGGTCGGTTCCGCCGCCGGTGAAGAAAATCCTCAACCGTCTTTCCGAAGGCAAAACCGTCACACCCGAAGATTTCGACCGCATGGTGGAGGAAAGCCTCAAATGAGCGAGATCAAATACCCCGCAGGAGTGCGCCCTTTCGCCGAAAACACGCGCAAATCCGCCTCCAATAAGAAGAAATACACCCCCAAAATCGCCGCCGGAAATCGCGGCATGGATTTTGAAGCTGGCATCAATGAAACCAATGCCTATTATGCCGAGAAAGGCCTTTGCTGCATCACCAAACGACCCACCCCCATCAATGTGGTGAAGGTGGATTATTCCAAAGGCGCCACCATCACCCAAGCTTATTTTGAGACCCAATCCACCACCGACTATAACGGCGTCTATCAAGGTCACTATATCGACTTCGAAGCCAAATCCAGTCACAGCAAAACTGCGTTTCCCTTATCCAATATCCCACTTCAGCAAATCGAGCATCTCGAACGCGTCATCGCCCATGGCGGCATCGCTTTCTTTTTGCTGCACATGGTCCAGCACCACGAAGTGTTTTTGCTCACGGCCGAATTCGTAATTCGCTTCTATCGGGAACACCCGCGGGCTTCCATCCCCTATGCCGACATCAAAGAGCACGGCTATCTCGTGCCTGAGGGGTTCCGTCCCCGTTATGACTATTTACCCGTCTTGGAAGCGGTCTTTTTAAAATAACGACAGTAACCCGTAAAAGGACAACGCCCACATTCGGGTTTTTGGCTATGGCAAATCCGGCGGCCAAAGAAAATCATACGATGGTGCATCCGAATGTGGATTTCCTTAGGAAAGGCTTTTTCGAGAATCGCCTCGATTTCCTCGGGAGTGGCGTCTTCTTTGGCAAAGCCAAGGCGCTTGGCGACGCGGGAGACGTGGGTGTCCACCGCAATCGCAGGGATCCCAAAGCATTCCCCACCAACCACGTTGGCGGTTTTAATCCCAACCCCTGGCAAGCTGCGAAGATCTTCTTTGTTGCTAGGCACTTGTCCGTCAAAACGTTCCACCAAGATTTGGGATAAGGCCACGAGGTTCTTGGCTTTGTTACGGTAAAGGCCGATGGAACGGATCTTCTCCTCAACATCTTCCACCTTGGCTTTGGCCATGGCAAAAGCGTCTGGATAGGCCGCAAATAAGGCGGGCGTGACTTTGTTAACGGAAGCATCCGTGGTTTGGGCGGAGATCATGACGCAGCAAAGGCATTCAAAGGAATTACGAAAATTTAATTCGGCTTTGGCTTCCGGAAATAGGGTGGCCAATTCTTGGGCAATCCGTGTGGCATCAGGCTTCATCGTCGATCCACTTGGTCTTGGCGATTTCGATCGTGTGCTCGATATCTTTGCTCCACCGATCGTTGACGGAGGAATAGCCTTCTTTATCGATATCGTTCCGCGTCCGACCGGCACGGAGGATCTTATCGATGGATTTAAAGCTCTTGCGCCGCTTGGCGATGGCGTCTTCGAGGGCGTTACGGATTTCTTCTTCCTCATAGGCATCGTCAAGCCAATTGCCGATGACATCCATCTCCAAAGGAGATAAGGTGCGGTTCAACCGCTTCTCGAAATAGGTATTGAGGCGCGTCAAAATCCCTTCCCTTTCGGCGGAAAGGAGATTGACTTTGTCTTTTTCCATTCCCGCTTGGAGTTGGTTATAAAGTTTGGCGCGAAGGGGCTCTAAAGAAGTCCTTAACCCCGTCGGGGTAGATTCGTAGGAAATGAGGTCTTTCTTTAATAAAGCGGCCAAAATCGAATCGAGTTCTTTCGTCTTGAGATTCATCTTCAACGCGAGAAGATCGGCGGTAATGAAGGCGTTTCCGTTTTTGGTGAGGTGATCGATCATGAAAATCGTCACGAGTTCGTTCTCGCTTAGCCCCATCTTCGTATAGGAAGAAAGGAGCAGGTGACGGAAGTCGATGAGATCGGAATCAAAGTAATTGGGGGCCATGGGGATATTCTACTCCTTTTCTTCTTCCATCTTTATCTTTTCCGGATTGAGTTTGCTTAGCAAAGGACGGAGTTCATCCATGGCTTTCTTGGTTTCCGCTTCGAAGGCAAAGCCCAATCTTCGGGCGAAGCGTTCGCCCCGCAAGATCCGAAGGGGGTCTTCCTCAATCCGTTTCCTAGGATCGCCGATGAAACGGATAAGCCCGCTTCCAAGTCGGCCATGCCGCCATGAAAGTCATGAATTTGGTAGTCACGTCCAATATAAATGGCGTTGATGGTGAAGTCGCGACGATAAGAATCGCGTTCCATATCCGTGATAAAGCGAATTTGCGTCGGATGGCGGGAATCGGTATAGCCGCCTTCTTCCCGGAACGTCATGAAATCGATGGCGGTGTCCCCTTTTTTCAACGTGATCGTACCATATTTGGCGAAACGGTCATTCCCTTCTCCAAGAATCTTCAACGTTTCCTCCGGGGTCGAGGCGGAGACGAAATCGACATCGCGGATTTCTTTGCCTAGAAGATAATCCCGGCTGGTTCCACCTACCATAAACAAATCCACGCCGGCTTGGGCGAAGAGTTTGGCATATTCATCAAAGAGAGGGAACGGCATGCCTCTTATTCTAAGAGGAAAATGGAAAAAGAAAAGACCGCCGCAAACGCGACGGTCCGGATTCCCAAGGATTATTGGACTTTGTCTTTGAGACCTTTGGAAGGCTTGAAGGCGATGGCGCGGGCGGCGGGGATTTCAATCTTTTCGCCGGTGGCGGGGTTGGTACCGACGCGGGCGGCGCGTTCCTTCTTTTCGAAGATACCGAAACCGGAGAGTTTGACGGCTTCACCTTCGACGAGTTTGGCTTCGATGAGTTCGAGGACGGCGTCGATAACGGCTTCGGCATCACGGTGGGAAACTTCAGCCTTGACGGCAGCGGCTTGCACTAATTCTGCTTTGTTCATGGTTTTTCCTCCTGAAATATGGGATTGAACGTATCCATAAAATAGCATGGCATCGAAAGTTTTTCAAAGGTTTCCATCCAAAAAAACTGTTTTTTTGAAAGGGCTTACATTTTTCGAAACTCTTACACTAAAAGTGTAGGGAGATTTATTTACGTTGCCGATAGATAATGGAGAAGGGGGTTCCGGTGAAATTAAAGCTTTCGCGGAGTCGGTTTTCCAGATATCTCGTATAAGAGAAATGGGCAAACTGGGGATCGTTGCAGAAGAAGACGAACGTCGGGGGATTGGAACCGACTTGGGAAGCGAACATGATCTTGAGACGACCATGGTTGAATTCGGGAGTCGGATTCATCGTTTGGGCATCGGCCACGATTTGGTTGAGAATCGAAGTCGGCACGCGCCGATTGGCGGATTCATAGGCTTCTTCGATTGCCGGCAGGATCTGGTCTAATCCCCGGCCCGTTTTGGCCGAGACGAAGACGACCCGGGCGAAATCGACGAATTTGAAACGGCGCCGGATTTCGGCTTCGAAATCTTGCTGTTGCATCCCTTTCGGGGCAAGGTCCCATTTATTGACGACGATCACAATGCCTTTTTTCGCTTCGAAGGCATAACCGCAGACATGGCGGTCTTGATCGAGGATTCCGGTGGAAGCGTCGATGACTAAAACGCCGACGTTGCTGCGGTCAATCGCGGCAAGGGCGCGGATGGCGGCGTATTTATCGATGGCTTCGTAGATGCGGCCCTTTTTCACCAGGCCCGCGGTATCGATGCAAACATAGTTCTTCTCATCGACGGTGAAGGGCGTATCGATTGAATCGCGCGTCGTACCCGCCAAATCTTTGACGATGACGCGGTTTTGGCCCAGCACCGCATTGGTTAAAGACGACTTACCGACATTGGGGCGGCCGATGAAGGAAAAGGTAATCGCATCGGGATATTCTTCTTCCTCAGCCTTGGGGAGTAAGGCCACAATCCGGTCCAACAAATCCCCAATGCCGATGCCATGGCTTCCCGAAACGGCCATCGGATCGCCGAGGCCAAGGGCATAGAATTCATGAACGTCGGCTAACTTATCGATGTTATCGATTTTATTCACCGCCAAAATGACGGGCTTATTGGATTTATAAAGCATTTTCGCCACGAGGCGATCGTCGCTAGAAAGCCCCATTTTCCCATCGACCACGAACACGATGACATCGGCTTCGTCGATGGCTAGCTGGGCTTGGGCACGGATTTCGGTTTGGAAGGGGGCGTTCGCGATTTCCACCCCACCGGTATCGACGAGGGAAAACCGACGCGTGAGCCATTCCGCGGTGCCGTAGAGACGGTCGCGGGTCACACCGGGGAAATCCTCCACGATCGAGACTCGTTTTCCAAGAATCCGATTAAAGAGCGTGGATTTGCCGACATTTGGGGCGCCGACGAAAGCGACTAAGCCTAGCGGCATCCTTCGACCCCCGTCTTTTCTTTGACGATTTTTAACACGGCGTCCACCACTTCATCGATATCCATTTCCGAAGTATCCAAAGGAATCGCGTCTTCGGCTTGCCGCAACGGGGCGAAATCGCGATGGGAGTCGATATAATCGCGTTTCTTGACATCGGCGATAACTTCTTCCATGGTGGTGGGAATGCCTTTTTCTTGATTCTCTTTATAACGACGCTTTGCCCGGCATTCGACGGAGGCGATCTGGTAGATCTTCACCTCGGCATTAGGCAAAACATAGGTGCCGATATCGCGGCCATCCATCACGACCGATTTGCTTTCCGCGAGGGCGCGTTGCATCTCAACGAGTTCCAAACGGATGTTCTTATAAGAAGCGATATAGGAGACATTGGAGGAAACGGCGGGTTCGCGGATGGCGCGGGTGACGTCGGTGCCATTGCATAGCACGGTGCCGTTTTCCAATAAGTCGATCTTCAATTTGCCGATTAAGGTGCAAGAAGCCGCTTCGTCTTCGGGATTGAGGCCAGCTTGCATGACGGCCCAGGTAAAGGCGCGGTACATCGCACCGGTATCGATATAAACAAATCCCAAAATGGCGGCAACTCGCTTTGCGATGGTGCTTTTTCCGGCCGCTGCCGGACCATCGATGGCAATGGAAATGTTCTTCATGGTCCTACCTCCCTAATAGCAAAACCCACCAAACGCTCACACCGGCAATCACGGCTGCGGCAAGCACAAGCTTGACAATTAGCCATCTCCGGCGGCGTTTGAGATATGCCCGATAAGGTTTGACCGATTGGGCATATTCGGCGGTTTGGTTTCCGCCAATGGAAATCGCCGATCCAGACGGGGTCGCCTCCATGGCCGCTTCTCCGTTTTCCTGTGGAAAATCGGTATGCGCCATGTTTTTGATGTTCTCCCGATAACGGGTATAACGTTCTGTGCGTGTTTCCATACGACGCTATTTTAGCGTAAGGCGCGCACTTTATGAATGCGCAAGACGCATTTGAGGTTGCAAATTCGCGAATTCTATCGCATTATCTTCGTGTTTAAAGGAGGCTTACCTCATGCCGAAAAAACCCTGTGTCGATAAGGACACCTGCATTGGTTGCGGGCTCTGCGTCGGTTCCCATCCCGAAATCTTTGCTTTCGATGACGAAGGCAAGGCCGATGTCATCGCCGAAGGCGAAGACGCCGACGTCGAAGACGCGATCTCCAGCTGCCCCGTTTCCGCGATCAGCGAATAAGGAAACAATCAAAGGAAAACGGCCTTAGCGGGCCGTTTTTTCTTTCCCTTTGTCGAAGCGGAGGAACACGTGCAGTGAACGGTACATGATGAAGGTGATGATGATCACGATGCCGTCTTTGAGCAAGTTGAAGGGTAAGACCGCAAAGAAGGCATAGCTCCATCCCACATCGGTAATCGCGGGAATGGCGGCCTTCATCATCCCTAAGAGCAAATCCACGGGGTAATGCATCACCTGCATATAGAAGGGAATCATCAGATAGACGTTGATGAACATGGCCACCACCACTTGTACCAAAGTGGCGATGCCAAATCCGATGGCCACCCCCTTGAGGTTGCGCTTTTTCTTATAGATCCAAGTGGCAATGCCCACATAGAGGGAGGAAAGAATCAAATCGGTAAGCTCGCCGACTAAGAAAGTACGGGACATCGGCAATTTGATAATGGTTTTGATCGCGACCACGGCAATTCCCGAAAGCGGGCCATAGGCAAATCCGGCGATAAAGGCCGGGATTTCGTCCACGTGGATTTCCAAAAAGGAAGGGAAGATCGGAATCGAAAATTTAAAGACCGGAACCACATACAACACGGTGGCAATCGCCCCGAAGACCCCGACACGGGCCATGAAGCGGACCGGGTTATAATCGCGGGAAGGGTAATGATCCATGAACAAGCGGAACAAGAGGACGCTAGCGACCAAGAAGGACCCGATTCCCAAATAGGTCATCCATTCCATAAAAGAAAACCTCCGATCAAAACTTCGAAGGCGAAAAGGGGTATTCCTTCTTCCGTCCGGACTTTACCGTTGGCGATGGAATCTCACCATCTCATGCCATAGAGGCTCGCGGGCTATACCGCCAGTCGACGTAATTCTCGTCGCCCTGAAGTAACCAAATTATAAAATGGCCTGGATAGAATGCAACGAAGATGCAAGCTAAGCGGCTTTGTTTTCAAATAGATCGGCGATGAAGCGTTGTTTCGCCTCTTCGCTATCGAAGCGGATACGGATTTCCTTGCGTCCTTCCACGACCGTTCCTTTATAGGCACGTGCCCCTTCTTTTAGGGCTGAGGAGGCATTCACGCAATCGCGAAGATCTTGGACGTAGCGTTCGGTGGCCCGCACGGAAAGATGACCTTCGTAAATCGCTTTCGCCACCATCAAGGCGGTTGCCTCGTCGAGTCCGGCGAGGGCTCTAGCGTGTCCATAGGACAATTTCCCTTGGTTGAGATCCGACCGCAAGGAAGTAGGCAAACCAAGCAAACGCAAGGTATTGGCGATTTGGCTACGGGATTGATGCGTCAATCCGGCTAAGGTCGTCACCTTATAGCCGAAGCGGCTTTGCAACTCATGGCAAAGCAAGGCCATTTCCAAAATCGAAGATTCTCGTTGGTCGCGGTTATCCGCTAATAGGACCAAGAGTTCCTCTTCTTCCCCGATATCGGTGATGACGGCAGGCAAGGAAACGATGCCGGCGGCCTTGGCACCAAAAAGACGTTTGCGCCCGAGCACCAATTCATAACGATCGCCTTTGCGCTTCAAAACGAGCGGATTATAGATGCCCCGTGAACGCAATTGCTCGGCGAAAGAGGCCACGACGTCGGCGCGGATCGGGGCTTCGGCGATAAAGCGATTATCATCGATGGACTCGGTAGAAATCAGACGGGTTGGAGCGCTTTGGTAGCGCTTCTCCATTTCCTCGACAACGTCTTCTTTTTGGAAGCGTTGCACCAAGTCGGAAAGCGAGGCGTTTAGCAAAGCGGATTTCTTCTTACCGCTCATGGTCGAGGACCTCCCTGGCCAAAGAGAAATAGGCTTGGGCCCCGGATGAGGTTGGACGGAATGTGGTGACCGGTTGTTGACGGGCTTGCGACTCGGCCACGGATTGGTTTCTGGGAATCGAAACCAGGAAGGTGTTTTCTTTGAAAAGGCGACGCACTTCGGCGGCGATTTCGGTGCCGAGTTGGGTCCGATTGTCATACATCGTCAACAGGAAGCCTTCGATTTTTAAGGTGGGGTTATAGCTCTTTTGGACCTGGTTGATCGTCGATAAGATGGCGGCCACCGCTTCCATGGCGAAGTATTCGCATTGGACGGGGATCAACACCGAATCGGAAAACGCTAAGGCGTTAAGGGAAAGCAAGCCCAAGGAAGGCGGACAATCGATGATGATGTAATCGTAAAGTTTCTTTGTTTCTTTTAAGGCGTTGGCTAACAAAGCGAAAGGGGCTTCAACGGGATGTTGGAACAAGGAGGCTTCAAGCGAGGCCAACGTCAAATTGCTGGGAATGACATCGAGTTGGCTAAACACGGTGGGAAGGGTCGCTTCTTTCGGCGAGGCTTCCCCACGGAGAACATGGAGGATCGTCCTTTCGCAACCTGAGGGATCAATGCCCAATCCATTGCCGGCATTGCCTTGGGGATCCATGTCCAACAGCAAAACGCGCTTTCCGAACTTGCCTAAGGCAGCGGAGAGATTGATCGCGGTCGTCGTTTTTCCGACGCCGCCTTTTTGGTTGGCGATGGCGATGACTTTTCCCATGTTGTTTATTCTACTGGTTCGCGCGTTTGATTTCATCCCACCGGCGCGGGAAACGGTTGGGGGTGGGTTTCTCTTTGACGAAAACCATATTAGCGCGACACCCCGCCTCGGGCAGTTGTTCTAAATCGACGCGTTCCAAACGCAAGCCAAGCGTTTTGCTGATTGCTTTGGCCTTCTCCCATTCTTCTTGGTAAGAGGCCCCCTTCATGGCCAGGACGGTTCCCCCGACTTTCACATAAGGGGCGGCGCATTCTAAAAAGATCGGCAAAGCGGCAAAGCCACGGGCAATGGCCAAGTCAAATCCACAGGGCGGAACAGGCCGTTCTTCGATGCGCCCGTTGACGAAGGAAACATTGGTTAAACCAAGCTCGTTGCAGACCTCCCGCAAGAAGGCGAACTTCTTCGCGGTGGCATCGAGCACGGTGACTTTGGCGCTAGGGCAAACAAGAGCGATCACAAGCCCCGGAAAACCACCGCCAGAGCCGATATCTAAGATAGTTTTCCCTGCAAAATCGGTATTTTTTAACGGTAAAACGGAATCGGCGAAGTGTTTCTCATAAACCCCATCCTCATCCACGATGGAGGTGAGATTCATCCGCTGATTCCACTGGGCAAGCAACGAAAAATAGCGGGCGAATTTGGATAACAAAAGCTCGGTGGGCTCAATGCCGCACTCGGTTAGGGTCTTTTGCAACAGCGCGACGCTCATTTCGATTTCCTCTTTTTCAAGTTCAATAATAATATCGAAACATCCGCCGGATTGACACCCGCGATGCGGGAAGCCTGACCCACGGAACGCGGCCGGACCGCATCCAGTTTTTGCCGCGCTTCCAAACGAAGCCCGTCCATATGCAAATAATCGAGATCTTCCGGCAAGGCCATCTCCTCGGCCTTCTTCACGGATTCGGCTTCGAGTTCTTGCTTCTTCAAATAACCTTCGTATTTGACCTTGGTTTCTAAAGCGAGGACGGCGTCTTCGTGGAAATGGAACGGCTCAAGTTCGGGCATCAAAGCGGCCAAGCGGCGATAAGAGAAGCCGGGGCGCTTCAGCAAATCGAAACCTTTGAATCCTTCGTTGCTAGAAGGAAGGCCAAGCTCAGCAAAATAAGCATTCAAGCCCGCCTTATCGGCGACGTTAGTGGTCTTTAAAACATGAATCGCGGCCTGGATTTTGGCTTGCTTATCCAAGAAATCCTGGTAACGCGCATCGTTTAATAGGCCCACTTCATGACCATGACGGGATAAGCGTTCATCGGCATTATCGTGGCGTAACAATAAGCGAAATTCGGCGCGAGAGGACAAAAGGCGATAGGGTTCATCGGTGCCCTTGGTGACCAAGTCATCGATCATGACGCCGATATAGGCCTCTTCTCGTCCAAGGATAAACGGCGGCTTTCCTTCGAGGGATAAGGCGGCGTTAATGCCCGCCATCAACCCAAGGCCAGCGGCTTCTTCATAACCAGAAGTACCGCAAAGCTGGCCCGCCACATAGAGGCCTTCGTATTTTTTGATCCGCAAGGTCGCATCATATTCTTCCGGTTGCACGGCGTCATATTCGATTTGATAGGCGTATTTGAGGATCTTGGCGTGCTCAAGCCCTGGCAAGGAATGCACCATCTCTTCTTGGATCTCGTGAGAGAAACCGGTGGAAAAGCCTTGGAGATAGATGGACTCCCCATTTTCAAATTCGGGTTCTAAGAACAATTGGTGACGCGGCTTGTCGCTGAAACGCACCACTTTCGATTCGATGGATGGACAATAACGGGGACCCGTGGATTGGATCAATCCGTTGAATAAGGCCGACTCCTGAAGGTGGTCGTGAATGATTTGGAGCGTCTTCTCACTGGTATAAATCAAATAGCAGGGAAGCTGTTCTTCTTTGCCATAGACCTTGTGGTTTTGGAAGCTAAAGCAAAGCTCGCCTTCCATGCCCTCTTCGATACGGCCTTGGGAGAAATCGATGCTCGAACGGGCAATCCGCGGCGGGGTTCCCGTTTTCAGTCTCCATAATTGAATCCCCATGGCTTGCAGGCAAGGGGTTAACGCCAAAGAGGCCTTTTCCCCATCCGGCCCTTGATCGATCGCGGTCTGTCCGGAAATGACTTTGGCGCAAAGATAAGTGCCGGTGGTCAAAATGACGCGTTTGGCGAAGATTTGTTCTCCGTTAGCGAGGATGACACCTTGAATCTTACCCGCTTCATAGAGCAGACCCGTGACTTCGTTTTCCTCAATCGTGAGGTTGGGTGTTTGTTCTAGCAGCGACAACACCGCGGCAGGATAACCGCGTTTATCTTGTTGGGAACGAAGACATTGGACGCCCGGCCCTTTGCCGGTATTGAGCATTTTGATTTGCAGGGGATGCATATCCGCGGCAATGCCCATAATGCCACCAAGGGCATCGACCTCGCGCACCACCACGCCTTTGGCACTGCCCCCGATGTGGGGATTGCATGGCATGTTGGCGATCATTTCTTTATGAAGGGTTAGCAAAAGGGTGGCATGCCCCATGGCGGCGGTAGCGTGGCTCGCTTCCACCCCGGCATGTCCCCCACCGACAACGATGACATCGAATTGGCGGTTGCTCATCCCACCGATCCTTCCATGTCCATCTTGATCAGCTGGTTCAATTCGACCGCGTATTCCATCGGCAATTCTTTGGCAAAGGGATCGATGAAGCCCATGATGATCATCTGGGTGGCTTCTTTTTCGCTGAGGCCGCGGCTCATCAGATAGAAGAGCTGGTCGGCGTTGATTTTGGAGACGGTCGCTTCATGCTCAATGAAGGAATCGTCGTTTTTGATTTGGTTATGGGGAATGGTGTCGCTACGGGAAATATCATCCAAAATCAACGTGTCGCATTCGACATGGGATTTGGAACCTTGGGCGTTCTCGTGCATCCGGACGGTACCCCGGAAATTGGCGACGCCGCCTTGGCTGACGACCGACTTCGAAACGATATTAGAAGAGGTATGCTTTCCGATGTGGATCATGCGGGCACCGGAATCTTGGTATTGGCCTTTTTTCGCCACGGCGATGGTGATGGTCGAGCCCCGGGCATAATCCCCCTCCAAGATACAAGCCGGATACTTCATGGTCGTCATCGAGCCGATATTCCCATCGACCCATTCCATGAAGCCATTCTCCCCCACTCGCGCCCTTTGGGTCACGAGATTGAGGATGTTATTCGACCAGTTTTGGATGGTGGTGTAACGGACGTGGGCGTTCTTCTCCACGACGATTTCGACCACCCCAACATGAAGTGAATCGCGAGAATAGGTCGGGGCCGTACAACCCTCGACATAATGGATATCGGCGCCTTCGTCGGCAATGATCAATGTGCGTTCGAATTGGCCGGTTTTTTCGTTGTTAATCCGGAAATAACTCTGCAAAGGCTTATCCAATTTCACGTTTTTGGGAACATAGATAAAAGATCCACCGCTCCAAACGGCGCCGTTTAAAGCGGAGAATTTAGAGTCGGCCACGGGGATGACGGTCCCAAAATATTTACGGAAAATATCGGGGAACATCCTTAATCCCATTTCGATCGAAAGGAAGATGACGCCCTTCTCTTTCACCTCTTCTAGCATGTTGTGGTAAACGACTTCGGATTCATACTGGGTGGAGGCGCCGGAAAGGAACTTCTGCTCCGCTTCGGGAATCCCCAAACGGGCAAAGGTCTGCTTCACCGTTTCGGGCACGTCTTCCCAACGATTGCTCTCGCCTTTGGCCACCTTGGTGTAATAGGTGTAGGAAGAGAAATCCATCTCGGAAAGATCGGGTCCAAACCGAGGCATGGGCATGGCGTTGAATTTCTTCAAGGCGTCCAGGCGGAATTGGAGCATCCATTCGGGCTCGCCCTTTTGACGGGAGATTTCCCGAACGACGTCTTCGTTTAGGCCAACGCCGGTGTCGAAAATCGAGACGTTTTCGTCCTTGATTTCGACGGCATTCAATTCGGCTTCCTTAGTGGCCATGGTCATGCTCCTTCAATAGGGAGGCAAACGCATCCCAGCCGATGGTGGCGCAATGGATGCGCGCTGCCTGGCGGAAGGTGTTTTGGAACGCCAACGCTTCTTCTAAGGGCTCGGGATCATAGGGCTCCTCGTGAAGCATGTGGGTATATTGCTGTAGCAGATAGTCGGCTTCTTCCTTGGTTTTGCCGACTAAGAGGTCGCAAACGATATCGCTGGAAGCCGTGGAAATGGCACAGGCAACGCCATCCCAAGAAGCTTCGGCCACTTTATCGCCATCAAAACGGAGATAGACGGTGATATCGTCGATGCAGTTGACGGAAGCACTGTGGGCGGATAAAAGCCCATCCCCTTCCATCGGGTGTTTGTTTCTGGGGTTGGAATAATGGTCCATGATGATCGCCCGCATCATTTCGGGCGTTAACTCAAAGGAAGTAGGCATCGAGATAATCCTCCGAATGGGCAATGGCATCGACAAGGGCATCGATGTCTTCTTTGCTGGTATAGAGATAGAAGGAAGCGCGAACCGTGGCAAGCGTGCCTAAGAAATCGGTCAGGATCTTGGCGCAATGCTGGCCCGAGCGCACGGCAATGCCGCGGCTATTGAGGAACGTGGCCGCATCCTGGGCGAAGATCCCCTGAATATTGAAGGTCACGATCCCGGCTTCGGAATCTTTGTTATAGAGAATGACTTTATCGAGTTTGCTAAGCTTCTCGACCGCATAACGTTTTAGTTCACGTTCATGGGCCTCGATGCGATCCATCCCCACGCTTTGGAGATAATCGATCGCGGCTTTCAGCCCATAGATACCGGCCAAATGCTGCGTGCCGGCTTCGAAACGCAGCGGCGGAGCCAAATACCCAACATCCCCACAAAGATCGAACTTGGCATTCATGCCACCGCCGGTCATAAATGGGTCGGTGTCCACCAATAAGTCATATTTGCCATAGAGCACGCCAATACCGGTCGGCCCGCAAAGCTTATGGCCGGAGAAGGCCAAGAAATCGCAATCGAGATCTTTGACGTTAATGGCGATATGCGGCACCGATTGGGCGCCATCGCAAACCAAAACAGCGCCATGCTTATGGGCGATCGCCGCTAAGGCTTTGATATCGGCTTGATAGCCCAACACGTTGGTGATATGGGCCACGGAAACGATTTTCGTGCGCGGCGTGATGACCTTTTCGAGGTTTTCGGGCGTCAATCTGCCTTCTTTGGTTAACGGGATATAGCCCACGCGGCAGCCGGTCATTTCGGCGACCTTAAACCAGGGCAAAACGTTGGAAGCATGCTCGGCTTCGGTGAGTAAAATCTCGTCGCCGGCTTGAAGATGCTTCGCCCCGTATCCGAAGGCGACCAAGTTCAAGGAAGCGGTCGTTCCGGCGGTGAACACGGTTTCTTCGGGTTTGGCTCCAATGAAAGCAGCCACGGTTTTCCGCGCTTCGGCCACTGCCAAATCCGCGTGATAGGAAAGGTCATAGTCCCCACGATGGGAGTTGGACGTTTCCTCAGTGTAATAACGGGTGATCGCGGCAATGACGGAATCGGGTTTGAAGGTGGTCGAGGCGTTGTCGAGCCAAATCAAAGGTTTCCCCTGCATCTGGGGATGGTTGTAATACATCGGGAAATCGGCCCGGATTTTCTTTACGTCTAACATTAGAGCCCCTCCTCGATGGCCGCTTCGATGCGGTCTTTTAATTCCCCGTCGAAATAGACTTCGATGGGACGGATATACCCTAAGGTGATTAATCGTTTAGCTTGTTCCGGGGAGAGCCCGCGCGAACATAGATAGAAAATATGCTCGTCATTGAGCTTACCCACGACGGCGCCGTGACTGGCTTTGACATCGTTTTCGTCGATTTTCAAAATGGGGTCGGCCCGGCCGTCGCACCCCGGATCGAAGATAATGATTTTCGCGTTTTGTCTGGTTGCGGCACCCTTGGCACCCTTTTCGATGGCGGAGGTTCCTTTGAAGTGCAGTTTCCCATTTTTGGAGACGATGCCATAGTTCTCCATCAAGCCTTCGGTGTCCCCTTCTCGATGGATGATATTCGTATCGAAAACCTTTTTTGCACCAGCGCAAATCGAGGCGCTTTTCCATGTGGCTTTCGCGCCTTTGCCAAGTAAATTTACGCGCAAAACAAAGGTTCCCCCATTGCCGGAAAAATCCGCAAAAGCGCCCTCAAACGTGGCGTTTTCATGGACATTTACCGTGATTTCCACATTGGGGAATGTCGAAAAAGCGGCCAGCTTGACCCTGGCGTTTTCCCCCGGATTCACATCCAGGCGGAAAGAAGAAATCGCTTCGTCGATAAGTACCTTTTCCATGGTTATTTTTTGAACGCTTCTTTCGTCGCGCAGACCCCGATGGATACCTTGTTCATGGGTCCATCTTCTTTCTCTAAATTGACACCCAGTTCCCGCTTGATCCACTCATAGCCTTCGGTATCGATACGCTTGTAAAGATCGGGTCCGCCTTCGACGACGATCCGGCCATTGACCATGACCGCGGTGTGGGTGGGTGTCACCATGTCGTAAAGACGGGCATAGTGGCTGACGATCAGGAAGGTTTTGCCCGCGGCCTTCTCTTCGTTGATGGCTTTGGCCACCACTTGCATGGCGTCGACGTCCAAACCCGAATCGATTTCGTCGAGGAGGATGGTCGAGGGTTCGAGCAAGCGCATCTGCAAAATCTCGTTACGCTTCTTTTCGCCACCGGAGAACCCTTCGTTGAGATTGCGGTTGCTCATCTCAAAGGGAATCCCCATTTCCTTATAGGCGGTTTGGAGTTTGTTATAAAAGGTGAATAAGGACATGGGCTTGTCCCGACGGACATTCAGCGCGGCCTTATAGAAATCGGCGGAATTGACACCGGGGATCTCACTGGGGTATTGCATGCCAAGGAACAGCCCGGCTTTGGAGCGTTGGTCCACCGGGAGCGAAAGCAAATCGATGCCATTGAATTCGATGCTGCCTTCCGTCACCGTGAAATTGGGATGGCCCATGATGACCGATAAGAGGGTGGACTTGCCATGGCCATTGGGCCCAAGAAGGGCAAGCGTCTGTCCGTCTTCCACGGTCAAATTCACCCCTTTGAGGATTTCCTTGTCGCCGACGGAGGCGTGTAAATTGACGATTTTCAGCATGGCATCACTCCTGATAGCCCGCTTATTCTAGCCACTAGTGGTGTAGGAAACAAACGATTTGATAAAAAATTTGCTTCCCAAAGATACATCTTTGTCTCAAAACCGAAATCTGGGGCAAAAACGGGGCGAATTTCTGTTGTAACAAGTATTGTTAAAGTATATGATTTATCCGCTACGTTCAGAAACAGGAGGAACGAGTTAGTATGAAGAAAGGCAAACTTACCTTAGGGCTTGTTGTCTCGCTTGCATCGCTTGGCGCACTCGCCGCATGTAACGAGGTGACTTACTCCGATGGCGTTGTGTTGTCCTATACTGACCCTCAAGGAAACCGTCTCAATTTCACCGCAGAAGAACTCTTCGGGACCTATCAGACCACTTCCGGGCAGATCAACACCGACTTCAGCACCGTCGAAGAAGTCCTCATCCGCAAGTATTACCAATCCGGTGGCGGAAAGAGCCAATTAGCCGAATTGGAAAAGAAGGCTGCTTTGGCCGTCCAATCCGTTAAGGATGAAGCGGAATCCAACGCGACCAACAACAAAACCAGCTACCAAGAGGAATTCGAGAAACTCCTCGCCAGTAACAAAGTCGAAAGCATCGACGAGCTTTACGAAGCCAAACTCTACGAAGAGGAAAAATCCGCTTTCACCAGCGAATTCAATTCCAACACCCGTATCGAGGGTATGCGCGATGGCACTTATGCCGATGGCGATAAGACCGTCACCACCTTCCCCTATTCCGCCGAATATGGCGTTGGGGACGATGGCTATCTCAAAGAGCAGCTCCCCTATCACGTCTCCCACATTCTCGTGAAGGTTTCCGCTGCCAGCAATGAGCACACCAATGGCACCATCACCGAAGCCGAATCCCGCAAGATCTCGGAAGTCGTGAAGTACATCGCCGGGGCCGACGTCACCGCCGGGACCTCGGGCGCGCGTTCTAGCTTTGGTCAAATCGCTTTGCAGAAATCCGATGACGAAGGCTCCGCCGCCAAATACGGCCAGCTCGACGTCATGGATCGCAACCAAGCCGACCAGTTCGTCAATGAATTCAAATTCGGCATCTATGCCTATGAATCCATCTACAACCACGTCAACACCGACGCATCCGGCAACCCCTATGCCAATGCCGAACGGGCCTATCCCGATGGCAACGCGGAACACAAATACAAATTGATCGACCGCCTCAAATTCCAAAACGACGCCACCTATAACAACGTCAATTTGGCACAGAGCGATGATGAAATCGCCGCCGGTCTCCCCGAAGGCCAGCACTATCTTGGCAACTTCTTCAATTCCAGCCGTCCCATCGGTTCCATCCCCTATGGCGCCGCGGTTGCCCTTGGCACCGATGACGTCGCGAAGAATCCTTCCCTCGGTTATGAAGTCAACGGCGGGTCGGATATCTACTATCCCCGTAACGTCCTCTTCAATAAATACTTCAACAACCACTGGGTCGCCGTCATCACCCCCGACGAAATCCCCTTCAACGAAATCGCCGATAAGAAGAACGTCACCCAGGACCAAGCCCGCACCGCCGTCCTTGGTACCGCCGAAAACAACAAGTTTAACAACGAGAAGTTCGTTTCCACCGTCGGCAAAGACGAATACAAGGCCCTCCCCGGCTTCTCCGTGGACACCACTTCCGTCTTGCCCGAATTCACCAACAACGTCCTTACCAACGATAAGGGCCAGGTGATTCTCGCCGTGCGCGCCGGTGCTTCTTCTTACCAAGGTATCCACTTCATGGCCATCGAACGTTCCGCCCTCTCCGAGTTCGGAACCACCGTCGATGCCACCACGAAGAAGATCCGTGAAATCACCGCTGCGGAACGCACCCCGACCGCCAACGTCGCCAACCTATCCGAGTACTACACGATCTACACGCCCGAAAGCACCAACTTCCCGACCTACACCGCGGATGGTTCGGTCACGGCGAAGACCACTTACGTCAACTTGTTGAAACAATCCAAGTCCGACTACACCAAGACCTCGGATACCCTCGTCGGTCGGATCAAATCCTATAACACCGTCGCGGATACCTTCCGCTTCCAATACCTCATCGAAGACGGCCAAATCCAATTCAATGAGGAGAACCCCTTGGTGAAGACCTTGAAGGTCGATATCCAACACTGGATCAACGCCAAGCGTGCCGATACCCGCGAATCGGGTCTCGATAGCTTCGATAACGCCTGGGCCACCTATGCCGAATACTTAAGCCGTGCCGAACAGGCCCGTGCTCTCAAGGCCGACGGCTCCCAGGATCTCGTCTCCGAAGTCGCCGCCATCGGCTATTGGTCCAACGACGCGAAAAATGCCCAGAACGATTGGGCGATTGGAGGTGCCTGCTATGGCTTTGCTAAAAAGTAAACTCCGCGTCCTCGCCGTCGGTGCCTTAATGGCCAGCGCCTTAGGCCTTGCCTCCTGCTCCGATGTCAGTGTCGAGCTTCCCAAAGCCGAACAAGACGCCAAAATCCTCAATGTGACTGAGACCATCACCCACAATAACCTCGAAGATCTCTATGAGACCATCGTTCCGGGTGATTCCTCCTCCGCCGAAAAGGTCCTCAACGAAGTCTTACTCCGTCTTGCCTTCAACCGCAGCGGTTACTTCTTCGATCAAGGTGACCACCAAGGCTTAAAGACCCTCATGGCCAAGAAAGCGACCCTTTCCACCGAGGAATTCCAGAAAGCCTGCATCAATTGGGTCAAAGACGAAAAAGTCGTCCGTTTCGAAATCGACGGCGCCGAAGCCGCCTTCGTCACCAAGAAAGTGGAAGACTTCTATGCCCATATCATGACCGCCGTCAAGAAGGCCATGTGGGCGCACGTGACCAATTCCTCTTATCAGGAACGCGGTCTGTTCGTCGAAACCAAGTTCGCCAAGGAACAATACGCCAACCTCAACATCGATCAGGCCGCTTACGAAGCCATCGATAAGGCCGATCGCAAGACCTTGGTCGACGGTTCCCACACCTTCGAAGATGTCGCCACTTACTTTGGGGACGCCTATTTGGACAACTATGCCAAATATCTCAGCCTCAACGTCCTCCCCGACATCTACCGCAAAACGATTGTGGAAGATTACCTCATCGACGAGAACTATTCCTCCCTCGGCCATTCCTATGCCCGTAAGGTCCAATACATCGCGTTGAAGGAATCCGAAAACGATGCCATGTCAACCTCGAAACTCGTTTCCGCTTATGCCAAACGGGTGCTCGAATCCACCGCTAGCGACATGAACACCGCGATCCACGACGTCATGGCCGCCCCTGCCGAAATCGTCATCGACGAGGCCGCCGGTGCCGCCTTCCGCGACTTCCACTTCCTCGATCGCCTCTATAACGGAACCTTTGCTTCTAGCGGCGCCGAATACTACCTCGCCCGCTTGATCTATCAGGATGCCGGTTTGGAAGTGAAGGTCTCCAACATCGGAGCGACCCCGGTCACCTACTATCCCGCGACCAAACTCGGCGATGTCTATGAACAATACTTCAAGGCACAGAACGACAACCGTTGGAACCACACCTCCACCACCCTCGATTTCACCGGGGATGGTGCCTATACCCGTGAAACTGGTTTGCTCATCGAAAGCCGCAAGGCCTACGCCGCCAACGAAGTCACCGAAGGCTGGTACACCTCTTCCGAGCTTAGCTCTGTCGTCTCCGCCTTCAAGGATCGCCTCTTTAAGATCCAAGTCGCCAACGAAGTCGATTCCCTCGACCCCGCCGCGACCGTCAAGAACGACTCCTTGAGCTATGGTTGCTACCGCCAAGGCAATTACTACATCATCCCCGAGACCCGCGAATCCGGCGATGCCCATCCTTATCTCTACTACGATAAGTCCTCTTCCTCTTGGGTTATCCTCCGCGTCGACGAGGCCGTTAAGGGTTCCAAACTTGCCTATAGCAGCAACTACAACCCCGAAGTCGCTGGCTCGGTTCCTTCCACCTATAACGACTTCGCCAAAGCCGGCCGCCGCAATGGCAAGGCCAGCCAAGACGAAATCGTCCTCACCGTGGCTGGTTTGATGGCTTCGAGCGAGACCTACACCAAGGCCGCCCGCCAGAAAACCGTCGAAAACGCCAAGATCGAATACCACGATCAATCCGTTTACGACTACTTCAAAACCACGTTCCCCGATCTCTTCGATTAAGGGTTCTTCAGGCAGGGTCCATCCCTGCCTTTTTTCTAACGGAGGTCTCCTATGAAAGACGTATTTTGCAGAATCATCGCAGGGGAAATTCCCTGCACCAAAGTCTATGAAGACGACGATGTCTTGGCCATCTTAGACATTTCCCAAGTCACCAAGGGTCATACCTTGGTCATGCCCAAAGCTCATTATGAGCACATGCTCTCTTGCCCGGCGGATTTGCTTGGCAAGGTCATGGCCGTGGCGCGGCGCATCGGGCAGGCGGAAGTCGAGGTCTTGGGCGCCCAGGGCGTCAACATCCTCACCAACGTGGGGGAAGCCGCCGGACAAAGCGTGCCCCACTTCCATGTCCACGTCATCCCTCGTTACACCAGCAGCGAAGGTGGGTTCTTGCTGGAAATGAAACAGCAAGACACCTCGGGCTACGATTTGCCGCGTTTGGCCCACGATATCTCCAAAGCGATCGACTAAGCGAAAGGGGCTGCTTCCGACAGCCCCTTTTTCTTATTTCTTCAAGTCTTCGAGTTCTTCTTCTAACGAGGTTCCCACCGGGACCGTCTCTTTACTATATATAGGATAATAGAAGTAACGGTCATCCATATTGGCCAAACGGGCCGTGTAGTTGCCTTTGGCGATGTCGGCGTAGGCTTTGTCGAGGATATTCATCTTCGCATCGAGATCGTCGATTAACGCCAGCACGAACGATTCTCTGGTCAGCGGCAAAACCGGGGAGCCGAATTCTTGTTTGCCATGGTGCGACAAGAACATATGCTCAAAGACCACGGCGATCTCTTTCTTGCGGTAGAGGGGATGCTCCAACGTCTTTTCCGCTTCCGGCAAATCGTCATAGGCGAAATAGCCGAGTTTCGTGGCGATGGCGCGACATTCGGCCTGCCCTAAGGAAATATGGCCAAGGAGTTTTCCTTCTAACGTAAAGGAGGTGGCGTTGGGCCCGGAGAGCTCGATGGTCTTGCCCATATCATGGACCAAAGCGCCGCCTAAAAGGATATCGCGGTTGATATTGGGATAAACGGAGGCGACCTTCACCGCCATATCCGCCATCGTCAAGGAATGGTAGAGCAGCCCGGAGACGTAATTATGGTGATTGCGGACCGCGGCCGGCCAAATCAGGTATTTGCCGCCGAAATGGTCCAAAATGCCCTTGGTAAGCGTCTTCACATCCGGGTCGGCAATGGCGTCCACATAGGCGTCTAATTTCGCTTTGAGGGCCGTTAATTCGACGGGAGCGTTGGGAATGAAGGAAGTCCAGTCCACTTGATCTTCGGATAGGGTTTCGCCCCGATGGACCTTTAGTTGAAGCACTTCGCGATAACGAAGCACATCGGCAGTGACGGAAACGACTTTCCCTTTTTCGAAGATGGCCTCGTCTTCGGGATAGACGTCCCATTTCTTGCCTTCGATGGTGCCGCTGCGATCTTGCAGGGTGAGGTTGAGATAACTTTTCTGGGCGGCGGTCACGCCTTTTTTGCAATCGACCACGAGCAAATCGGCGATGATGCGTTGCCCGTCTTGGAAATCACGGATCATTCTTCTTCTCCTTGGGCCATGATGGCCTTGATATCCTCGTGGCGGAAGCCTTTCTTCCGCAAGGAGGCATAAATACGTTGATTGAGTTCATACCCACCGTATTTCCGGGCATATTTGGCCCGAGCCAAACGGTAATGTCGGTCAAGAAGCCGGGTTTCGACTTCCTTTTCCGGCGGCACGACGCAGGATTCCACGGCCTCGTGAGCTACCGTTTCGTCAAAGCCCCGTTGCAATAAGGCGGCATAAGCCTTTTGCTTTTTCTTTTCGGAGGGGCTGATGAATTTAGAGTTGAGCAAAGAGGCATAACGGAAGGCTTTTTCGCGCTCGGTTTCCTCTTTGAACTTCAAGGTCTTCAGCACGTCTTCGGGAATCCCTTTTTGACGGAGTTCCTGAAGGATTTTCTTCTTGCCGTAATAACGGAAGGCCCCGATATCTTTGGCATAGGTCCGCGCATAGGCCTCATCATCGATGAGCTTTTGGTCCTTGAGTCGTTTGACGATGGAATAGACGGTATCTTGGTCCAGTTCCTTGTTCAGCAACTTGGCAGAGATTTCCGCTTCGGTGAGGACGCGCTTGGTCAACCAGCGGAGGGCTTGCGAATAGTAGGTATCCTCGTAAGTGGCTTTGAGCAATGCGGAAAGCTCCTCTTCGGTGAGTTCTTTGCCTTCATACACCCGGAACTCGGTGAAGGTGGCGGCGGAAAGCAGCAGCTTATTGCCGGAAGCGAAGCTCACTTCCACCCCGCTTTTGCGGTAACGGATGGAAACGACGGTATCACCAGTTCTTTTTTCGGACACGTTCATAGACCTCGTAGACATTTTCGTAGAAGCGCTGCATCGAATAGGGATCGATGGCCTTTAAGGCGCCGGCTTCGATCTTTTTGCGTTTGGCGGCATCCAAGTGGATGACCGTATCGAATTTCTCGACCAAATCGTCTTCGCTAAAGAAGAAGAATCCCGATTCCCCTTCGGAGATGGTGTGGGCCAAGTTATCGTCATAACGGGCAAGCACCACCAGCCGAGCCGCCATGGCTTCCATGTAGGTGAGCCCTTGGGTCTCAGTTAAGGAGGCGGAAACGAAGCAATCGCCAAGCCGATAATAATCCTGGGTCTCGCTAGGATCGCATTTGCCGGCGAACACCACGCTTTTGCCCAAATCCAAATGGGCGCAGAGTTCTTTCAATTCATCTTCGGCGGGACCCCAGCCAACGATGACGAGTTTGGTTTTGGTCTCCGGATGGAGATCGCGGTATTTCCGATACGCACGCATCACCAAATCGATGGATTTTTCTTTGGCGACGCGCCCTAAGGAAAGAATGACATAGTCATCGGGGGCGATTTTCAATTTCTTTTTTAACGCCGCCGTTTTGGCCTTGTCTTCTTTGGCGACGTCGAACCGTTCGAATTCGATGCCGGTGGGAATGACGTCGATCACCGAATCGACGTTGATGGAACGGAGATAGTTTTTGATTTTGTCGCTGGGGGCGATCATCGAGTCGAACATATTCGATTTGGCCCGATAGAACCAGCGTACCGAGTGGCGGGCAAAACGATCGAAATGGCCCTTGGTCACATAGTAGGCATAATCTTCGATCATCGTATGGAAGGTGTAGATGGAACCGACGTGGAGTTGTGAGGCGGCGATCATCCCGAAGGTACCAACCATCATATCCGATTGGATGTGAATGATATCCGGCTTGAAGTAAGCCACGATTTCCATGGCTTTCTTGTCATAGAATTTGGTGAGTCGATAACCGTACATCTGCTTGAGTTCGCGGCCCGGCATTCGTAAGATTCCATCTTCGAAAAGGATGTCGTTTCCAAAAGGATTGGTCGTAACCAAAAGGACATTATGGCCATGGGCCATGAGGGTCTTGCGAAGGTTGGCGCAAGAGGTGGCAACCCCGTTGATTTCCGGTGGATAGGTATCGGTGAAAATGGCGATGTTCATAAGTCCCAATGCTCCCAATCATCCGCCTTTTTCTTCTTTTGTTTCGGTGGTTTTGCGGGTTTTTCCGGTTTGGCTTTCTTTTTGGGCCCGACCACGCCGAATTCCGGCCCGTCATTGGGGTCTTCGGCTAAGCCGATGTTGCTCTTCCAGTCCGGATCGTTGAGCCGTTTCTGGATTTCTTTCCGTGAGAACTGGCGGGTTTCATACATTGTGTCGCTGGAACGACGACGTTCATCGTAGGTCTCTAATTGCAAAGTAACGAAGGTCTTGCGGTTGGCAAAACGGATATCGGCGGCCTGGCCGCGGGAACGATAAAGCGCGGCCACCATGCCGGCGACGAGCAAAGGCAAATGGAAGGTGGCGGTACGCCAAATGATTTGAGAGGCGGAAACGATCGCCAAATTCGAATCGAAATAATTCTTGAAGAGTTGGTTATAGAAAAACTCGGAAACACCAGCGGCGCCAGGGACCGGGATTAAGCCCGTGACCATTTGGTGGAAGTTCGACATAAACGCCGAATCCATCATCTTCCCAAAATCGAATTGCGCCCCTTCGCCCCAAGCGTGCAAAGCAAGGCCCGCGAAATAAGGGATGGAGGAGCGAAGCATAATCATGATGAAGAAGAGCACAACTTCCAAAATGAGCACCGGGACATTCGACATCAAACGGCGAAGTTCCAATTTGAAGTTTTCGACTTGGACACGTAGGTTTTCACGGGTCTTGTCGGGGTTCTTAATCAAACGGATCTTGCCGAAGAAGCCAATCACATAATGGAGGATAAAGTTATGGAATTTGTGGCTGTAACTCATGGCAAAAAGCATGAAGATGACGAATAGGTTCAGCCCAAAGCCAAAGATCACCAGCGGGGTAATCGGAATCAAAATGGGATCGCCGCTGGTGGCGATGGGGAAGGGGTCGATGCCCATGACTTGGTTCCAGTCGATGATCAAGGCGACGATATCGATCAAAATGAGCGTCACCTGATAGATGATCGACCACATGACGGCGATGGAGGCGGCGTTGGAAACCTGCACGCCTTGGCTCTTCATGGTGTAGACCTGCATCACCTGGCCGCCGCTGGCGCCCGGGGTGACCGATGAATAGAATTGCCCCACCAAAGAAGTGGCGAGGCCTTGATGGAATTTATAACGCCTGGTGTAGAGGCGGCAGAACACCAAAATGATTAAGGCATCGACGCAATAAGAGAGGGCCACGATGCCCACGATAACGAACAAGAAGCGATAATCGCAACGAGACAAAGCGTCGACGACTTGGTCGAAGGTTTGGTAAAGCGAAAGATACAGCGAGATGCCGGTGGCCACCAAAACGATGAGGATGTAAAGCACGTATTTGAGCTTGCCACCATTCTTTTTGGCGCTGGGTTGATCGTTGAAATTCGAATCTGCCATGTGGACTAAGTATAGTCCAACTCAAAGAAGAAGAAAATGCAGACGAAAGAATTTGGCTAACAAAGCCAAACCGCAACGCGTGAAAACCTAGCGGCGGAAGGAAATATAGGTCATTTTGCCTTTGTTATCGGCGAAGCCAAAATAATACTCGCCCGGCCCTAGATGTTCGCTTAGGAAATGGAAAATGGCGAAATAAGAATCATCCTTCCCTAGATGCAAAGTGGAGGTGGAAAAATCCCAATGCCCATGGCTCTTCCCCGTTTCGATGGGACTATTGTCCATAGGGGTCACGAGTTGATATTTCTTCCCGTTCTTGGTGAATAATCCGAATCCGGAAAACACCAGGTCACGGTTCGAAGAATTGAAGAATTTGGCTTCGATGCGAAGCTCGTCATAACGAATGGTCGAGAGCACCGACAATTCCACGGAGAGCCCACCCGAAACCTTTAACGCGGTGGCGATACGAATCAAAAGAATCACCAAAATGGCGCCTCCGGCGGAGCCTAAAATCGTCCAGATTCCGACGGTTGGGGTAGCAGATTCGAGGAATAGGGAAAGGATGCCCATAGGAAAAGGATACTTCTTTTCTAGAGAAACGGAGAGTAAAAGCGGTTTCTATTCAATCCCTTTGGGATTTTTGACTTGGAATTGATAGGCGTCGAAACAGGCTTGTTTAACATCCCGTTTGGCCTTCCAGTGAAGGATTTTTTCGGCTTTGTCGACGTTGGCGTAGTTGGCGGTGACGTCACCCGGACGGCGCGGATCAATTTGGTAGGGAATTTTGACGCCGGTGGCTTCTTCAAAGGCTTTTAACACGCCAAAGACGGACGTGCCTTTGCCGGTGCCGAGGTTGAAAATGACGAGCCCCGGCTTTTCTTCGAGATACTTAATCGTGGCAACGTGGCCCTCCGCCAAATCGCAGACGTGGATGTAATCGCGGATACAGGTTCCGTCTTCGGTAGGATAGTCATTCCCATAGACATGGAGTTTATCCCGACGTCCGATGGCCACTTGGGTCACATAGGGGAGCAAATTGTTGGGAATCCCAGTGGGATCTTCGCCTAATAAACCGCTCTTATGGCCGCCGATGGGGTTGAAGTAACGAAGTAAGGCGATATTGAATTGGGGGTTGGCTTTGTTGAAATCGGTGAGGATGCGCTCGATCATCTTCTTCGTTTCGCCATAGGGATTGGTGGTTTCCCCAAGCGGCGTGGTCTCCAGCAAAGGAAGTTCTTTGGGATCGCCATAGACCGTGGCGGAAGAAGAGAAAACGAGGTTATAGACGTTATGGGCCGCCATGGCCTCCACGAGGTTGATGGTGGAGAGGAGGTTGTTCCGATAATAGGCAAGGGGGATGCGGACGGATTCGCCCACCGCTTTCAAGCCGGCGAAATGAATGACACCGGAAACGGGGTAGGCATCGAAAACCTGATTGAGGGCTTCCTTATCGCAGCAATCGACTTTGACGAAATCCGGACGAACGCCGGTGATGGTCTCGATGCGGTCAAGCACCCCGATTTTCGAGTTGGCGAGGTTATCGACGATGACGACTTCGTAGCCGTTTTCAATGAGGCTGATGACGGTCTCGCTTCCAATGAAGCCAAGCCCTCCGGTAACTAAGATTTTCATGCAGATCTCCTTTATTCGTTTCGAATTTCGTTATTTTTCTTGGTTCAATCTTTCCCGCAACGCTTTCGCTAAGACACTGGGATTCAGCGTGCCTTTCGCCGCTTTCACGGCTTGCCCAACCAAGAAGGACAAGGCCCGGTCTTTACCCGCTTGGAAGTCGGATACGGACTGGGGGTTGGCGGCTAGGACCGTCTCCACCACCGCCGCAATGGCCTCTTCGTCATTATCGGCTTTGGTAATGCCAAGAGCAACCAAAGCGTCTTCGGGGCGAGCTTTTTCGCGCAAGCAATACTCGAGGATTTCGACGCATTGCTGATGCGTGTACCCATCCTCCCGATAAGCGGCAATTCGCTTAAGCGAAACCGGGGGTAATGGGAACCGGCTTATGTTAGCACCGTTTCCTGTTTTGTTTAAGTAGGCATTCACTTCGACAATCAAAAGATTGGCGACCGTCTTTGGGTTCTCGCTTCCTTCGCTTGCCGCTTCAAAATAGGAAGCCATCGCCGGATCGGAAAGCAAAACGCTGGCTTGGGACGGGGTTAAGCCCATCCGTTCATAACGTTCCTTCTTCGCCTCATAAAGCTCGGGACAGGTGGCAATCGCCTCTTCAATCATCGCTTCCGATAAGACGATGGGCAGGATGTTCGGTTCCGGGAAGTATTTGTAATCGATGGCTTCGGTTTTAAGACGCATCGAGACCGTCTTTCCCTTCGCCTCGTCATAGCGGCGCGTATCTTGGACGATGGCCATGCCCGAGGCGAGGCATTGACTTTGGCGGGCGATTTCATAATCGATGGCGGTCTGGATGTTCTTCAACGAGTTAAGGTTTTTCAGTTCCACTTTCGGTCCAAAGAAAGAAGCACCTTGGGGGCGGATTGAAACATTGACGTCGCAACGCAAAGAGCCTTCTTCCATCTTGCCGTCGCTGGCCCGCGAATAAACAACGATGTTACGGATCGCTTCAATATAACGGACCGCTTCCACCCCATTATGGATGTCGGGGTAGGACACGATTTCTAATAAGGGCACTCCCGCTCGGTTATAGTCAAGCAAGGAATAGTCGCGGAAATGAAGCTGCTTGCAGGTATCTTCCTCAAGATGCAAACGTTCGATGGCGATCTTCTTGGGCTGATTTTGGAGGTCAAAGATGGTCACGTACCCTTCCTTTCCTAGTGGATGGAAGCGCTGCGTGATTTGGAATCCTTTGGGTAAATCGGCATAAAAATAGTTCTTCCGGTCAAAGTTTAACGTCCGAGCGATCTCCATGTGAAGCGCATAGGCGACGCGGATGCCATGGACCACGGCTTGGCGATTGACCACCGGCATCGTGCCGGGGAAAGCCATATCTAAAGGAGCAACGTTGGTGTTCGGGGTTTTGGAAAAGGCGTTGGGCGCAGCGGAAAACATTTTGCTTTTGGTCTTTAACTCCACATGGATTTCAATGCCAATGACCGCTTCGATATTCATTGTTTTTCCTTTGCGTTCAACGCACTTAATCCGGCTAAGCCGGTATAGCTTTCTAGCCACGAGGCTAAAGCGAGGACCTTTTCCTCCTCGAAAATACGTCCAGTGAGATTGACGCCAAGCGGCAATCCTTCTTCTAAGGCGAGGGGTAAACTAAGCGAAGGAAACCCTCCGAAATTGCCGATGGCAAGATGATTCTCGGCAATGGTGTTCATCTCCGTCTTTGGATGTACCATCGGGGCAACGGAAGGGGCGGCCGGCCCATAAATCAAATCATATTGCGAGAAGATGGATTCGATCGCGGCAACGATGCGGGCCCGATTTTTCTGAGCTCGGAGGAACAGCTTCTCTTGGTTTTCCGCCATCAGCGCGAACGAGCCAATGACAAAGCGCCGCTTGGTGAGTTCAGAGAATCCCTTGGTGCGGGCTTTGCACATGACTTCCTGATAGGACTTCCCTTCGTAATAAGGTCCGAATTTGATGCCATCGAGGTTGGCGTTGTTGCTGGTAGCCTCGGCGGAAGAAATCACTAAGTAGGTTGCGTAGACGGAAGAAAGCAATTCGTGAGGCAGATGCACTTCGTCCACTTGGATGCCCGCTTGTTTCATCTCCGCTACGCTTGCGGCAAACTTTTCTTTCATCACGGGGTCGGTGAGTGAATCGACGATTTCCGCAATGACGGCAACCTTATAGCCAAGGGGCGAGAGCTTTTGAAGCACAGGATAATCTTTTACTTCTTGATCGGAAGAAGTGGCATCTTTTTCGTCCCGCCCGGCGAGGGCTTGCAGTAAGATCGCCGCATCGTCGACATTGCGGGTAAAAAAGCCAACGTGGTCCAAAGAAGGGGCGAATGGGAAAAGACCATAACGGGAGATCCTACCCCAAGTGGGTTTGAACCCGACGAGCCCTGCGTAAGAAGCGGGCTTACGGATGGAGTCCCCCGTATCCGAGCCTAAGGCAAACGGGACGATGGAAGCGGCCGTGACCGCGGCGCTGCCAGAACTTGACCCACCTATCAAGCGGTCGTGGTTGGGAGCGTAGGGATTGTAAGTCATCCCTTTTCTTCCCGTGGTGCCGGTGCCACCCATGCCAAGCTCATCCAAAGTCGTTTTTCCCAGCAAAACTGCCTTTCTTTTCTTTAATTTGGCGATTACCGTTGCATCAAAAACCGGAATATACCCAGCTAAGATATTGGAAGAAGCGGTCGTCTCAATCCCCTTGGTGGAAAGGTTGTCTTTGGCAAAATAGGGGATGCCCCAAAGAAGGTTCTCCGGCTCGGGATCCATCAAGGTTTTGGCAAAGGTGAGAGCCCCATTTTCATCAAGGGTCTCCAACGCATTGTCTTGGTTGGCTTTCGCCCGCGCAATGGCTTCCAAAGTTAGTTCATAAGGCGTGGTCTCCCCACGAAGATAGGCTTCATGGATTTCCCGGATGGAACGATCTAAAAAGCTCATCATCCCACCACCTTTGGCAATTTGATTTGCCCTTCCAACGTGGACCCAGCGTTGCTTAGTGCTTCCTCCCGCTTCAGCGGAGGGAGCGGCTCATCTTCACGTAAATAAGTGGTCTGAACCGGATAAGGAAACGTCATGGGCTCATAGCCATCTAAATCTTCGCATTGGGAGATGGCTTCCATTTGGGCCGTCAACGACGAAAGCTCTTGGAAGAGTTTGACGTACTCCTCCTCAGTCATCTCGAACATAAGGCGCGAGGCGGCATCTTTAAGAACATCAATCGTGATTTCTTTCATGGTGCCTCCTGCGCTGCGAAAAGATTACCCCCGAAGATTCCCCAAATGGCTGAGGAGTTCTTCTTCATCCATGATTTGGATGCCCAAAGCTTGGGCTTTATCGAGCTTGCTGCCGGCTTCGCTCCCGGCAATGACGCAATCGGTCTTTTTGCTGACGGAAGAAGACACCTTCGCGCCGATGCCTTCCAATAATTCCGTGAGTTCGGAACGTCCATAATGGGTTAAGGTGCCGGTCAAAACAACGGTCTTGCCATAAAAATAGCTGGACGTGTCAATCATATCGGTTCCCAAATAATCGAAATTCACCCCGGCTTCACGGAGACGGGAAATCACGTTTTGATGATGTTCGTCGGCAAAGTATTCCACGATGCTTTTCGCCATGATGGCGCCGATATCATCGATTTGGATAAGCTCTTCTTCAGTGGCTTTGGCAAGCGCGTCTAGGTTCTTATAGCGGCGGGAGAGGACTTTCGCGGTCTTCAAGCCCACCTCTTTAATGCCTAGACCGAAGAGAAGCTTTTCTAGCGATTGGCCTTTGGAACGTTCGATTGCCGAGAGCATGTTATCGATCGCCTTTTGGCCCCAGCCATCCAATTCTTGGATCCGCTTAGCATGGTTATACAAATTGTATAAATCTGGAATGTCATGGATGAAGCCTTCGCCGAAGAGCTCTTCCACCACTTTATCGCCCATGCCTTCGATATCCATGGCGTCGCGGCTGGCGAAATGGATAATGGATTCGATTTTGCGAGAAGGACATTCCCGGTTGAGGCAATAATGGAGGCCCTGTACCTTGGTTAAGGGCTGACCGCATTCCGGGCAGGTTTCCGACATGACGAAAGGCCGTTCTTCCCCGGTCCGTTTTTCTTTGACGGGTGCGACGACTTCGGGGATGACATCGGCGGCTTTGCGAAGCACAACCGTATCGCCAATCATCAGCCCTTTTTCCTTAATGAATTCTTCGTTATTCAACGTGGCGCGTTGCACCAAGGAGCCTTGGACGCGGACGGGTTCTAAGACAGCGTTCGGAGTAATCCGACCCGTGCGACCGACGGTAAGGAAAATATCGAGAAGCTTGGTCCGGACTTCGAGAGGTGGGAACTTATAGGCAATCGCCCATTTCGGGGTCTTGGCGGTATAGCCTAGCAAATCATAGGCATCGATATCGTCGACCTTGAACACGAGCCCATCGATATCGTAAGGCAGGGATTCGCGTTTCTCCGTATATTCGCGGATGTAATCCAGCACCTCTTCCACGCCATGGAGGACCCGGCGTTCGTGATTGGTGCGGAAGCCTAGTTCATCGAGGTAATCGAGCGCCTGGCTATGGATGTGCTGACCGAGTTCGCGGGCATTGACGAGATAATACCAGAACCCGTCGAGACCCCGCTTGGCGGCGATGGAGGAATCGAGCTGTCTCACCGATCCAGCCGCAGCGTTTCTGGCGTTGGCAAATAGAGGTTCACCATTCGCTTCCCGGATTTGGTTTAAGCGTTCCAAAGAGGCTTTGGGCATATAGACTTCGCCCCGCACCTCAAAGGGGCGTTTTTCACTGACTTTTAAAGGAACCGAGGGAATCGTGATGATATTTGAAGTGACATCTTCCCCCACATTGCCGTCCCCGCGGGTGACGCAATGTTGAAGGACGCCTTGGTCATAAAGAAGGGAGATCCCTAGACCATCGATTTTCACTTCACCGGTGTAAGTTACCGAGGATTTATGCAAAATCATGCGGATTTTGCGGTCGAAATCGCGAATATCCTCTTCATTAAAGGCATTCCCCAAAGAAAGCATCAACCGCTTATGGGGGATCTTTTCGAAGGCATCCAAAACCGCGCCGCCGACCCGTTGGCTCGGAGAGGTTTTATAACGGAAATCGGGAAACTCGGTCTCGAGCATGATCAGCTCGGCCATGACCCGATCGTATTCGGCATCCTCGACGCTGGGATTATCCAAAACGTAATATTCGTAATTCCAGCGATCGAGTTTCTCGGTCAATTCTTCAATGCGAAGACGAGCTTGTTCTTTTTCCATTAGGCGGTACCTCCTGGCTTAGTGATTCGCGAAATCATGGGGTGGGTGGAGACCAGGGTACGTTTGGCTCCGTTGTCGAATAAGACTTCGATCATCGCGCCTTCGATGAAACGCAAGACCGTTCCATCCCCAAACTTTTCATGATGCATCCGATCCCCGGCACACCAATCGGTGATGCCATTATCTTCCTTCTTCTCCACCACAGGTTCGGAAGGAGCAAACGGATCGAAATGGTCGCCATCGTCGAAATCGCGGGTTTGCCGTTGGCCAAAGGAGACTTTGGGCCAGCCGTTTTCTTTGCGCCCGCCGAATCCGCGGTTGCCATAGACTTGGGAATAAAGGCTTTCTTTGGGGAAATCGAAACCCGCTTCCTCAAAGAAGCAAGAAGGGGGCTGGCTGCTACCGCTGACATAGGAATAACCGGTATTGCAAGTGAGGGTTAAGGTCTTTTTCGCGCGGGTAAAGGCGACATAAGCAAGGCGGCGTTCTTCTTCGACGCCATCGCGGCCGTCTTCGGCTTCGGCCCGAGCAGAGGGAAAACTTCCGTGATTCATGCCCATGACAAAGACATGATCGAATTCCAAACCCTTGGCCACGTGAATGGTCATTAAGGAAATATAGTTTCCATCGTTCATATCGTCTTGGGAGGTCAGCAAAGCGATGTTTTGCAGATACTCATCAAAGGTGGATTCGGGGTGCTGACTGATATAACCATTGATGTCATCAAACAAGGCGTTGACGTTGCCAGCCCGATCCTCGTCGATGGCTTGGTCTTCGACGATATAATCGTAATAGCCGATGTCGGTGATGAATTTCCGCAGAATCGAGGAATAGGTTTCGTAGTTGTCTTTGAGCTGGGCTTTGACCGCTTCCATCTGGGTGGTGAGCAAAATCAATTGGGTCACCGCCTTCTTGGGCAGTTCGGTATCGGGATGCTGTTCCAATTCGGCGGCATAATCATAAAGGGATAAGCCCAAGCCTTTGGCTTCGCGGACAAACTTCTCAAAGGAAGCATCTCCAATGCCACGTTTCGGCACGTTATAGATACGAGTGAAGGCCACATCATCCAAGGAATTTAAGAACAAACGAAAATAGGCGAGGACGTCTTTGATTTCACGGCGTTGGTAGAACCGCAAACCCCCGAAGACGCGATAAGGCATACCTCTAGCGCCTAGTTCGGCTTCCAAAGGACGGGTTAAATAAGAGGAACGATATAAGACGGCAATGTTGCGATAAAAGGGTGGGTATTCCGCTTCGGCAATCCGTTGGATTTCACGGACGATAAATTCGGCTTCGCCTTTGGCGCTATCGAATTTCCGCGCCGTGACGGGTTTGCCTTCGGCCCCTTCGGTATAAAGGTTCTTCGGAACGCGCTTGACGTTATGTTTGATCAATCGGTTCGCCGCGGCGAGGATGTTCTTGGTGGAACGATAATTCCGATCCAATACGACGTCGGCGTAATCGGGGTAAACGTTAGGGAAATCCAAGATGAGCTTTTGGTTGGCACCACGCCAGGTGTAAATGGTTTGGTCAGGGTCACCGACCACATAAATATAGGTAGCGGGCGTGGAGAAATAACGCATCAATTTGAACTGCACGTCATTGGTATCTTGGAACTCGTCGACGAGGATATGCTGGAACCGATTCGCCCAGGCCGCACGGGCTTCTGGGAATTCTTCGAGAATCTTCAAGGTATAGAGCATCAAGTCATCGAAATCGAGACAATGCATTTCCCGTTTCCGGTCTTCATATTCTTTATAAAAACGGAGGCATTCGGCTTCGCCTTCGAAGGAATGATATTGGATTTTGATGTTCTCCGGATAAAGGCCGCGGTTCTTTTTGCTGCCGATATAAATCAAAGCCTGCTTCAGTAAAGGATCGCTCTTTTTATAGCCCCAGGCCTCCCCGATGGCTTTGATAAGTTTCTCTTGGTCCTCATCATCAAAGATGGTGAAGCTCAAAGGAAAATCCAAACGGTAGATTTCCTTACGCAAAAACTTGGCGCAGAAGGAATGGAAGGTCGAAATCTGCAGGAACATCCCACAACCGGGAACTAGTTCGGCAACCCGGCTTTGCATTTCCTTGGCGGCTTTGTTGGTAAAGGTCATGGCTAAAATCGCCTGAGGGTCGACGCCGACCTCATCGATTAAGAAGGCGATGCGGTAGGTCAAAACCCGCGTTTTGCCCGATCCGGCGCCGGCAATGATGCGGACATGCTGCTTGGGGGTGGTGACGGCCTCAAGCTGCGTGGGATTTAATAAGGAAGCGTAATCGATTTTCATGTGCCCATATTTTACCTTCTCATTCCTTCCTTATAAATAAGGACTATGCAAAATGTCCCGCTTTTTACCCACAAGTGAAATCGCTATGGTAAAATCGCCACGAGAAAGCCATTTTTGGCCACGGAGAAATCAAACTTTGGCAACGAAGAAACGTTACTTCCGGCTCCGTGAGAGCCCCGTCGAAAACTTGACCTTCATCGCGATGATGGTGGCTTTTGACGCCATCGTTTCCCTCATCGCGGGACTGCTTCCACTTAGCGCCGTTTTCGTGATGCTGATCGTGCCTTTCACCAGCGCTTCCGTCGCTTTGTTTTGTAAAGGCAAATACCTCCCCGTTTACCTTTTCGCCGGATTTGGAATCTGCCTCGCCGTATCCGCGTGGAATTTCACCAACACCATTTTCTATGTCCTCCCCGCCATGATCACGGGGCTGGTCTATGGAATGCTTTGGAAAGCCAAGGTTCCCGTGTCGTTGAACCTTTTCGCTTCGACTCTCGTTTCTCTCGGGCTATTCTATGCCTCTTTATATTTCTTAAGGGCGGTGACCCAAGTCGATATGGTGGAGTTCCTACTCACCGCCATCGGCAAGAAAGAGGACCCGCTCGCCCCCAACGTATTCCCGCTATTCGGATTCGCCTATTCTTTGGCGCAAATGGTGCTTAGCCACGTCTTCTTGCAAACCCAATTAGAAAGGATTTCCATCCTCTCAAACGAAGAGGAAAGGCTCATCCCCTTCCACCCAATCATTGCGTTTGGATTTGCCTTAATCTCCGCAATCCTCGCCTTTTTCAACGCAAAAATCGCTTATTTGAGCTTTGGCGCATCTTTGTATTGGGCTTTGTTCTGCGTCTATGGAATTTTGGCTTACCACCGGGCTTGGACCTATGTCTTACTGGGGATTTTCTTCTTTTCCGGGTGGCTTGTTTTCGCCAGCGTCTACCAACAAGCGCCCCACGGTTCGGGATTGGCGCTGATCTCGATTCCCGTCGGTTTTTTCTCGATTTCTTGCTTTCTCAACTATGTTTTGTTGAGAAACAGGCAAAAGCAACCTAAAATCTAAGCATGGGTGCTTTGAAACGCTTTGGATTAGGACTCCTTTGGATCTTCCTCCTACCCTTCATTCTCCTCGCCATTGCCGGGGTGGCTGTATGGGGCGTTTTGAATTTCCTAATCCAGTTCGTCATCATGCTCGTGAATTTCTTCCGTGGCAAAAAGCTCTTCCCCTTATTCCCGGAAGATCAAAAAGCCATGGAAATCCAACAACGAGCCATCGATAAAGCCAACCAAGCAACCGAACCCGCACCGGCCCCTGCCCCGCAGCAGGTGTTTGTCACTCAAAATTATTATGGCGGCGGCGTCTTGCCTCCCGGAACGAATCCGGGGATGCAAAATCCTTATGGGCAAGGTCTTCCTTACCAAGGCCCCATGATGCAGCAGCCCGGCATGATTCCCCCACAGCAGCCAGGAATGATTCCCCCACAGCAGCCAGGAATGATCCCGCCGCAACCAGGCCAGTCCTTCCCTTATCAGCAACCGCCACTGCCCAACCAGCCCATTGAAAACGAGCCTTTCCCGCAGCCCAAATTAGCGGAGCTCCCCCAATATCAAGCCGACGCGGAGGACGATGAACAATGATTCGCCTCCTTGCCTCCATCCAACTTTCCGATACCGACCGCAAGGCATTGATCATCTTATTGATCGTCTTTGTGATTTTGCTTTTGGTCATCGGGCTCATCGGCGTGGCCATCCGTCAAACGATGCTCTACCAAGCCAAGCGGGCCGATACGATGATGCATGATGTTGCCACGACCCACGTCATCAACAATCCCAAGGATTTCCGAAAGTTCGGGCTAAAGAAAAATAACCGTGCCCTCTATCGCGATTCCTTAATCCCCGCCGGGATTATCCTTTTGGCCCTTGCCGTCTGGGTGATTGCCAATATCATCACCCATCGTTGGGGCAATAACGTTTGGGACGAATTCGGCGACCTCTTCTTCCGTTTCAAATGGGATAACTCCGGCTATCCTGCCGACGACCCACTTTGGGTCAAAGTCTTTGGCATACAAATTCTTGCCCGTTGGCCCGAAGCCGAAGCAGGATTCCCCCGCTTCGTGCCTGAGCATATCGCCTCTTATTTCGTGGCAGTGCTTACCATCGTGGCGGCTCTCTATTACGCCGTGGTTTGCCAAGCCTATGTCTCGCGCGCGGTCATGATTTATTTCCGTTCCAATTCCGTTTACGAAAAAAGCTTGGCCGGATATAAAGCCAGCGAAGATATCAAAATCACGCCGGATCACCCAATCCCGCCATCCGACTAAAGCAAAAAGCCCCATTCGGGGCTCTATTTAATCTAGGTAATTCTTGGCAAGTAGCCAACCGAAGAAGAAGACGCCGCCGAATCCTTGGATTTCGATGATCCCGATGATGAAGCGAATCCATAAGACGGTTTGATCCTGCTCGGAAGCGGCAATGACGCCGTGGGCGATTTTTCGGATATCGATGATAAGGTCCAAAATCATGTAAATCGCCAGAATGATCGCCCCGAGGGATGCCCAATGCAGGAAGGGCCCTTTCCCACGGACAAAGCTAATGCCGCCGATCGAAACAAAGGAAATAAAGATCGAAGCAATCGGCAAGAAGATCAAGTAGATGAACTGCCGCTGATCATTCAGGTCCACGGCCATCATGCTGGGATTCACAATAATGAGAATCATCTCGACGATGTTCCCCAAAGCAGCGAGGAATAGCAAAATCGAGCCGATAAACATCATCCTCCGCCCAATCCGGATTTTCTTGGTCACGGGGGCTTCATATGGGGCGTTTTCAAGTTGCTCACGAGTCATCATACGAAACCTCCCATCGAGATTTCCACGAACTCCCAAACCAAGACCGCAATCAGCACAAAGCAAATGCCAAGCAACAGGAAATACATCCGCTTACGGACGGTTTCCTTGCGGGCTTTTTCCTCCGGGTTTTCTTCCTCGAAAGAAGTGTCCACGGAAAAGGGCGGTTGGAAGGGATCGTAGGGGTTGTCCATTAGAAGCGAAGTCCTCCGGATGTCCGCGGATAAGGTTCGGTGTCGCGGATATTGGCGACGCCGGTGATGTAACTAAGTAAACGGTCAAAGCCGATACCAAAGCCGGAATGGATGCAGCCACCCCACTTCCGGAGATTGAGGTACCAATCGAGTTCCTCGATGTTGCCTTGTTTCTCCATCTTGGCTTTGAGGATTTCATAACGTTCCTCACGTTGGGAACCACCGATGATTTCGCCTTCTCCCGGCACGAGGCAATCGCAAGCGGCAACGGTCTTGCCGTCATCGTTTTCGCGCATATAGAAGGCTTTGATATCCTTCGGATAGTTGATTAAGAACATCGGCCCTTTGACGATTTGCTCGGTGAGGAAGCGTTCGTGTTCGGATTGCAAATCCATGCCCCATTCGATCTTGTTGTAATCGAATTTGTGGCCGTTTTTGACGGCTTCCTGGAGCAAACCGATGGCTTCGGTATATTCCATGCGACGGAAGGGTGCGGCTAAAACATCGTTGAGTTTTTGGAGCAAGCCCGGAGCGATCATCTGGTCGAAGAAGGCCATTTCGTCGGGGCAACGATCCAAGACAAACCGAATCACGTACTTGATGGTTTCTTCCATTAAGTCCATGTCGTCTTCTAAATCGGCAAAGGCGATTTCCGGCTCGATCATCCAGAATTCAGAAGCGTGGCGCGGGGTGTTGGACTTCTCGGCACGGAAGGTGGGCCCGAAGGTATAGACGTCGCGGAAGGCCAGGGCAAACGGCTCAACATGAAGCTGACCGGAGACGGTGAGCGAGGTCTTTTGCCCATAGAAGGCGGTTTCGGAAAGTTTGCCTTCGTCATCTTTGGTGCAGACGGTGAAGACTTGTCCTGCCCCTTCGGCGTCGTTACCGGTGAGGATGGGGGTATGGACATAGACGAAGCCTTTGCCTTGGAAGAATTCGTGAATGGCTAAAGCAAGCACCGAACGAACTCGGTATAAGGCGGAGAAGGTGTTGGTCCGGGGACGCAGATAAGCGATTTCCCGGAGATATTCGAAGGAATGGCGTTTCTTTTGTAAGGGGTAGTCGGGTTCGACTTGTCCTAAGATTTCGATTTTGCTGGCTTGCAGTTCAAAGGGTTGTTTCATCTCGGGGGTCAAAACGATTTTGCCCTCGACATAGATGGCGGCCCCGGTCAACAAATGGGAGATTTCCTCATGACCAAGCAAATCCTCGTGATAAACCACCTGCATATTCTTGAAGCAGGTGCCATCGTTTAACGCGATAAAACCAATGGATCCGTTGTCGCGATTGGTACGAACCCAGCCCGAAACTTTAACCAGACCCTGGGCAGCGAGGTCTTCCCCTTGCTGATAAGCGGCGAAAAGGGATTGAATGGTGGAGACTTTTGTTTGCATGGGAGAATTATAAATTCCTTTACCCATAAGGAAAAGGAAAAGAAATCAGAATTCCTTCCAGTGGTCGATCTTCCAGTTGGGATCGACGCCGAGGCTTAAGGGGGCGAAGATTTTTTGTTCGTAAAGCCGCGCGGCGACCTTGGCGATCATGGCGGCGTTATCGGTGGTACACCAAAGGGGTGGAATAATGAGTTCGATGCCACTGCCTTCGAGCTTCTTCCCCATCTGCTCACGGAGATAGGAATTGGCGGAAACCCCACCGGCTAAAACAATTTGTTTTACGTGATGCTCATAGGCGGCACGGATAGATTTATCGACAACCATGCCGACCGCGACGTCTTGGAAGGAACGGGCCATGTCGGGGACCGAGACTTCTTCCCCTTTCATCCGTAACGAATTCACTAAGTTGATAACGGCGGTCTTTAAGCCGGAATAGGAGAAATCGCAAGGTCCGGCCCCCGCATCGGGAACGGGCAAATCGTAGACATGTTGCCCTTGTTTTGCGGCCAAATCGATGGGCAAACCACCCGGATAAGGAAGACCTAACACACGGGCGACTTTGTCATAACATTCGCCGATCGCGTCATCTTTGGTTTCTCCGATGATTTCGAAATCCATATGGTCTCTCATTAAAACCAGTTCGGTGTTTCCACCGGAAACGACGATGCATAACATCGGGAATTTGAAATCCCCCACATATTCATTCGCGTAAATATGACCCGCCAAATGATGGACGGGGATAAGCGGTTTTTCATAGAGCATCGCGAGGGTCTTAGCGGCCTGTAACCCAACATGGAGGCAGCCGATTAAACCCGGCCCACGGGTCACGGCAAAGGCATCGATGTCCTCCAAAGTAAGTTTGGCTTCTGTCAAAGCCTCTTCCAAGCACACCGTAATGTTTTCGGCATGTAAACGGGAGGCAATTTCGGGCATGACCCCGCCGAATTTTTCGTGAACGGATATCTGGGTGGCCACGATGTTGGACAAAAGCTTGCCGTCATCGACGATGGCGACGGCGGTTTCGTCGCAGCTACTTTCAATCGCCAAAATCTTAGCCATGGATCAGACTCCTTACCATGTAAACGGCATCCTCGCCATCGTCATAATAGGCTTTCTTCACGGTGACGGGAGCAAACTTATGTTTCTTATAGAAACGTTGCGCGTTTTCATTCGACTTGCGCACTTCAAGCGTCAAAAACTCAACGGGCTCGCCTTGGGCCTCGCATTCGCGGATCATGGCCCCAAGCAATAAATTTCCAATGCCTTTTTTCCGATAGGCCTCATCGACGGCGATTTGGACGATGGTCGCCGAATTGAAGGTGACAAAGAAATCGAGGTAACCCACGACATAACCATCCACCAAGGCGGTATAGAAATAGGCGATGGGGTTTTCCTGCATGTCGAAATAGAGATCTTTTTCCGAATAGGTGCTATGGAGGGAAGCTTTTCCGATTTCTAAGATACGGGGCAAGTCGGAAATCATTGCTTTCCGAACGACGGTTCGCAAGCGGTCTTTATCATAATCGTCTTTCAGGTAGACCGGGCGGGCGGCATGGACGTTGCCGATCCGATGGGCTTCGTCTGCGTCTTTCGCCAAGATGGAAAGCACGTCGCTTTCTTCGCTTTCTAGCCCGAGATAGCCCACGTCTCCACAAAGATGATATTCAGGATGGGCGGCGACATAAAAAAGCACTTCTTCGTTGGTCTTAATGCAGTCTTCCACCAAGGCTTTTCCTTGCTCATAAACGGCGAAATAAGAACGCTTCCCACGGGCATTCACGAGACAAATCGAAGTGCCTTCCTTGGCCCGCAAGATTTCTAAAGAAGACGATAAATAAAGAGGGATTTGCAAAGAAAATGCAATGGTTTTCGCCACGGATAAGGCAATGCGGACACCGGTATAAGAACCCGGCCCTTTGGCGACGGAAACGCCACAAATATCTTGTCGTTTGAGGTGGTTTTCCACCAGGATTTTTTGGACTTCTTCCACTAAGGATTCGGATTGTTTTTGCCAGGCTTCATAGGAGATGGCGGCAAAGATTTGGCCATCTTTGGCTAGTCCCACCGAGAGGTAACGATCCGAGGTATCAAGACAAAGTAAAACACCCATACTAGTTCCGTAAGGCCTCCTCTAATTCTTGCCCCCGTGGACCCTTTCCTTCGATGACGATTCGTCGGGCAGATCCGTCGTGGTAAAGGCGGATATGCAAACGCTCATCAGGGAGGAGCGATTCGATATAAACGGGCCACTCGATGAAACAGGCGCCATCGCCTTCGATAAACTCTTCGAGGCCAAGTTCCATGTTCTGGCCTTCGAGTCGGTAAGCATCGATATGGTAAAGCGGAAGCGTTCCTTTGAAATAACACTTCAAGATATTGAAGGTCGGGGAAATCACATCTTCCCCACAACGCAGTCCTTCAGCTACACCAGAGACCAGCGTCGTTTTCCCCGCGCCGAGTTCGCCTTCCAGGAGAACCACATCACCTGGACGCAAAAAAGAAGCGAGTTTTTCCCCGAGGGCTTTCGTGGATTCTTTAGAGTCACTATGCAATTCGAACATCGTTACCACTTCTTCGTTAAAATCGGTTTGTTCTCTTCTAAAAAGAGATTATAGAGCCGTTCGATTTCGCTCTGGATGAAAGGGAATTCTCCGTTAGCGATCATCGCTTTGACTTCTTTGGTCGACTTTTCCACGGCACGGCTAAGCTCGGCGGGATAACCATAGGTTTGGCTATGCCGTTCATATTCGTTTTCGTCTAAGGTACGTTCGACGCCATCGGGATAGAGTTTGACATCGAGATCATAATCGATGTATTTGAGGAACCCTTGGTCCAAAAGGGCGGGGGAAGCGATATTGACGTAATAGCAAATACCGCGCTTCTCCTTGAACATGGCGATGACGTTCATCCACTTCTTTTTAAATAAAAGAAACACCGCTTTTTCTTTGGTCATCCATTTCCGGCCATCGGCTTCCGTGACCAAAGAAGCTTTGGAAACCAAAGCCCAATATTCATCCGTCTCCTCCGCCAGATAAGCGGGAGACCATTGCCGATGGAGGACCCCATCGTGCTTATAAGCCTGCACTCGAAGCCACCGGTGCCGGTGGGAATTGAACTCGTTCATACGACATACCTTGCAAAAGACCAAAGTCTTTTCTCGCGTTCCATTATAAAGCCCAATGGAAAAGGCACCAACTCTTTTATAAAAGAGAGGAAACCCCGCTGCAAAAACAAGCAACCCGTGACCAAATAAAAAAGCAGGCCAATCGACCTGCCAGTTGTTCTTAATCGTTTTGGTTCAACGTTAACGCCGCACCCAAGACCACCTTGAGCTGCTCTTTGTAGCGTTGCACGAATTTGGGGTTAAACGGCTTTTGGCTTGGTAAGACCATGATGTCGTCTTCATAACCCAGATAGAAGAAAGTGCGACCCGAGGAAATCACGATGGTGGCATCGCAAAGTAAGGAATCGGTCTTGATGGCGCGGATGGCGTCTTTCACCTTCTTGGTAAGGATCTTTTTATCCGCGGGACTCCCATAGATCGCCATCGCCTTGGTTTCTTCCAGCACATGCATTTCCTCTAAGGAATCCGGCTTTAAAGCCCGATCGTTACCTTTGAGGTAAATCGTTATCGGCTCGCTGACTTCGACGGTGTTGTGGGTGCGCAGGAATTTGCCAACGAAAATGGTTTGAAGCGCTTTGCCGCCATCTTTTTGGGCAGCGGCATCGGCAAGCGCGCAATCCATGCCCTGATATTGGAAGACGATGTTATCACGAGAACCGATCGAGGCGGCGTTATTAAAGATTTTCCCGGCGTGGAATTCTTCGTTAGCGACCTTATCGTCGACCCCGCCTTCGGCAGAGGGGATGCCATAGCTACCAAGGGTGTAATCGTTCACCGCGCCATAATAGGCAACGAAATATTCGTGGATGTCCTTTTGGTCTTTCTTGCGGTTGACGGCGTTATAGATAAACAAGCCGATGGCTCCGGCGACCGCCCCACCTAAACCAATATAGATGGGAAGCAATCCTTGGTTTTTGATGAGCAAGGTCGGGACGATCCAGGCGGAAAGGATGATCAGCAAGACGACGATGGACACCGCCATCTTCACACGGGAACGTTTCTTGAAACCCTTAATCCATTTGGCACGGGCCGCTTCGATATCGGCTAAACGGGGATCGTCATAATCATAGTGATCGGGCTCCGGCTCGGGTTCTGGCTCCGGCTCGGGCTCCGGCTCGGGTTCGGGCTCAGGTTCGGGAGCGGGTTCTTCCGCCTGAGGTGCTTCGATTTTGGCGTCGGCGAAATCATCGTCATCGCTCACTTCGGGGGTGGCAACGACTTCGGTTTCTTTGATTTCTTTTTCGGTTTCGGGGGTCATGGGATATTCCTCCTAGGCAAAGATTATATACAAAACGGGCCAAAAGCACTAATCGATAGGCTTAGCCTTATCGATGGGGGAAAGGAAGATGGCATAGGACCAAGCGGTCAAAACCACCAAAGCCCCGGCCCCGATATTCATAAAATAGGAAGTGTAATCTTGGCCTTTGATGGCAAGCTTCACCAATCTGGATAAGGCGTAGGCTGCCACCACCCCACCCAAAAACATCAGTCCATAAAGGAATCCACGGGGGCGATATTTTCCTTTTCTGCCCATCAAAAGGGTAACCAGGCAAAGCCCCACCATCAGGAACGAGGCAATCCAAGCCGCCATGGCATCGACATCAAAGGAGAACTCGGACCCGTATTCACCATAATCCCCATAATAAAAGGATTGGATATAACGGGTCAGATAATAAACGAAAGAGCCCACGGCCACGAAGCCGATGAGCGAAATCACGATCGATTCGGCATGCGTGAGGGAACGCTTAGTCACTTCTTTAGTTTGATGCCCTTTTAGCAAATACAGTTGCGGTGCTTGACGCAGCATCAAAATCATCGTCACCGTGGTTAAGAAGCCACAAGGCAACATAAACGCGGCGTTATAAAGGAAACAGTATAAGAACGGATTCATGGCCGTTAACCCCCAGGCAAAACCACTCGGATCCGCCCAGAAAAGGATCCCCGATAAGAAATGGCAAAGGAGTTTTCCCAAGGTTCCCAAAACAATGGCGATACTTAGCGCGACCGCCCGTCCCTTAAAGTCGGTAGCGCGGTCAAAGGCAGGTTTCATCACCGCGGCAAGGGCCACAAAAGGATAGGCCAAAACATAATCGAGCAAGACTTGGACGATCACTTTCCAAGGGGAAGCGGCAATCATATAGGGGCCGGTCATCAAATCAAAAAGTCCGATGATCAAGCCAACGAGAAATCCCGAAATGGGACCCCGCCGGAAACACATCAACACCACGACCACCATGGCAATCCCAATGGATCCACCATTGACGAACACGCCTTTAAACATCGCCCCAGCTAATTCATCGAGAATAAAACCGGCGGCGGCCATAATCGCGATTTCGCACATCAGCGTGATCGGCGAAACACGTTGTCTTTTCAAAGCTCTCATCTTGCTCCTCCAAAAAAGAAATCCGCTATGCAAGCGGAAAGAAGAAGCGAGACTTCCCGAGTCCCTCCGCTAGCATTGCCTAGTTCAGGTCGTAGGGTCGCAGCTCCCGCTGCCTCTCAGCCAATTTGGCTCCCCTATCGGACGGGAATAGGATAGTCCTTTCTAAGCAAAAATCAATGTTTCAAAACTTGGGATCGTCTTCGCTGCAGATGATCAAAGCTTTCCCAGAAGCCAGCTCAATAACCGCCTCTTCCGCCACGAATTCGTTGGAGATTCCTAGGCGGGTCCCTGCCTTTAAAACCGAAGTTGGATATTCGTAAAGAAGTCCTTGCCCTTGAACGAGGCAATCTTCTAACGGAAACAGAGAAAAGAATCGGTAATCTTTCTTGGGGAACACCCGTTTCTGCCCTGCTTCCACAATCGTCACAAACGAATGGTTATCCACAAAAGAAAGGCTGGGATAAGCGGAAAGAAGAAGTAAGTTTGCGTAAAGATGTTCGATGCGTTTTCCCTGCAAACCGCCCACGATTAAGATGGATTTTGCGGTTTTGAATTGTTTAATCGCATATTCGGTATCGGTGTCGTCTTTCATCACCGGAAGTTTGGTAATCTGGGTTCCGCTTTCTTGGAGCTGGGTAAATCCGGAAGGGGAAACGGAATCGAAATCCCCAATGGCTTCATCCATGGCAATGCCATTTTCCAGGCAATAAAACGCCCCGGCATCGACGCCAACGACATAGGCTCCTACACAAAGGGATTTAGTCAGGCGCGGGGACGCGTCTTGCCCCAAAACTAACACAACGAAATCTTGTTTTGCCATTGGATGGGTTCTACTCCGTGTTGAATCAAATAAGCATTGGTTTTTGAGAAATGGGCGCAGCCGAAGAAGCCGCCTCGATTCGCCGATAGGGGCGAGGGATGGGCCGCGGTGAGAACGAGGTGATTCGGGTTATGAAGATACTTGGCAAAGCCACGGGCAAATCCACCCCACAGTAAGAAGACAATCGGTTGGGGAAGTTGATCCAGATAGGCAAAGACTTCCGCCATAAATTCTTCGTAGCCGCGGTTACGGTGGCTTAATGGGGCGTGGGCATCCACGGACAAGAAAGCGTTGAGCAGCAAAACCCCTTGTTCGGCCCAATGGGTGAGGTCGCCGTTGTCCTCGTCCATCGCAATCCCTAAATCATCTTCGATTTCCTTATAGATATTGCGAAGAGAAGGAGGCAGCATTGTGCCGCGGGGAACGGAAAAAGATAAACCCATCGCCTGTCCAGGCTCATGATAAGGGTCTTGCCCCAAGATCACGACTTTGACCTTTGAAGGCGGGGTGAGTTCGAATGCCTTAAACATATTCCGCCGCGGCGGATAGACCGCAGCGTGGGCGTATTGATCATCCAAAAACGCCTTTAAGGATTTCGCATAAGGCTCTTCCGCGATTTGGTGAAATAAAGAATCCCAGCCTTCCATTATAGTGACATGTCCTCATAATTCGGGTCTTGCGACATCCAATAATTGGCCCGTTTCCGGAAGAAGAAACCAAGGATCCAAAGAATCAAAGAGATGCCACAGAAGGCCCAAAACACGATCATCAACGAGAGGAATAAGGGACGGTTGGTGGCTTGCGAATAAAGAATCGAAAAGGCAAAGCCGCCAAATAAGAAGAGCAAGAATAAGGAAAACCCAAAGCGAAGGCAAAACACATAAAGCTTGGTATAGACCGCAATCGCCCGAGAATGATCGCTGGTTTTCACCTTCTTCGGAGCGGTCTTTTTGCCTTCTTCGTGGATGGTTTCGGAGATAATCTCCGCTTCGATGATTTTGTCGTCCATGTGGCTATGCTACCAAGTTCTTATTTTTCGTCAATCGAAACAGGCGATGATGGGATAGGTGGTTTGCTTCCCTTCCATCGCATAGATTTCCAAGAACGGATTCTCTTTGGTCAGGATTGCTTCAATTTCACGGACCTGATCTTCGGTGATGCTTTTCCCATAGAAATAGGTGAGGACCTCTTTCTCGGCGAAATCGGGAAGCTGTAAAAGGATCTTGGTAAACAAGGCAACGACATCCTTGCCACAAGCGCAGGGGTCGCCATGGACGAAGCCAACGTAATCTCCCTTATGAACTTGTTGGTTATCGAAACGGAATCCCTTTACCGCTTGACCGATCTCTAAGGCAAAGACCGATTTCAAAGCTTCTCTGCCACGGGTGAGATTATCTTCGAGTTCGAAACAGGCAAAATCCATGATGGAGATGGCGCCGAGGCCTTCCCCAACGCTCTTGGTGGGCAAAACATAAACGGGTTTGCCTTTGACCATCTTGGCCGCTTGTTCAGCGACCATGACTTCGTTGCCGTTGTTGGGCATGACGATCAACGACTCACATTTGGCCTGCGTCATGGCGGCGAGGAATTCGCCCATCGAAGGCGACATCGCTTCCCCGGCCACCAATAAAGAGGAGGCACCATAATTGGTGAAGACGGAGCCGATTTCGTGGTTGGGAACCACCACTAACGCACCGATGGGCGCAAGCTCTTCGTCTTCTTCTTTGGGCTCGTAACGACGGCGGCTTTGTTCCGCCATATCATCGGCCTTAAAGGTTACCAACGCGCCATAGGTGCGGGCAAAATCCGCGACCTTGGAAGGTTCCCTGGTGTGGATGTGGGTTTTCACCAAATCCCCTTCTTCAAAACAAACGATGGAATTTCCAAAACCCTCTAATTTTGCGCGGAATTCATTCAAATCAAAGGCAATTTGCGGTTTTTTCTGAAAAATGAATTCGGTGCAAAAGCCTTCTTCCGGGTTGGGTTCATGGAGAATGGGCTTTTGGAACGATTCTGGGAAATCTTCCTCCTTGACCCCTAGCCCTTTGGCCATGCCTTGGAAGAAGTATAAGATCCCGGCGCCGCCACTATCGATGACGCCGGCCGCCTTTAAGACGGGCAGCAAATCGGGGGTATGACGAAGCGAATGACGCATCGCTTCCAGCAAGAACTCGAAATAGACCTCAAACGAATCCAAATCCTGAACTTGATTCATCGATTCAACGGATTCGCGGAGCACGGTAAGCATCGTCCCTTCCACAGGATGGACCACCACCTCATAAGCCCGCTTCACCCCTTCTTGCATCGCTTGATGGAAGATGGCGACATCGGCGTCTTCATAGGCGGAGAGACCTTGGCTTAAGCCGGCGATGAATTGGGAAAAGATAACGCCCGAATTTCCTTTCGCGGCAAATAAAGATCCCACGGCCAATTCATTGGCGATATCGGCCAAGGATCCTTTTTCCTGCAAGCGGGAGATACCTCCTTGGATGCAAGCGAGCATATTGTTTCCGGTATCGCCATCCGCGACGGGAAAAACATTGAGGTCGTTAATCTCTTCTTTATGGGAAAGAAGTTCCGAGGCCCCCAAGTTGACCATCAAGCGGAATAGCGAAGCGGTAAGTCGGTTCATTTTTGTCCTAAGATGTTGGCAAGAAGCGCCTTCTCTTCGGATAGACCCTCGCTTAAGGGTTTACCGTAATAGAACGCCGCGGCTAAGCCCGGCCCCATATTGGCGCCACTGGTTTGGTCGACGATGGAGATGATAACGTCCTTGGGCTGAACGAGTTTTAAGATCGCTTCTTTTAAGAATTCGGCTTCCTGCGGACGGAGCGAATGGCAAACGAAGAGGACGTGCTTTTCCGGTTCGACAATCGTCTGCTTCACATATTCGGCCGCGGCCAATAAGGATTTCCGCTTCCCTTTGCCCTTGCCAATGACTTCGGAAAGGCCGTTGGCGGCGAAATCCGCCATCGGCTCCACACCGACGAGATTCCCCATGAAGGCTTTGGCTTTGGAAATGCGACCCGCGCGGGCCAAGAAGAAAAGGTCATCCATGATGCCGATTTGGTGGAAACAGGATTTGTTCTCTTCGATCCAAGCGGCGGTTTCTTGAAGGGTCTTGCCCTGGGTACGGAGCTCGTTGGCTTCGACCAAGAGCAAACCCAGCGCGGTGGAGTAGCGGCGCGAATCGATCACGACGATTTCGCATTCGGGATGCTTTTCTTTCACCCGTTCCGCCGCCTTTAAAGAGAAGTTATAGGTGCCGCTTAAGGCCGCGGAAATCACGATGCAAAGAATATCTTTGCCCGCGGCGGCGACCTCTTCCATCGCCGCTTCGATTTCATCGATATTGGCGGCCGCGGTTTTGAACATACCGCCTTTTTTATTCATGGAACCGAAATAGGCTTCCGGAGACATCCGGGCATATTCGGGGTCGGCCTTTTCGCTATGGCCGTCGGGGTAAGTGATATTCCCCAAAAAGATTTTGTCCACGCCAAAACGCTGCCGTAAGCTGGCGTCGAAGGCGCAGCCGTCATTACTTAGAATCGCAAATGGTCTCATATGATTTCGTCCTTTGAATGCGAGGGCTATTTTAGGACGAATTTTCCTTATAGGAAAGGGAAATAGTCCTTTCGGTTTCCTTTTTATTTGAAATGCACCGCCCTATCTCCCTACAATATGGGCCATGGAATGGTGGGGTTATCTACTTATCGTCATCGGGGCACTCCTCGTTGTGCCCTATATCGGCATGACTTTGGTGATGCCGCGTATCGTTTTTAAGATCATCTTAGGCCGCACCAAACCCGAGAAATGGTCCCGTGAAGAACCTAGCGACCATAAAGATGCCGAGATGCTTGCGATGTGGGACCAATCCTTGGCCTTCCGGAAAACCTATGCAAGCCAAGAGCAAGAACTCGTCGCGAAGACCGAAGACGGGCTGACCATCCATAGCCTCTATTATGATTTTGGCTCCGATACCGCCGTCATCTTGATTCCCGGGCGCCCCGAATCCTGCGTCTATTCCCTTTTTTATGCTTACCCCTATGCCGAAAAAGGCATCAATGTCTGTGCCATCGACACCCGGGCCCATGGTCTTTCCGAAGGAAAATGGTCGGGATGCGGTTATGCGGAGCAATTCGATATCCTTGCCACCGCCTCAAAACTCCACGAAATGGGAATCAAAAAGATCATTCTCCATGGCGTTTGCATCGGCTCTAGTTCCCTCTCCTTTGTTTTGGCGAGGGAAGATCTTCCCTCCTATATCGTCGCTGGCGTCACCGATGGCCTCTACGTCAATTTCTATGAAACCATGCATCGCCGCATCCGCAAAAACGGAGGCGTCGTCTATCCCACGATCTTCTTCTTCCGCCACTGGATCAAACAACTCTATGGCACCGATATCAAAAAGGAAGGGCCTTTGGCCAACGTGGAAAAGATCCATGTACCGATGCTGATGATGGCCTCGAAAGAGGATATCTTCTCCCTCCCCGAGAAAACCCAATTGCTTTTCGACCATCTCGCCAGCAAAGAAAAAGAAATGGTCTGGTTCGACCATGGCCGTCACAGCCATTTACGAATCGTAGACCATTCTCGTTATGATGAAGCCGTGGCGAGAATCCTCGCCAAAGTGGTGTCTTTATAGTTCAACTTTTTCGAAGTCGGTGGCCGGGTGCTTGCAAAGCGGGCAGACATAATCCGGCGGTAAGACTTCGCCTTCATAGACATAGCCACAAATCTTGCAACGCCACCCGATTTTCTTCGGCGCGGAAGAATCCGCTTTCGGCGGCACGGGCATCGGTTTGGGTTTGATGTTGGCAAAGTAATAGGCGTAGGTCACGCTGGGGATTTGGTTGAGGACCTTGGCCTCGGTCACCTCGGCGATGAAGAGGACGTGGTTGCCCGCTTCGATGGTCTCCACCACTTTGCAGGAAAGGAACGCGTTGCTTTGTTCCTTGAGGTAATAGAGTCCGTTTTCGCTACGGGCAACTTGATCTTCGATGCCGGCAAACTTATTGGCATCACGTCCGGACTGGAAGCCGAAACGCTTGAAGGTACCGAAGTCGGCGCTTTCATCGAGCACCGAGACATTGAAGACCCCGGTTTCGCGGATCGTGTCGGCGGAGAGGTTGGCCACATTGACCGAAAGCATCACCAAATTGGGCTTATCGGAAACCTGGAAGAAGGAATTGTTGATGGAGGCGTTGTCACGGCCATCTTTGCCTTTGGTCACCAAAGCGAATAAGCCATAGGAAAGTTTAAACATGGCGGCGGCATCGACGAGGGAGGCGCTATCTTCCGCCTTCTTTTCGGCGGGACGGATGGAAGCGACGACGGCCTCGGCGATCTTTTCCAGCATCGGGAGTTGGTTTTCCTTCAAGGCGGAGGCAATCGTCAAAGTTTCTTCGAGATAACGGAACCCTTCTAACCCATCGAGGATCCGTTTCATATTGGATTTGGCCGCGGGCGCCCAAGAACCGTTTTCGATGAAAGCAATGTTACGGTAACGGAGCTTGTGGTTGGCCAAATCGTGGAGGAAATCCTCCATCTTCACGAAGACCCCGGCATTATAAGTCGTGGCTGCCAAGACAATGGTTTTGACGCGGAAGGCTTCAGCGATTAAAACGCTGGAATCGGTTTTCGAAACATCGTAAACCACGATATTCCGGCAGCCTTTTGCGGCGATTTTGGAGGCTAAGATTTCCGCGGTATTGGCGGTATGGCCATAGACGGAGGAATAGGCGATCATGACGCCATCGGGATCATCGGGCGTATAGGTCGCCCAGTTCTGGTAATAGCCAAGCAAGGGATTGAGATTGCCCCGATGCAGCGGCCCATGGAGCGGGCAGATGAGGTTGATCTCGATGGTCGCGGCTTTCTTTAAGACGGCGACGACTTGGTCCCCATATTTGCCGACGATATTGGTGTAATAACGACGGGCCTCGGCGATATCGAAATTCTTCGGGGAGGCATAGATGTCGCCATTGAGGGCACCAAAGGTTCCGAAGGCATCCGCGGAGAAGAGCACTTTTTCGGTGAGTTCATAGGTCATCATGACTTCCGGCCAATGGACCATCGGCGCGGAGACGAAAGTGAATTCGTGCTTCCCGATGGAAAGCTTATCGCCTTCGCTAACCACCATGAACTCGGCTTGGATGTTCGGGAAGTAATTCAAAAGGAATTTTTTCGCCATCGGGGAGATGACGATTTTGGTTTCGGGATGGCGTAGGAGCAACTCGCCGATATTGGCGGCGTGATCCGGCTCCATGTGGTTGACGATGAGGTAATCGAGTTTGCGCCCTTGGAGCAAGAATTCGATGTTTTCGTAATAGACTTCGCTGACGGAGGCGTCGACGGTGTCTAAGACTAAGGTTTTCTCATCCAGGTAGAGATAAGAGTTGTAAGAGACGCCGTTTTCTAACGGATAAACGTTCTCAAACAGATGGATTCGGCGATCCGAGCCACCGATATAATAGAAGCCCGGCGAAAGAAGGATTTCGTTGTGCATATTTTCACCTCGCTAAAATCATATTTGATTTAGGGGCGGAAAACTAGGAGAAGGAAAGATTTTCTCCAAAGGGACCGCAAATGGTAAAATAACGTGAAAACGAAGTCTTGGAGGTTTCTATGAAATTCCTACGCATCCTCTTTTCCAAATGGGGGATTTCCGCTTTATTGCTGATTCTGCAAGTCGCGGCCGTCGTCCTCATCGTCCTCTACCTCAACGAATACTTCTATGTCTTCCAGATCGTTTCCTGGATCATTGGCGTTTTCGTGGTGTTCTTTATCGTCAACCGCAGGGAAAACCCCGAATACAAAATCCCTTGGCTGTTCCTGGTCTTGGTGCTCCCGGTCTTTGGCACCTTATTCTATTTGATGTTCTCCACCACCAAACTGCGGAAGAAAGATCGTTTGCTCTTCCAAGAAGCCTATAAAGAACTGGCGCCCTATATCGAAACCGAAGCCGCCGACCAAGAGGCCTATGAAGCCATGGGCGAAGATTACCAAGGTTTGGCCCGTTACCTCAAAAGCGAATCCGGGATCGGGGGTTCCACCCATAATGACATCAAGTATTACCCCGTTGGGGAGCTGATGTGGGAGGACATGCTCGAAGCCCTTCGCAACGCCAAAAAGTTCATCTTGATGGAATACTTCATCGTCGACCCCGGCAAGATGTGGGAATCCATCCATGAGATCTTGGTCCAAAAAGCCAAAGAAGGCGTGGAAGTCCACCTCGTCTATGACGACGTCGGCACCGTCACCATGCTTCGTAGCGGCTATTACAAAACCCTCCGCAAGGAAGGTATCGACGCCCACAAATTCAATCCCTTCCGCCCCATCGTCTCCGGCATCTATAACAACCGTGACCACCGCAAGATCATGGTCATCGACGGCGAAGTCGGCTTTACCGGTGGTATCAATTTAGGCGACGAATACATCAACCAAAACGACCGCCTCGGCCATTGGAAAGACACCGGCATCCGCGTCAAAGGAAACGTGGTCAACCAACTCTCCGTCCTCTTCTTCATGAATTTCATCATCGCCTCCGGGAAGGGTTTGGACTATGCCAAATACATGAACCAAAACCCCACCCGTTACGAACAACCCGGCGTCATCGTCCCCTTTGGCGATGGGCCGCGTCCCATTTATGAAGATCAGGTCGGCGAAGGCAATTACATCAACATCTTGGCCAAGGCGAAAAAGTATTTCTATATCACCACGCCCTATCTGATTATCGATCACCGTTTCACCCAAGCCCTAAGAGCCGCCGCCTTGCGCGGGGTGGATGTGCGTATCGTCACGCCGCATATCCCGGATAAGAAAGCCGTCTTCTGCATCACCAGGAGTTCTTATAAATGGCTCCGCGAAGCCGGGGTGAAGGTCTATGAATACACCCCCGGATTCGTCCACGCGAAAATGTGCATCAGCGATGATATCGTTGGTTTTATCGGCACGATCAACATGGACTTCCGCTCCCTCACCCACCACTTCGAATGCGGCGCTTTGCTTTATCAACACGAATGCTTAAAAGACATGAAGGAAGACTTCGAGAAAACCTTTGAGGTTTCGCAGCTCATCGACGATTCCTTCAAGCAGTCCTTCGGCGCTAAGCTTTTGGTGGCTTTGCTAGCGGTCTTCCGCGTGCTCTTCTAAAACCAGTTTTCTTTGCATTTTTGATTCCTCCTTTACAATAGGCGTATGAAACGCGTTCCCCTGCTCGTCGTATCCTGCGCCCTCGCGCTAACGGGATGTTCCCTTTCCTTTAGGCCTGCTGGGTCTAGTGTCGAATCCTCGCAAGCATCGTCTGCCACCTCCCGGAAAGACCCGCCTTCAAGCGAATCGTCTATTCAATCCTCTGAGGACGACTCTTCTGATGAAGATTCATCGGGATTAGAAGATTCCACTTCTACGTTGATCTCCGCTTCGAGCGAAGCTTCCTCTAGTTCCAGCCAATCCTCTTCTTCGAGCAAGACTTCTTCCAGTTCGGATTCCGTTCCCGATACCGGCATCGCCACCCCCATCACCGAAGACTTCCAAAAACTCTTCGCCCCAAGATCGCGGATTACGATGTCTTTACATTTCTCCCCGGCTTCGTTAAAAGCCATCTCCGATTACCAATCCACATCCAATGGCCAATTCAACGATGCTTACTTCCCCGCCGATCTCACGGTGAAGCTTAATCAAGACTCCGACCCGCTGGAATTCCCCGAAGTCGGCGTCCGCATGAAAGGCAATACCTCCCGGGGGCAGATCGTCTACAACAACGGCTATACCTTGGAAGCCCGCCACTTCAAAGTATCCCTAAAAGCCACCTTTGACGGCGAGGAATACGATACCTACTCCCAATTACGCCCCTTTAAGAAAACCTGGGATGATGATGCTGCCCGCAAAGCCAGGAAGAACCGGAATCTCTTCGGACTCGAGAAATTCGATTTGAAATACGTTCCCAGAAACAATACCTGGGCCAACGATCCGGAACAAATCAACGAATGCACTAACCGGGAAATCTATTGCTACAATGCCTTCCGCGAAGCGGGACTCCTCGCGCCTTACGCCAATATCGTGGATTTCACCTTCGATAATGGCATGGGCAGCAAAAGCGGTCTCCTCTATGAACTCATCGAGCCGATCGATAAGGAATTCCTCAAGAAGCGCTTCTCCAATAGCGAAGCCAAGGGCGATCTCTATAAATGCGTCTATAACCCGATGGGCAAAGCCGACCTCGTCCGCGAAGGTGCGGTTGAGAAAGAGGTGGTCGATAATGTCACAATAGGTAACCGCGTCGCCAGGGGTAAGATTGGTGTCGAAAACAACTACGAGTTATACCAACCTATCTACCAACTCAAAACCAACGACGATAACGGCGAGGATTCCGACTTCTCCAAAATGGTCGATTATATCAATGCGATGTGGACCCTCCGTTATGGGGATGCCTCCCAAGTGGATATCAACGACTTCCTCGACGTCGATTCGTTCTTAAAGTTCTCCGCGGTTTCCCATCTATTAGGCAACTTCGACGACCAGTTTTATAACTGGAACAACTATTACATCTATTTCGTTCCCTCTACCGGGAAGGCTATCTATATCCCCTACGACTGGGATTGGTCTTTGGGGCTTGGCGCTTGGTATGGCGTCTACGAAGGGCCATTAACCCAAACCACTTTGGACGGATCTAGTCCCTCCAGCGTTTATTACAACACCTACCTGCAAGAAGGAGCGATGCAAAATCAGTATTTGGCATACATCCAACAACTGAAGACCCAAGTCCTGAACATTGGAACCTATATCGACCTCGTCGATGATATCGGCATCGGCTACGAAGAATCGTATCAAGTCGAATCCTATATGGAGAACAAACTCGCATCCTTGAAGGCATAAGAATGAAGTACTACCTCGCCTATGGCAGCAACCTCAATCTTGCCCAAATGAAGCAGCGTTGCCCCACTTCGAAAAAGGTCGGGACGGCAATCATCAAGGATTATCGGTTACTCTTTAAACGGACCTATCTCACCATTGAGCCCGCGGAGGGCTATGAAGTCCCCGTCGGGGTCTTTGAGATTTGGGAAAACGACGAACGAGCCCTCGATGATTACGAAGGCTATCCCGGCTTCTATTACAAGAAGGGCTTTGAAATCGTCTTAAACGGCTCTTCTAGGCGTCTAAATGCCTTTGCCTACATCATGGACGAATCCTATCGTTTCGAGCTTCCTAGCCCGATTTACTTCGAAACCGTCCGTCAAGGCTATGCGGACTTTGGTTTCGATTTCTCCTCTATTGAAGAAGCCATTGCCTACAGCGATCGATAACGCAGAAAAAATCCGGCGCATCAACCTCAACTGGACCCCGTAATTTGGACAGTCTAGAAAAACACCCTGCCAAAAGATTACCTGCTATCCAAGCCGATCCGCCTTCCCGCGCCCCTCGCCGCGGTGCGAGAAAACGGGAACCCCTCGCTCGGGATTCCCGCTTCTCAATAGGTCGATCTTTTCTTAACGTGTCCTTGACAAGGGGTCCACATTAGATTGCCATCGGGTTTTCGTTTTATTTCAATTCGGCGTCGTAAGACTCAATCACCTTGCCACAGACTTCGCAAGTGGCTTCGACGTGGTATAAGTCGCCTTCGATTTTGGTGTACGAGAAATGCTCTTTGTGGCGATGGACTTGTCCTTGGCCCACGGCGATTTGGCCTTTCTTCGTATAGTGGGCTTCCGCCGGTACCGTTTTTTCCATGAGGGCATCTTCCAACTTGCTGACGCCTTCCTTTTCTTCGTCCTTGGAATAGAAGTAATACTCCACGGTATCCGCGGCGTCATAGAGGCAAGGATCATCGCCTTCGGCAAGGGCGTATTCGCGATAGAGACGGATGAAGAGCTTTCCTTCTTCGCCAACATCGCACTGTTCCACCTGCAAATCATAGGTGTCGTTCCCGGTGCCAGCACCTTGGAGTGGTAACCATTCGCCTTGATAATGGACTTCGAGGTTGCTTTGGTCGAAGACATGGGTATTCGAGCCTTTATGCAACGTGACGGTGACTTCTAAATTCTCACCCAGGGAAACGGGGTAATCGATTTCCTCGTAGACCGAGTTATGGCAAACATAGCAAAGGTCGTTATCGAAGCTATGGGGTTCCACGCTAATAACGGAGTTGCAGTTTCCGCAACGGGTATAATGCTCTTCATCGTCGAGTTTGGACTTATAGGTCGTCTCGTGGTCGCAGGTCTCGATTTCGCTAGCATTGGGCAACGTCACGCTGCTGACTTGGCCGAAATTGGAGAATTCCCACGTGGAAATGACACGGTATTTGTTATAACTGTCATTGACGACGACATCGGCGGCGATATTTAAGATGGAGGCGGGGGAGAACTCAACGGTGGCACTGCCTTCCATGGGGGAATCCAGCAGCTTGCCAACCTTGGTTAAGTCAACGGTGAGTTTGCCACTAGCTTCGTCTATGGACAAGGCCTGGGCTTTGATTTCATCGGCGTGGCGAGCCAAACGAAGCGGCGAGATGTTCGGAATCAGCCCGATGTCTTGTTCATCCTTTTTGGCCAAATAGGCGAGCGAATAGGATTGTTGGCTCAATTTGGTTTTGCCAGAAGGGATGCCAATATTGATATAGTCGGTCTCGGTCACCACACGATAATTGGTCTTAGGAGCACTGAAGACATTGACGTTTTCCCCGTCGATTTCGGCGGTATAGCCCTTAATCATGGGGTTGGCTTCTTTTTTGCCGGCTTCCTCGTTAAAGAGGGCCACCGCATCGGCGATCGGGGTTGTCGCGGTAATGGATTCGAATAAAGACGAAGCCTCGGCCACGAATTCCGCGCCACTCATCGGCATGGCTTGGGTCAAAGTCAATTTGGCTTTGTTGTCGGCGATATCGGCTTCTTTGACCTTGATATAGGCATGATCGGGAACCTCTTCTCCCTGGTCATTGATGTAGATTTGCTTTTCGACATTCTTCATGTGGAGATTGCCCAAAGCCGCTTCGGGTTTGCTCAACGCCGCGATGACGGCATCGATCTTCTGCTCGGCGGTCATTCCAGCGGGAGTGGAGGGGGAGGAGGATTCCGATGAAGAAGAAGGTTGCGAAGAGGATTCGCTGGAGGGGGCGACGACGGAGGGGAGCGTGACGGAGGTCAGGGAGGAGCAGCCGGAGAAGGCGAGATCTCCGATGGAGGCGACGCTAGAGGGGATCACGATGGATTCAAGGGAGGAGCAGCCGGAGAAGGCGTATTTGCCGATGGAGGCGACACCGGAGGGGATCACGATGGATTTGAGGGAGGAGCAGCCCTTGAAGGCACTATCGCCGATGGATTTGCATCCTTCAAGAATAACGACCGACTTCAGCGAGGAGGGGACATAGGAGGAATCACCGAAAATATAGTCGAGACGCGTATTCGATCCGGCGGACCCTCCGACGAAGGGGACCGTTAAGGATTCCAGGGAGGAGCAGCCGCGGAAGGCACTATCGCCGATGGAGGCGACGCTTGAGGGGATCGTCACGGAGGTTAGGGAGGCGCAGCCGGAGAAGGCACTATCGCCGATGGAAACGCATCCTTCGAGAACGGTGACAGACTTTAAACCAGAAGGAACATAAGAAGCGTTTTGCAAATACGAGCCCGCACCGAAGATATAGCCGAGATGCGGGTTGGATGTGGCCGACTCGCCAACGAATGGGAGCGTGATCGACTCAAGGGAGGAGCAGCCGGAGAAGGCAGAGTATTCGATGTGGTTAACGGTGGAAGAAACTTCGACGGCTTTCAAAACACTGCATTGGCGGAAGGCGTGTTTGGCGATAGAAGTGACGGTATCGGGAATGACAATGCTCTCGTGGTCAAAACCCGAAGAAAGCCCAACTAACTCACCATTAACAATAATTAACTCGAGAGGAGAAAGCTCCTTGCTACTTGTCCCAGAGGAAGATTCCTCACTGCTTTCCCCGGGAGAAGATCCTCCACCGCTTTCGCCAGAAGATGTTTCCGTAACACTTGTTTCGGAAGGGGTCGAAGAGGCTTCACTGTTCGCCGAAGCGGACGTCGACCCATAAGTCGAATATGAACAACTCGCCAGCGTTAAACTGGCAATAAGCAAGGAGAGCAACTTCGTGAATTTCATAGTCTAGCTCCTAATGTCGAAATAGGTTATTTAAACAAACCGAGGAAATAATCTAGGTCGGCGTTGATTGAGTCGGCGCGCTCAATCATGGCTTTTAGAACATAGTCGGTCATCCCGTGGACAAAACGGTCGCGTAGTTTCTTGACCGAACAAGCTTCCAGGCTCCGATCCTCGGAGCCAAAGATTCGTTCCAAAGTCGCCGTATCCGCATCAACCCCGAAATGGTTCATGACGTCGATGACTTCGGGCAAGTTAACCCCAAGCCTCTTTTTCTGCTTTGGGGTTAGTTTCCCCTTCTTTTTTATAAGGAGTTTTTTGTATAGGCTCTCGCAGGCGAAATACTTGAAAATGACGCCAGCGCAGGAGGCGGATATGTCTTTGTCCTCAAGAATAAAGTTCAATTGGACGATTTCAGACATCGCAAAGCGCAAAACCAGTTTTGTGTTTCCCATAAGCACCCCCAAGCTAAAGGCATACTAAAGCGGAAAAGCAGCCATGTGACTAATGTGTTGCCTCAGTCCCTTCTTTTCGGCAAAACTCCTCCGTCCTTTTTCAAAATTGTAGTGTGTGTGTGTGTAAAGCACTCACCCTCATAGAGTGCTAAAACATTCGATAAAATCTATTCTTTTCTTTGCTTGTGTCAAACAAAAAAGCCACCCCTAAGGATGGCTTTGGTAAGTAAGACTCGCTTAGTTCTTATCGGACCAGCGGACGAGGGTGACCTCGGCGGAATCGCCGCGGCGTTCACCGAGCTTATAGGACTTGGTGTAACCGCCTTTGCGGGAGGCCATGCGGGGACCGATTTCCTTGAAGAGCTTGTCGAGGGCGGTCTGTCCCTTTTCGTCGACGACGGTGGGACGGAGGACGCTGGCGGCTTGGCGACGGGCATGGAGGTCTCCACGCTTGGCCAAGGTGACGAGATGATCGGCCAAGGACTTGAGTTCCTTGGTGACGCCGGAGGTGACTTTGACTTCTTCCTTGAGGACGAGGTCGGTCACGACGTTGCGGAGCATCGATTTGTTCTTCGAGGCGGTATAGCCGGTTTTGAAACGGACACCGGTTTTGCCGTGGACGTTCTTTCTTCCTTGTGCAGCCATTGTTTTATTCTCCTACGTAATCGCGGAAGTGGAGGCCGTTGGCGGCGAGTTTTTCTTTCACTTCCTTGAGTGATTTCTTGCCCAAGTTGCGGACCTTCATCATCTCTTCTTCGCTCTTTTGGGTGAGCTCGAGGACGGTGGAGATGCCAGCGCGCTTGAGGCAGTTATTGGAACGGACGCTCAGATCGAGTTCTTCGATGAGCATGTTCTGGAATTTGTTTTCTTCCTGTTGGACGACTTCCTTGACGAGTTGGTAACCAGTGACCTTCTCTTCGAGGGCGACGAATTGCTGGAAGTGGGCCACGAGGAGCTGGGCGGCAAGAGCCACGGCTTCGTGGGGTTTGACCGATCCATCGGTGGTGACTTCAAGGGTCAATTCATCGAACTTGGAATCGTGGAGCACACGGGTCGGTTCGACGGCATAGGCCACTTTGACGACGGGGGAATAGTTGGAATCGGTGGTGATGACGCCGACGGTGTCGATGTGGCGTTCCGCTTTGTTGGCCTCGGCGGTGACATAACCACGGCCGTTGGCGGCGTAGATGGTCATCTTGAGGTGGCCTTCGGCGTTGAGGTGGGCAATCTCGAGTTCGGGATTGCAAACGCTGACGAAGGCGGGGAGTTCGAGATCTCCGGCCTTGAGGGTGGCGGGACCCTTGAGGTCGACGTCGATACGCTTGAGCTCAGCGGAATCCTCATCGATTTTCAAGACGAGGTCCTTGAGGTTCAAGATGATGGCGGTGACGTCTTCTTCCACGCCCTTGAGGGCAGTGAATTCATGACGGGCGCCTTCGATTTCGACGGCTACGACGCTGGCGCCGGGGAGGGCGGAGAGGAGAACGCGGCGGAGGGCGTTCCCGAGGGTGATGCCGAAGCCACGTTCCAGCGGGCGGACGACGATCTTGGCGTAATTTTCGCTTTCGTCGTTGACGGCAATTTCAATGTTGACGGGTTCAAACGGGTTGGGGAGTTTCATCTCCTCGACTTTGTTTGCGGGCTTATTGGCCATGAATGTTTTCCTCCTATGTTAGCAAGCGTATTGGTTAATGGGATGAACCCGATTAACCTCTGGGACGCTTGGGCGGGCGGCAGCCGTTATGGGGGATCGGGGTGGTATCCTCGATGGAGAGGACCTGAAGGCCGATCGCGGCGAGGGCCCGGACCGCGGATTCACGACCGGCACCGGGGCCTTTGACCTCGACGTCGACCTGGCGGAGGCCTTGGTCGAACGCGGTCTTGGCAGCGGCTTCGGCAGCGAGTTGCGCGGCGAAGGGAGTGGATTTCTTCGCACCTTTGTAACCGAGGGCACCGGCAGAGGACCAGGCGATGACATTGCCTTGGACGTCGGTGATGGTGACGATGGTGTTATTGAAGGACGAATGGATATGGGCGACGCCCCGCGTATACGAACGTTTGATTTTCTTCTTGCGGGCGGTCGTGGTTTTCTTCTTTGCAGCAGCCATGATTGCAACCTCCTATTACTTCGTCGCCTGCTTCTTGTTGGCGATGGTTTTGCGGCGTCCCTTGCGGGTACGGGCATTGGTGCGGGTACGCTGACCACGGACGGGAAGGCCCTTTTTGTGGCGGATCCCACGGTAGCAACCGATTTCGGTGAGGCGCTTGATGTTGAGCGCGACTTCGCGGCGAAGATCGCCTTCGGTGTGGTATTTGGCGACCTCGGCGCGGATGGCGGTTAATTGCTCATCGGTGAGGTCTTTGGTGCGAATGTCTTCGCTGACTTTGACCGCTTCGAGGATGTTCTTGGCGGTGGTGTCGCCGATCCCGTAGATATAGGTGAGGGAGACGACGATACGTTTTTCATTGGGGATGTCTACCCCGACAATACGTGCCATTTACGTTGGTTTCCTTTCTTGATCTCAACCCTGACGCTGTTTGTGCTTGGGGTTGGAGCAGATCACCATGAGTTTTCCGTGACGGCGGATGACCCGGCATTTGTCACAGATGGGTTTGACGGAAGGTCTAACTTTCATCTTTCTTACTCCTTAAGATATGCCGCAATTCAGTTGCGGTGCCTGAATGTGATTCGCCCACGTGTTAAATCGTAAGGTGAGAACTGGACGGTGACCCGATCACCGGGGAGAATCCGAATGTAGTTCATGCGGATTTTACCCGAAACGCAGGCTTGGACCACGGCGCCATTGGTCAGTTTCACTTTGAAGTTGGCATTGGGGAGACACTCCAATACCGTCGCCTCGACTTCGATGCAATCTTCTTTGCTCAAATTGCTTCATCCTTTCCGCTATCGTCTAGCTTAGTGAGAATTTCGTAGCCACCCGAGGTGACCACCAAGGTGTTTTCGTAATGGGCTGTCAGGCCTCCGTCTTTGGCGACGACGGTCCAACCGTCTTTCATTACGCGGACCGCGTTCTTCTTTTCGAAAATCATCGGTTCGATGCAGATCGTCATCCCTTCTTTGAGGACCGGACCGGTGCCGGGGGTCCCATAGCAGGGAATGTAGGGATCTTCATGCATTTCACGGCCGATGCCATGTCCCGTATACTCACGGGCCACGGTGCAGCCATGCTTGGATGCGGTCTCCTCGATTGCGTGGCAGACGTCACCGAGGCGTACCCCTGGTTTTACCAGGGACACAGCATTATAGAAGCATTCTTCGGCAATGGCTACCATTCTTTTTTGCCGTTCACCACAAATCCCTACTAAGTAGGTTCTCGCAGCGTCCCCGCAATAGCCGTTTTTCTTCGCCACCAAGTCAAGGGTGACGATATCGCCGTCGCGGAGGATTTGGCGTTCCGAAGGGATGCCATGGAGGATGACCTCGTTTACCGAGATGCAGACCGAGGCGGGATAGCCATAGTAGCCGAGTTCGGCGGGAATGGCACCCTCCTCACGGACGAAGGCATCGATCTTCTCGTTCAAGAAGGCGGTGCTGACGCCCGGCTCTACATAAGGGGCGATTCGTTCGAATGCCCGAGCCACCACGCGACCGGCCTCGCGAATGAGGTCGATCTCGTGGGGAGTTTTGATGTGGATCATTGGGCGGCCTTCAAGGTGGCGACGATTTGGTCGAAGAGGGCCACATGGCCAACCATGCCATCGAAGTGATGGTAGAGGCCTTCACCTTGGTAGAAGTCGATTAAGGGAGCGGTCGAAGCGTAGTAGTTCTCCAAGCGGGTCTTCAAGGACTCGGCATTGTCGTCTTTACGCTGGATGAGCTCCGCGCCGCAGCGGTCGCAGGTGCCTTCCTTGGCGGGCTTCATATCGGTGATGTGATAGGAAGCGCCGCATTTGGGGCAAACGCGACGTCCGGAGATGCGACGCACCAATTCCTCATCGGGGACGGAGACGTCGAGGACGAGGTTGACGGGGCGGCCGATTTCCGGGCCCATGGCCTTAAGGGCTTCCGCCTGCGGGATGGTCCGGGGGAAGCCATCGAGGAGGTAGCCGTTCGCGCAATCGGGTTGCGATAAGCGTTCACGGACCAATCCGACGGTGATTTCGTCCGAGACGAGTCCACCGCTTTCGATGATGGCTTTGGCCTGGAGCCCGAGGGGGGTCCCTTTGGCAATGGCTTCGCGGAACATATCACCCGTGGAAATATGGGGGATATGGAAGGCGTCGATGATTTTTTTGGCTTGGGTGCCCTTCCCGGCTCCGGGAGGGCCCATGAGGATGATGTTCAACATGATTACATGCCTCCTTGGACTTCTTCGAAGGATTTGCCGGCGAGCAAGCCATCGATTTGGTTATTCAACTCGATGCAGACGCCGACGACGATGATCATCCCGGTGCCGCCGATGGCGAGGGAACTATCGGTGCCAAAGACACCCGAGAGAACCAAAGCGATCGGCAAGGCCGCGATCACGGCCAGGGCGAAGGCCCCGATGAAGGTGACGCGGTTAAGGACTTTCCGGACATAGCGCTCCGTCTCCTGACCCGGACGGATGCCAGGGATGTACGAACCGTTCTTTTGGAAGTTATCCGCAAGTTGGGCCGGATCCATCTGCATCTCCGAATAGAAGAAGGCGAAGACGAGGATCAACGCGATATAGATCAATAAGCCCCAGGGCATCGACCAGGTGGAGCCGTTGATACCAGGCATCTCATACATCTCCGAGTAAGCGAAGATCTTGAGCCACTTGGCTTGGCCTGCTTCCGCCGAAATGAAGGAAGCGATGACCGAAGGCGCCATCATAATCGAGGAGGCGAAGATGACGGGGATAACACCGGCGGAGTTGACCTTGATGGGCAAGAACGAAGCCTTGGCCATCGAGACCGGTTGCCCGGATTTGCCGGCGTGTTGGACGGGGATCTTCCGTCTTGCGAGTTCGAAGAAGACGACCCCCGAAACAATGAGTAATAGCGCCAGGACGTAGAGAAGGAACTGGAATGAGCCACGGATAATCGCGGCGTCGCCATGTCCCTGGTTTTCGCTGATCCATTTGATCCAAGCGGTACGAAGCTGGATCGGGATGGAGCGGACGCATCCGGCGAAGATGATGACGGAGATACCGTTGCCCAAACCTTTCTCGGTGATTTGGTCGCCTAGCCACATGGTTAACATGGTGCCGGCGAGCAAGACCGTGACAATGTAGGCATACGTCCAGAATTCGTCGGGCAAGGTCAAGGAGATGTAGGAAGAATTCTGCATCGTCTTGATGATGCCGTATCCCTGGACGGCCCCCAAAAGGAGGGTCAGGTAACGGGTGGACATCTCGATTTTCTTCCTCCCGTATTGCCCCTGCTTACTTAATTCGGTAAGGGCCGCGAGGACGTCTTTCGAGAGTAATTGGACGATAATCTGGGCGGTAATGTAAGGTGAGACGCCCAGCGCGAAGACCGAGAAGTTCGATAATGCGCCACCGCCGAGGAGATCCATCATGGCAAGGGCATTGCCAGAGTTCATGGCGTTGGCGAGTTCGGCTTCGGCTTTGACGCCCGGAACCGTGATAGCCGCCCCAATCCGAATCACGAACAAGATCATGATCGTGAAGAAAATACGACCAACGATTTCCTTGTTTTTGAAGATTGAGACGAACTTATGCATTATTCGATCACCTTAGCTTCGCCGCCTTGGGCCTCAATGGCCGCCTTGGCGGAGGCAGAGAACGCCTTGGCTTCGACGACGAGCTTCTTGGTGAGTTCGCCGCGGCCGAGGACCTTCACGCCATCGAGTTCCTTCTTGATGATGCCTTTCTCGATGAGAAGGGCGGCATTGACGGTGGTACCCGCCTTGAAGGATTCGAGTTGGGAGAGGTTGACGATCGCATAGACCGTCTTGACGCCGGAATGGGTCTTACGGGCACCAAACTTCGGAAGACGGCGGGCGATGGGGTTCTGACCACCTTCGAAGCCGTTCTTCTTGGTATGGGCGTGGGCACCCTGGCCTTTTTGGCCTTTGCCGGCGGTTTTGCCGTTGCCGGAGCCACGGCCACGACCCTTACGGAAGGAATCGAGGCGGGCGCCTTCGGCGTTGCGGAGTTCATGGAGTGCGGACATGATTACTTATCTCCTTTCGCTTGGGCTTCCGGTGCGGGTTTCTTGAAATCTTCGGGCTTCTTTTTGCCGCGGAGGACCATGATCTTCTCATAGTTCTTCAAGGCGGAGAGACCGGCATCGGTGGCGCGGATGACGTTGATCGGGGCGCGGGAACCATAGACTTTGGAGACCACGTTCTTGACCCCGGCGAGTTCGAGGATGGCACGGACCGGGCCACCGGCGACGATACCGGTACCGGGACGAGCGGGTTTGAGGACGACCTTGGTGGAACCGAAGTTGCCTTCGACGTCATGGGCGATGGTGTCGCCTTTGACGATCTGGATGCCCTTCATGTTCTTGCGGGCCTTCTCAAGGCCTTTCTTGATGGCATCGGGGACCTCACCGGATTTGGAGAGGGCGAAGCCGTAGCGGCCTTTCTGGTCGCCAACGACCACTAAAGCGGAGAAACGGACGTGTTTGCCGCCTTGGACGGTCTTGGAGATGCGGTTGATGTGGACGACGCGTTCGGCGTAGTCATCGGTGTTGCGTTGGAATCCACCACGACCACCACGACGTTCGGAGGGACGGCCTTTGTGGTCGCCACCCTTGCGGTCGCCAGGACGGGGGGCGGAGGCGGAACCATGGGGTTCATAGCCACGGCGCGGCGCTTGGTTTTCCTGTGCTTCTTCCGCGGGCTTGGCTTCTGCCTCGGGGGCAGCGGCGATTTTCTTTTCTTCTTCCATTGTTTCGCTCCTTAGAATTTGAGCCCGCCTTCACGGGCGGCGTCGGCTAACGCGGCGACGCGGCCATGGTAGAGGTAGCCACCACGGTCGAAGGCGATGAATTCGATGCCTTTGGCTTTGGCTTTTTCGGCCAAGTCGGCACCGACTTTGGCAGCGGCTTCGCAGTTGCCGCCATTGGCCAATTTGAGGGCCACAGAAGAGGAGGCGACTAAGGTGACGCCTTTGACGTCGTCGATGATCTGAGCTTCGATGTGCTTGTTGGAACGGAAGACGCAGAGACGGGGTTTCTCGGCGGTACCGGTGACCTTGGCGCGAACACGAGCGTGCTTGCGAGCACGGACGACTTTGCGCGATTCTTTTGCGATCATAGTGCTTTGGCCTCCTATTACTTCTTACCACCCGCGGCACGCTTGCCTTCTTTGCGGATGATGTATTCGCCCTTGTACTTGATGCCTTTGCCACCATAGGGCTCAGGACGCTTGGTGTCGTGGATCAGGGCGGCGGTTTGGCCGACTTTCTGACGGTCGATGCCTTCCACGAGGATATGGGTATCGTCTTTGGCGGTGATCTTGACCCCTTCGACGGGCGCGATCACGACTTCGTGGGAGAAGCCCACGTTGAGGACGAGGGAGGTTCCCCGCATCGAGCAACGATAGCCGATGCCGGAGATTTCGAGTTCTTTCTTGAAGCCCTCATGGACCCCGGTGACGGCGTTTTGGAGATTGGCGCGGACGGTACCGTGGTTTTCACGGGAACGCGGCTGATCATCCTTACGGGAAACGTGGATATGGCCGTCTTCCACCGCGACGCTGATGCAGTCTTTCGGGAAGGCTACACTTAATTCGCCTTTGGGGCCTTTGACGGCGACGGAGCCATCGTTGACGGTAACGGTGACGCCTTCAGGAAGAACGACGGGTTTCAATCCGATACGAGACATAGTTGATTTCTTCCTTTCTTACCAGACGTAGCAGAGGATTTCTCCGCCGACGTGTTGCTTTCTGGCTTGTTTGTCGGTGAGCAAGCCGTTGGGGGTGCTCACGATGGCGATGCCGAGGCCTTTGAGGACGCTCGGGATCTTGTCGGCTTCCGCATAGCGGCGGAGGCCAGGTTTGGAGATGCGCTTGAGGTTGGTGATGACACGGTCCCCGGAAGCGCTGTACTTCAAGGTGATGGTGAGGGTCTTCTTCCCGTCTTCCTCGGAGACCGAGCAATCGGTGATGAAGCCTTCGTTTTTGAGAATCGCGGCGATGCCTTCCTTGATTTTGGAGGAGGGCATAGAGACTTCCTCGTAACGCAAGGCGTTGGCGTTGCGGATGCGGGTGAGCATATCGGCGATAGGATCGGCGTGCATGTTCTATTAACTCCTTTCTTTACCAAGAGGCTTTCTTCAAGCCGGGGATTTCGCCCTTGTAGGCGAGTTCGCGTAAGCAGATACGGCAGAGGCCGAATTTGCGGATGACGCCATGGGGGCGGCCGCAGCGCTTGCAGCGAGTATAGTTGCGAACGGCGTATTTCTTGGAGCGGTTCGCTTTGGCGATCAAACTTTTCTTAGCCATGTTCTCTCTCCTTATTTACGGAAGGGCAAGCCAAGCTTTTCAAGCAAGGCGGCCGCTTCTTTGTCGCTTTGGGCGGTGGTCACAATGACGATGTCCATGCCACGGACTTTGGCGACTTTGTCGTAGTCGATTTCGGGGAAGATCAATTGTTCTTTGACGCCGAGGGTGTAGTTGCCGTGACCATCGAAGGAGGTGCGGGAGATCCCACGGAAGTCGCGGACACGCGGAAGGGCGATGGAGACGAGCTTGTCGAGGAATTCATACATCCGGTCGCCGCGGAGGGTAACCTTGGCGCCGATGGATTGTCCTTCACGGAGCTTGAAGGTCGCGATGGACTTCTTGGCTTTGGTGATGACCGGCTTTTGTCCGGAGAGGATGGTGAGGTCGTTGACCGCATCATCGAGGACTTTGGAGTTTTGGGTGGCTTCGCCAACGCCCATGTTGATGACGATCTTCTCAAGGCGAGGGGCCATCATCGGGGTGCTATAGCCGAATTCTTTGATGAGTTCGGGGCGAATCACTTCGCGATATTTCTTTTCAAGACGGTTCATATCCGCCTTGGCGGGGGCCGCGGATTTCACGGTCTTAGCTTTGCTTTCAGCCATGTTCTACGACTCCTTTCTTAGTCGAGGCTCTCGCCGGATTTGGCGAGGCGGACTTTCTTGCCTTTGACCACGCCGTAGTGGACGCGGGTCGGCTTCTTGGTCTTGGGATCGATGAGAGCGACGTTGCTGGCATGGATCGGGACATAGACGTCGAGGACGCTTCCTTCGGGAACGGCCTGGGTGGGTTTCTTGTGTTTCTTGTGAACGTTGACACCTTCCACGACGACTTTATCGAGCTTGGGATAGACGCGTTGGACGATCCCTTCCTTGCCCTTGTCGGCGCCGGAGATGACGATGACCTTATCACCTTTTTTGATGTTCATAATCTCATAACCTCCTTATAGCACCTCGACGGCAAGGGAGACGATTTTCATATACCCTTTGTCGCGGAGTTCGCGGGCGACCGGCCCGAAGACACGGGTACCCACGGGGTTGTTGTCGTTGTCGATGACGACGACGGCATTGTCGTCGAAGGCGATGGTGGAACCGTCTTTGCGTTGGATCGCGTGTTTGACGCGGACGATGACGCATTTGACGACGTCGCCTTTCTTGACTTTGGCGTTGGGGATGGCGTCCTTGACGGAGCAGAGGATGATATCGCCGATCGAAGAGGATTTGCGATGGCTGCCGCCATAGAGACGGAAGGCCCGGACGCTGCGGGCGCCGGAGTTATCGGCGACCACGAGATTGGTTTCGGTCTGGATCATTATTCTTCCTCCTTGATTTCGGAAGCGGATCCTTCGGCGGCTTCGAGGGAAGCCTCAACCTGGGAGACCGATTCTTTCACGGGGGCTTTCTTGTCGACCGAGACGAGGCGGAATTTCTTCAGCTTCGAGATGGGACGGCAAGCCATGATGGTGACGACGTCGCCAAGACCGGCTTCGGACTTCTCATCATGGGCGTAATACTTTTTGGAATAGCCGACGCGCTTCTGATACAAGGGATCGTTGCGTTCGGTGGAGACGGTGACGACGATCGTTTTGGCCATCTTGACGGAAGTCACGACGCCTTGGATCGCAATACGATGATTTCTTTCCATGTTGATGTCTCCTTATTTTTCGATGCCAAGCTCACGCTGACGCTTGACGGTTTCGGCCTTGGCGAGGTCCTTCCGCACGGAGCGGACGATTTCGCCATGCTCGAGTTGGCCCACCGCTTTCTTGCGGCGGAGTTCGAAGAGCTGTTCTTTCAGATCATAGATCTTTTGGTTGAGTTCTTCGGGAGTGAGTTCACGAAGTTCTTTGACTTGCATCGTTATTCTCCCTTCGTGTCAGCTTTGCTGACGACTTTGCATTTGACCGGGAGCTTGTAAGCGGCGAGGCGGAGGGCTTCGCGGCAGACTTCCGGAGCGGCACCACCGACTTCGAACATGACGGTGCCTTTCTTAACGACGGCCACCCAGCCTTCGGGGGAACCTTTCCCGGAACCCATACGGACTTCGGCCGGCTTCTTGGTCTTCGCCATGTGGGGGAAGATGCGGATCCAGACTTGTCCGGTACGGTCGGTGTAGCGGGAGAGGACGATACGGGCGGATTCGATTTGGTGGTCGGTGATGTAGTTACCTTCGAGGGCAACCAGACCATAATCCCCGAACTCAACGGTGGTTCCGCCTTTGGCGTGACCTTCGTATTTGAGGGAATGGGGACGACGGTACTTAACGCGCTTTGGCTGCAGCATTGTTCACATCTCCTTTCGGGCTCCGACGATCCCCACGGGGACCACGGTTTTCACGGCCTTCGCGGGAAGGCTGTTGGGGAGCCGGTTCATTGACGGTTTCGGTGCCGACTTTGTTTAAGGAGCGGCAGATCCAGACTTTCACGCCGATGTTGCCATAGGTGGTGGCGGCGTGGACGCTCGCGAAGTCGATATCGGCGCGGAGCGTGTGAAGGGGGACAACCCCTTCCTTGTAGCCTTCGGCACGGGCGATTTCGGCCCCACCGAGACGACCGGAGCAGAGGGTACGGCAGCCTTTGGCGCCGGCCTTGCGCATCCGGGTGATGGCTTTCTTCATCGTGGAACGGAAGGCGGCACGGTTTTCGAGCTCGCTGGCGATCCATTTGGCGACGAGGGTGGCATCGAGGTCGGGATTCTTGACTTCGACGACGTCGAGGCGGAGGGAACCGGACTTGACGATTTTGTTGAGCTCCTTACGGAGACGGGCGACATTGCTGCCTTCCTGGCCGATGACGTCCCCCGGACGGGCGACGTAGACGGCGATGCGGGTGTCATGGCCTTTATCGGTTTTGACACGGCCGATTTCGATGCGGGAGAGCATCGCGTTTTTCAGTTCCTTGGTGAGGAAACGACGGATTTTGATGTCCTCTTGGAGAAGCGTGGCGTAGTCTTTTTTGGAAGCAAACCATTTGGAATTCCAATCACGGTTGATTCCGACACGCATTCCGACGGGGTTGACTTTGTGTCCCATAGTTGTTCGCAATTCTCCTTATTTCTTTTCCTTCACCACCACGCTGATGTGGGCGGTGCGCTTGACGATGGATGAGGCAGAGCCTTTCGCTCTGGGGATGTAACGCTTCATCTTGAGGCCGTCACCGACTTGGATTTCGGCAACGTAGAGGGCGTTTTGATCCATCCCGAAGTTATTGACGGCATTGGCGCTGGCGGAGCGGATGGCCTTTTCGACCGGGCTCTTGGCAACGCGGTTGCATCCGGCGAGGATCCCGAGGGCATCCTTCACGGATTTGCCACGGACGAGGTCGGCGACGAGGCGGACCTTCCGCGGGGTGATGCGGACATCACGGGCGAAGGCGCGGGCTTCGGTGGCTTTGGGGGCTTCCGGAGCGGCTTTCTTTTCTTCTTTCTTCGCGGGTTTTTCCACTTTGGCAGGAGCCTTCTTGGCTTCAGCCTTGGGGGCTTTTTCCGCTTTCGGGGCAGCCGCCTTCTTGGCGGGGGCCTTCTTCGCGGTTTCCTTCTTTTCGGAGGACTTCACGGTTTTCTTTTCTTCAGCCATGGTCGATCTCCTTATTTCTTGGCCTGATCACCGACGTTGTTGCCGTGGTGTCCAGGGAAATTGCGGGTCGGGGCGAATTCCCCGAGCTTGTGGCCGACCATGTCTTCGGTGACATAGACGGTGATGTGTTCGTGGCCGTTATAGACCGCGAAGGTGTGTTCGACGAAGGCAGGATAGATCGTCGAGCGGCGGGACCAGGTCTTGATGACCTCTTTCTTGCCGGCTTTGTCGAGGTCGGCCACCTTCTTGAGAAGGTATTCGTCGACGAACGGCTCTTTCTTGAGTGAACGAGACATTACGATTTCTCCTTTCCTTACTTCTGACCACGGCGCCGGACGATGAGGCGGGTGGAATTCTTCTTCAAACGGCGGGTCTTGACGCCTTGGACGCGCTTACCCCAGGGGGAACGCGGAGCATCACGACCGACAGGGCACTTCCCTTCACCACCGCCGTGGGGGTGGTCACAGGGGTTCATCGCGGAACCGCGGACGGTCGGGCGAATGCCTTTGTAACGGGTCTTACCGGCTTTGCCGAGGTTGATGAGGTTGTAGTCCTCGTTGCCGACGATGCCGATGGTGGCACGGCAGTTCTTGAGGATCTTACGGACTTCACCAGAGGCCAAGCGGACGGTGACGTAGTTGCCTTCGGAACCGAGGACCTGAGCGGAGGTCCCGGCGGCGCGGCAGAGCTGAGCGCCTTTCCCCGGCTGGAGTTCGACGTTGTGGACGAAGGTGCCATCGGGGATGTTCTTGAGTTCGCAGCAGTTGCCAACTTTGATATCGGTGGCTTCCCCGGAAACGATGACGCTTCCGACGGGGAGGTTCTGCGGCTCGATGATGTAAGCCTTGACGCCATCCGCATAGCAGATGAGGGCGATGTTGGCGTTACGGTTGGGATCGTATTCGATCGCCTTCACGGTCGCGGGGATGTTGTCCTTGCGGCGCTTGAAGTCGATGATGCGATAACGGGTTTTGTTACCACCGCCGATGTGACGGCAGGTGATTTTCCCCTGATTGTTACGTCCGCCCGTCTTCTTCATCGGGGCTAAGAGCGACTTTTCAGGAGTGGACTTTGTGATTTCGTCATACGCCGAGGTGGTCATGGCACGACGGGACGGCGTATAGGGACGATAGGTTTTAATTGCCATTTCTTTTCTCCTATATTGGATGCTTTATCTATATATCTTTATTTATATAGAAGGGTGGTTCCTTACTCTTTGAACAGATCGATGGCAGCGCCTTCCTCAATGGTCACGATGGCTTTCTTGAAGCCGGAGATCATGCCTTTGTAGCGGCCACCACGGGTGGTGGTCTTCGCGACTTGGTTCACGGTCTTAACGTCGATGACCTTGACTTGGAAGATGCGTTGGAACGCTTCCTTGATCTCGATCTTGTTGGCTTTGGCATTCACCTTGATGGTGACCTTGTTGGCGTTCTGCATGAGCGCCATGGTCTTTTCGGTGATGTGCGGGGCGGCGATGACTTCGAAGTCATGCGCGCTGGGTTTGGCGAAGGTCTTCGCGGCCTTCTTTTCCTCGGCCTTCGGAGCCTTGGCGGCTTTCTTGGCAGGGGCATTCTTCTTCGCGGGTTTCTTTTCTTCCGCGGGAGCGGCTACTTCTTCCGCTTCGATGATCTTTTCTTCAGCCATTATTTGAGGGCCTCCTCGATTTTCTTGAGGTCGTCCTTGCTAACGATGATGTTATCGAAGTAGAGGACGTCGTAGACGGCGATGTTGTCGGTTTCGACCAACCCGGCGCCTTCGATGCCACGGGCGGAGAGGATGAGGTTTTCATTCTCGCCATCGGTGACGATCAGGTTCTTCTTCCCTTCGGCCTTGAGCGCGGCGAGGTTGCCGGCGAAGGCTTTGGTGGAGATCTTGGGGAGTTTGAGCTCATCGACGACGATCAAGCCGTTGCCGACTTTTTCAGAGAGGACAGCGCGCAACGCGAGGTTGTGGGCTTTCTTGTTCTGAGCGAGCTTGTAGTTTTGGTTGCCATCGGGTCCGAAGACGGTTCCACCGCCGACCCAGATGGGGGACTTGCAGTCACCGGAACGAGCGCGGCCGGTGCCTTTTTGACGCCAGGGCTTCTTGTTGGTGCCATGGACTTCGTGACGCTTTTTGGTTTTCGCGGTGGCCTGACGGCTGTTGGCGAGGTAAACGGTGACGGCGTCTTTGATGACCTGCGGGTTGGCATCCTTCACACCGAAGACGGCAGCGGAGACCTCGATGGTTCCGGCATCTTCGCCGTTGAGGGAGACAACGGGGAGGCTAATTTTCTTTTCGGCCATCGTTATTCTCCTTTCTCCTCGGCCTTAGGAGTGCGATCGACGAGCTCCTTGACGAGGGGTTTCTTGAATTGGGCCCGGACCGCGGAACGAAGCATCACGATGGATTTCTTCGCACCGGGGACGCCACCCTTGACCAGGATGTAGCCTTTTTCCGGATTGGATTCGATGATGGTGACGTTTTGGATGGTGGCAGAGGCCGGTCTCCATTGACCGGACATCTTCTTGCCGGGGATGACGCGGTTGTTGTCACGGCCGTTATTGGCTAACGAACCGATGCCGCGATGGTATCCGGAGCCATGGCCTTTCGGACCGATGGTGTGGTGATACCGTTTGATGGTGCCGACGTAACCGTGGCCTTTATGCTGGCCGATGACGTCGCAGACTTCACCAGTGGCGAAGGTCTCGGCGCCAAGGCTTTCGCCGATGGCTTTGCCGTAGATTTCGTCGCCTTGGAGCTCATAGAGGGCTTCCTTGGCCGCGACGCCGGCTTTCTTGTAGATCCCGGCTTCGGCTTTGGTGAGGTTCTTTTCCTTCTTGTCTTCGTAGCCGATGACAAGGGCTTCATAACCGTTCTTTTCTTTGGTCCGCTTGTCGACGATGACATTGGGAAGGACCTCGATGACGGTAACCGGATACATGGTTCCGTCGGGGGCGAAGACCTCGGTCATGCCCACTTTTCTACCGATGATGGATTTCATGAATGGGGTCCTCCTTACAGTTTGATGTCGATATCGACGCCGTGGGGCAAGTCCAGACGACGTAAGGTATCGTAGGTTTCTTTGGTCGGGTTGGTGATGTAGACCAATCTCTTGTGGGTGCGGATCTCGAATTGTTCGCGGCTATCTTTGTACTTGAAGGTAGCGCGGAGAATCGTGTACACCGCTTTTTCCGTCGGGAGAGGGATGGGACCCTTGACCCCGGCGCCGGTTTTGCTCGCCGCTTCCAAGATCTTGGTGACCGAGAGGTCGAGGATCTTGTGATCGTAGGCTTGCAAGCGAACCCGGATCGCTTTTTCTTTCGCCATGAATGTTCCTCCTTGAATTTGTTTTCAGGCTTCTTGGCTTTTGCTCCATGCGAATTCCCCGACCACCTCGTTCATGACAACGCCTGTTGGTGTGTCGGCAACCTCGCATCTCAGCGCAAACGCCAGCGTGACATACAATACGCGTATAAGGATGGGCTTGCAAGTGTTTTTTTCACTTTATTTTATAAACCTCGATGGCATCGAACTTTTTTCTGCTTCTGTGAGGATCAAAAAACCGGGGAAGAAACCCCGGCACTTGAAGAATTCAATTTTTGTGCACCGTGCACAAAGTTTTAGATTTTTCGGGTCGAATTTTTGAAAAATCAGCGTCCGACATGGACCAGTTTTTGAAGCAGTTCGAAGGCCGCTTCCCCATCCATTTTGGAAAGGAAAGTGAACTGCAACGGCGTCGAAGTATAAGAGAAAATCAAAAACGATTTGGTGCGGTCGGGAGACGAGGGGGAGAAGAAGTCGATGACCGCCAAATGGAAGATGCGATAGAGCAAATTCTGATTCATGGAAACGCCATGGATGTCTTCCAAATTCAGGAACATTTGGGACTTTCTTCCCTTGCCTTTGGCCACGATCACGCGTTGGTTGGTGATCAAATAAAAGCGGCCCATGACAATCATCCGCAGGAAGACCATCAAGAGTCCGAAAATCAGCAATAAGCCGGAAATCGTCACTAAAGTGACGCCGGCGGGAACATAGTCTTGGACAAAGGTGAATGCCCCGGTTAACGACAAAATCGGCAGCAGCGAGAAGGCGACGATCGCGGGGAGAAGAAAGAACAAATTGGCGGCTTTCCCCGGTTTGGCGGTCAATAAGATTTCCTCACCTTCCCTAAGGAAAATATTGAAATCATCAGGGATTTGTTTTTTCTTCATGCGCGGCCCTTTCTCTGCGTTTTAATGCCTCTTCATACGAATACACGCACCCGCAGTAATCTTGATTATAGAGATCGTATTGTTTGCGGATTTCGGTACCGATTTCCAGACCCTTGTTCTTCTTAAAGTCGCTATAGAAGTACTTGGTGTGGGGATGCTTTTTCTCCAGTTCGGCCCCAATCTCATTGAGCTTTTGGCTATTTTTCTGCCGCGAAACGGTCATCACGGTGGTGAAATAGTCAAAGTCATGGGCCTCGGCATAGTCATAGGCCTCTTCCATCCGCAGCCGATAGCAAAGAAAGCAGCGCTCGCTAAATTCCCCAAGGTGGGCAAGGGGTGCCAAATGCTTCGTATAAGCCTCGTTATCATAGGGCGGCACGATGAGCTTGATGTCATAGCCACGGTCACGTTTATAGCATTCCAAAAGCCGTTTTAGTTCGGCTAAGCGATGTTCATATTCCGCTTGGGGGTAAATGTTGCTATTGGCGTAATAGATGGTGATATCGAAATACGGGGCCAAAAAGGTGAGCGGATAGCAGGAGCAAGGACCGCAGCAGACATGGAAAAGGAGCGACTTCTTTTTGCCTTGGAAGGATTCCAGTTCCCGCAAGGCCCGTTTTTGGTAATTGATCTTAGTCTCCATCGTAAATGAACATCGCATCCCCAAAGGAGAAGAAGCGATACTTTTCCTTCACGGCCTCGGCATAGCAATCCAAAGTCCATTCCCGTCCCATGAAAGCGGAGACGAGCATAACCAAGGTGGACTTGGGTAAATGGAAATTGGTGATTAAGGCATCGACGGCTAGGAAAGTATAGCCCGGCGAAATGAAGATCGCGGTTTCCTCATCGCAAGCGACGAACTTGCCATATTTCTGCATACAAGATTCCAGTGTGCGGACGGAAGTGGTCCCCACGGCGATGATGCGACGATGCTCCGCTTTGGCTTGGTTCAAGGTTTGGGCGGCTTGGTCGGAGATATGGTAAGTCTCCGAATGCATCACATGGTCTTTCGTGTCCTGGACTTTCACGGGGCGGAAGGTGCCCAAACCGATATCGAGGGTGATATCCACCACTTCGACGCCTTTGTCTTGACAGGCTTGAAATAGTTCTGGGGTGAAATGGAAGCCGGCGGTCGGGGCGGCACTGCTGCCGGGGACCTTGGCATAGACGGTTTGGTATTGGGAGGCGTCTTCGCACCGCTTCTTGATGTAAGGGGGCAAAGGCATCTCCCCGAGTTCTTCGAGAACCTCAAGGAAAATTCCTTCATAGATAAAGCGCATATGGCGGATGCCTTCGGGATGGACGGAAAGGCATTCGCAGCGGAGTTTCCCCTCCCCGAAATTGCAGTGGGTGCCTTCTTTGACGGAATGAGCATTGCCCACCAAGCATTCCCAAACGTCTTTCCCTTCCTCGGGGCATTCGTGGAGGAGAAGCACCTCCACTTTTCCTTTGGTCTCTTCTTTGATCCCGATGAGACGGGCGGGAATGACTTTGGTGTTATTGCGGACCAAAACATCCCCCGGACGGAGATAGTCCAAGATATCGTGGAACAACTTGTGCTCTCGGGTGTGATGAAGCTTATCGATGACCAAAAGACGGGCTTGGTCGCGGGCCTCTAGCGGGGACTGGGCGATGAGCTCTTCCGGCAAATAAAAATCAAACTGATTGATATCCATTAAAAACCCCTTTTATCGCCGAATTTGGCGTAGACTTCTTCCTTAAACTCCGCAAAACGGTCCTCTTTGATCGCAATTCGGGCTTGTTCGGCTAAATGAATCAAGAAGCGAATATTGTGGATGGAATTCAATGTTTTCCCAAATTCCTCCCCCGCTTTATGGAGATGATGGAGATAGGCTTTGGTGTAATGTTGGCAAGTATAGCAATCGCATTCGGGATCTAGCGGCGTGAAGTCTTCTTTATACTGCGCCCGTTGGATGTTGATCCGCCCATGCGCCGTCATCAAAGCGCCATGCCGCGCAAGACGGGTGGGGAGGACGCAATCAAACATATCGACCCCTAAGGCAATCCCTTCGAGGATATAGTCGATGGAACCCACCCCCATAAGGTAACGGGGCTTATCCGCGGGGAGATAACGAATGGCGTCTTCCACCATTTGGAAGCAGACTTCTTTGGGCTCGCCAATGGAGGTGCCACCGATGGAATAACCGGGGAAATCCATCTTGGCGAGTTCCTTCGCGGCGTGTTCGCGTAAATCGCGATAAGCGCCACCTTGGACGATGCCGAAGAGGGCTTGATCTTCCCGCTTATGGGCTTCTAGGCCACGCTTGGCCCAGCGCAACGTGCGTTCGGTGGAACGCGCCACATATTCGTAAGTGGAAGGATAAGGGATGCATTCATCGAAGCTCATGATGATATCAGCGCCCAAATCTTCTTGGATGGCGATGGCGGTTTCGGGCGAAAAGAATTCACGTCCCCCATCGATTTCATTATGGAACTCCACCCCTTCTTCGCTGATTTTCCGGCGGGAGGCAAGGGACAACACCTGGAATCCGCCCGAATCGGTGAGCATCGGCCCATGGTAATTCATGAACTCATGAAGACCGCCGGCTTTGGCCACGGTCTTTTCGCCAGGCCGTAAATGGAGGTGGTAGGTATTGGCCAAGACCACGCCCGATCCGCAGGCGGCGACTTGTTCGGGTGACAAACATTTGACGGTGGCATTGGTGCCCACGGGCATAAACATCGGGGTTTCGACATCGCCATGGGGCGTATGCAAAATCCCATAACGGGCGCCGGTGGTCTTATCGACGTGGAGGATTTCTAAATAGAAGTTCTTTGACATAGCGGGTAATTCTATACGCATTGGCGTCACGAAACAACGCCTACCAGCGCACCTCCGCGTGACGAGTGGGTTTTAAGACGGACATAAAACCCCGGTTTCGGATTAAAGCCATGAACAAGCCATAGCCCAAAGCCACGGCAACCAACTCACCCAAAGCAACATACCCCATTGTGGCAATGAGGGGGATTTCTTTCAGTTCAAGGAAGAAATAAAGTTCCAGCCCTACGAACACGCCATTGAAGACAATGGGGTAGATAGAAGCAAAGATCATGTGGCGCGATAAATAGGCCATGCAGATACAAGAGAGGAACGTTGCCGCGGTGCCAATGACCATATCCACGGCAGGGACGAGTCCCATAAAGGCGCCGGTGGTGTTGGCGAGGAAACAACCAATCGTCAAACCCAGGGTCAAATCCGGGCGGAAAAAGGCAAAAACCATCAGCACTTCCGAAACGCGACATTGGATCGGGCCAAATTGAGATAAAACGGGCACGGCGATCAATAGCATCGTGATGGCATAGTAAAGGGCGGCCACCAACCCGTTTTGGGCAATCCGGTGGACAACGGCATGGGTATCTTTACGATTTTCCATATAGGAAAAGCATAATAAAAGCGCCCATAGGGCGCAAGGTTTTGAAGTGGGATTACCAGTATTGGACGGCCGCGAGGACCATGGCCTTATTGACTTCGTTATCTTCCATTTGGCGGAGCCCGGAAACATCGAAGCCTTTCCGCTTCAGAAGGCTGATTCCCTCTTTGCCAAGGAACCAGGTGCGGATGCCGTTTTTATCCAAGGCATTGGCCTCGGTCAAGCGTTCCCATTTAGTGGGAAGATAGAACATTTGGGTACCCCGCAACATGAAATTCTGAGGTTCCCAGTCCAGTGCAACCTTTGAGAAACGGGCAAAGCGATACAGGGAGAAAAGGGCATCGAAATAGATACTGGGAAGGGGTCCTTTGGATAAAGCGGTCAAGCAATCGTCTTCGGGGAAATAATCGAAGACGATGATGTGGTTGGCATCGTCATGGAAGCAGATCTTGGCCATATTGATGCCGGCGTGTTTGAGCTCTTTATAATCCGCCATCGCCTGTTCGAAACCGGTGACGTAAATCCGCATGATATAGGTGCGCCCCGACCAAGTGCACCGATAGGTGGTATGGTCCTCGTGCTCGGCCACGACGGACTGGACGACGAATTTTTTATTTTTGATAAGAACGAATTCTGGATGTTCGGCCATATGAAAATTTTACCACTTTTTTCGAAGATTTGAAAATAGGGGCGTTTTCGGTGATATTGCCGACACGGTCGACCTATTTTGCCCCAAATAGGACACTGCCCATCCCATTTATAGTTTCCACGGGTTTGGAAATTTCCATTCCGTTTTCATACGAAAGTCCGTGCAAGATAACAATGCCGGTCTTACAATTCCGCCGTATGAAAACCCTGATCCTACTTTCTGCCATTCCCGGCTCGGGAAAATCCACATGGGCAAAACACTACCAGCAAGAACATCCCAATACCTATATCGTCGCCAGCGATGATGTGCGGGCACGCGTTTCCGGCCATACGGAAAACTTCGAACACGAGGACCTGGTATGGAAAACCTTCCTCGCCGAAATCCACGAATATGGGAAATTGGATGACGTGACCGTGATTGCCGATGCCACCAATCTACAAAACGCCTACCGCCGTTACTACTATGAGCAGACTCCGGAATTCGATATCCATAAACTCGTCTTGTTCCACATCCCCTTCGAAATCTGCCTCTTCCAAAACAAGTTACGGACGAGCCGCGTGGTCTCCGACGAAGCCATGCAACGGCTGCGGGAAGAGTTCGAAGAACCGACGCCGGAAATCATCGACCTCTACGATGAATACCTCGTCATTGGCAAGTCTTACATCTCGGAAGAAGCCAAACATAGCGCCCAATAGGCATTCAGGAAAGCAAAGAAAAACCCGCGTTTCCCAAGCGTTTCGCCAGGAATTGCGGGTTTTTGTTATTCGTCTTTCACAAGCTTGGCTTTGTTGCCGAGCGAGGTTTGATAAGCGAAATAGAGGGAAGCAAGAACCAAGAGTCCGCCAATGATGTAGCTCATCACGGCGAATTCGGTATAGGTGGGATTGCTTTGGCTGATGCCCTTGGCAACCAAGGAGATGCGGAGGCTGCTGCTTTGGAAGATCTGTTCGAGGACACCGGCCACAATGATGGCGACGCCATTGAGGCAAAGGGCGCCTTCGAAGAGATAACCATTGAGTTTCTTCACTTGGCCGTTCTTATCGGCTTTGGAATAGCCAAACAATGCGGCGGCGGCAAGCAAGCAGGCGAGGAAGGGAATCAACGCACCAAGGCCGAATTCGGTCATCACGTTCGCGGAATAGGAAACGGAATCGCGATAGGAAACGACTTGGATGTAAGAGAGGAAGAAGAGCAAAGCGACGGAGAAGTCGGCGGCGCAAAGGGCCACAGAGAGGATCTTCATGATGGAGTTGAACTTCTCATTGTCGCCAAAGATCTTGGTAAGAGGAACCAAGGTGGCAAAGGAGACGAGGATAAAAGCAATCACATAAACGGTGATGATGAAGCCAAGGTCATCGTCGCCCAAGTTGCTCGAAGTCAAACGATAGAGCCAAGTGGCGTTGAAGAAGAGGAAGGCGGCCACCAATAAGCCAACGGCGATATAGCAGCCGAAGCAGCGGACGACGGGTCGGTCATCGTTTTTCACCAAGGATTGGACGCCGCTGACCAAACCGATGCAGCTGACAATGGCCCCGGCAAGCCCAAACGCACCGAGCATGGCGGAAAGCCCATAGCCCATCGTGGGGAATTCGGCTAGCGGGGAACCGCGACCGCCGATCCATTGGAACGGGGTGACGAGGAATCCAAACCAAACGGCAAGGAAGGTAAAACCGGCCATCAGAAGCGCAAACAGCACAACGTTGACCATACGAACAGTGGACGAATACTTCATAAGCAAAGCCTCTCGACTTCGTCTTCGTGGCGAAAACCTGCCCGAAAACGGCTTAATAATTAAAGTCTAACTTTAAGCGATAGTCAATCAAAGTTTCGGGAAAGTGCTTGAGGATAATCCTCAATTGCCAGCGATAAGCGATAAAGCGGCGATCCACCCGGCTTCCCCGGTAGAGAGTCCGTCATAGGCCCAATTTCGTTGCGGTGCGGCAAAATAGAGACCCCGCACATTCGTTTTCCCTTTCGTTTTGGCAAACGTCGAAGCCCCATTGCCAAGGGTCAAACCGGGTCCAAGAAGCAACGCGCGGCCATCGCTAAGGGAATCCTGGGTTTTCACCAATTCTTCCAATATTTGATACAAGCCATCGCCGATACGGCCTCCAAACAACGCATTCAGATTTCCTAAATAAACGCCTTTAGCGTAACCGGGCTTGATGGTTCCTAAACGCAACGGTTCCTGCCGCATCATGTAATTCTTCAAAGGTTCTCCCGGACAAAGATAGGGAAGGTGCTTTTTGAATCCGATCCGCGATAAGCCAGAGACCGAGTTCAGGCTTTCCCCGGTTTGGAGCGTGATGGAAATCAAACCACACTGGGAAGAGGGCTCTCCCATTTGTACGCCTAGCACCACTTCTCCGGGGGATTTCCCCAAATAGCAAGGACGGGCCTTTTCATAGAAAAACGCCAGTTCGTATAAAAGACCGTTTTTGGTGACCCCAGTCCCTAGATGGAACAGGGCCGGAAAGCGGTCATCTTTTTGAATTAACCCATAGGCGGCCCGATTGAGTTCGACCGAAGGTTTTTCCAAATAGAAACTCACCATCGACGGCTCTTCGGGCAAAACGACACCCATTTGTTTTAAGAGTCTGGGGTTCTCTTCGCCAGCGCATACCAAAACATGGGCGGTGGCAAGGGAGAGTTCTTCCTCCTGAACGCAATAACGGACTTCCTTGATTTTCCCAAGGAACGATTTCAAGCCGACCACGCGTGCCCCATAATGGATTTCCCCGCCTCGCTTGGTAATCTCTTCTACGAGTTTGCCAAATAAAGCCGTGGCTTGTTTGGGCGAAACGAATTGGTCGTGGTCGACATTGAGTTCCAAACCCAGTTCACGGAAGAGATGATGGAGCTCGCCTCGAATCCCGTGACGATCCTGACGCACGGTAAATCCGGTAATGGAAAGGACGCCACCAAAGCCAAATCGGCCATTGGATTCCTCATCCAAACGATTTCGCGTATCAAATAGGGAGATATCGCCCAATCGTTCGTCGTATTTCTTTCCTCGTTCTAAAAGAATCGGTTGAGCCCCGGCAAGGGCAAGGACATAGGCTGCGACTAATCCAGATAAACCCGCGCCGACAACGACCGGCCGGTCTTTGCCTCCATACCGAGGGACAATCGGCTCTGTGAACTCGGGCAAGAAGCGAATGGAGGTATCCCGCACGAATTGAATGGTCTCAATCGAAACCGTATAGGCGATGCCTCGCGAAGCACCCGACCACCGGAATTCGCGGTCCAGGATCTCGTAACGGAATTGGGAAGGATGAAAGCCGAGCCGTTTGGCAATGGCTTCCCGCAACGCCGCATCATTCTGTGGGCCTTCAATGTAGATGGGATCCAAGACGTACTTCATAACCGTTCCACCACCTGCAATGAAGACAATAAGGCAAAACCTAAATTGAAACCGCCACACAAACCATCGATGTCTAACACCTCACCGACGAAAGCGACATTGTTTTCGATTTTGGAAAAGCAATTTTGCGCGATTTGAGATAGCGCGATTCCCCCGCTGGTCACTTGGGAGGAAGCAAACGGATAAAGACCCGTAACATGGAATGGGAATGCCTTCAAAATGCGGCAAATTTGCTTTGTTTCTTCGGTTTCTGCGTAGTTTTTGACGTAATTTGTTAGTTTTGTTTCTAATAGCGATTCCAGTGGATCGAAGCCTCGAGATTTGGCGGATTGATAGACTTTTTCCAATTCGGATTCGGAATATTCGGGGAACAAATCCAAGGTTACCGTCGCTTCGTTTTGCTTGCTTCTTGCTAGGAAAGCGGAGGCATTAAAAACGGCGATTCCAGAGAGCCCATTATCTTTCCATAAGACCTCGCCAACTTCCTCATAAAGGACGGTTCCGTTTCGTTCCAAGGTGACTTTCGCGCTGTGGCGGACGCCGGAGATGGCTTTGGTTTTCTCTTTGGTTTCTAAGGGGCAAAGCGATGGGGAAAGCGGCACGATCTGATATCCGTGTTTGGCAAAGACGGGGAACAGTGACCCATCCGAACCGAGGTTTTCTTGGCTCTTGCCACCGCTAGCGAAAATGAGTTGATCTCCTTCGTATTGGCTTTGATCGGTCATCAGTTTGATTCTCTTTCCCGTTTGGTAATCAAGCACCCGTTCCCCAAGATGGAAAACGATCCCGAGCTTAGACGCGACTTGCCCCAAGAGTTTCACAAATGTGGCGGCCGAATAGGACAGGGGGTAGACCAAATCGTCTTTGACCAAAGTGGCAATGCCTAAGCCCGATAAAGCGGCTAAGCAATCCGCGGCGGAATGTCGTTCCAATAGGGCTTCGACAAACTCTGGATGATTGAAAAAGGCGCCGGAAAAGCGTTGGTTGAATAAGTTACAGTGGCCATTGCCGGTGGCTAAGATTTTCTTCCCAATCTTGTCGGTACGGTCGAAAACCACCACCTCATATTCGGGGTGGGCCTTCTTTAAGAAAAGGGCGGTATATAATCCCGCAGCCGAAGCACCGACAATGAAGACGGTCATGCCAACAATTATCAAGTACTTTTTTCGAAAAGGCGATAGGAAAACGACGTTTCCTTAAGGAAACTTCAACGGAGAAGGCCGAATGCTTCCTATTCGGCGGTTCTCGGAGTGTAGAATTCGCCCGACTTCATCATGC
>JAFTDF010000005.1 GCA_017454295.1 Bacilli bacterium
ATGATTATTTCTATTATTTGGGCCGCTCCTTTATCCACGATTTTCATCCACGAAAACAATTCCATTGCTTACGCCACAAAATTTTTAAGAATATTGTGTATCGGTGGTCCTTTTTCTGCCGTTGCTTATACAGTTATTTCATTTTTCCAAGCGGTCGGTAAACCTTGGAGAAGTCTTGTTTTAGCCTTATTAAGAAAAGGAGTTTTAGACATACCTTTAATGTTTATCTTCTTTTCTATCTCAAAAATGGAAAATAACTCTATTGGACCAGAACTTATAATCTGGGCCACTCCTATTACCGATATTATTTGTTCTTTTGTAGCGATTGCTTTGTTTTATAGATATGTTAAACACAATGGTAAAAATCACCCTTTTCTAGCTACATCAGCAAATAATGGATAACCCGCCCGATGGTATAATTGGTCCGCCAAACAATCAGAGACGGTTGGGAGGCGGCCCGGGCCTGGTTGTTTGGCGATAACCCTTCCCCCGAGACGCCTCCCAACGGTCGGAAGGGTTTTTATGTTGGACAGGAACGCGCTTTCGCAGCTGACGCCGCGGAAGATCAGGGCGCTGCTGACGCTGAAAAGCGACATTTCGGCGAAGCTGTTTTGAAAAACCTCGATGGGACGTGAAACTGGCGTCCATCGTTTGCTGGTGTAGTTCGCCTCTTTTAATAAACAAGAAAAGGGTTATCATTGAGGGGCTATGTTAATCACAATCGATCAAAAAATCGCCGAGCTATTGAATTCCTTTTACGTCGATGGCTGGCCGGTGGGGAACTTCATCCTCGTCATCATCGCCTTGGTGTTGGCGCTTCTTTTGTGCGGTTTGATTGGGGTCGAACGCGAAGTCCGCGGCCGTTCCGCCGGCTTGCGCACCCACCTTTTGGTCGGTATGGGCAGCTGCGTGGTCATGATCATTTCCATCTATGGTTTCCCCAATCAAAGCGGGAACCGTGACGTCGCCCGGCTGGCCGCCCAGGTCATCTCCGGCGTCGGTTTCTTAGGGGCTGGGGCCATCATCTACCGCAACGCCGAGGCGAAAGGCCTTACCACTGCCGGCACGATTTGGCTCTCCATGGCCATCGGTTTGGCCTGCGGTTCGATGAACTTCATCCTCGCCATCTTGGCCACCGCCATCGTCATGACCGTCCTCCTTGGCTTACGCCGCTTCGAAAAGTGGATCGCCCTCCGCAATCCCACCATGGTCATCCGCGGTCCTTCCTCCAGCGCTTTGCTCTCCAAAATCTTGGAGATTTGCGATAAATACGACTACACCGCGAGCAATCTCTTCTCCGAAAAGGTCCAAAGCGGCCAGGAAGAGCAAGTCGAAATCACCTTCCGCGCGATGGCAAGAGACCGCAAGCAGGATCGCTTGGAGGACTTCCTAAAAGAACTTCGCGACGGTAGCGGCGCCTATTCGGTCCAAGTCATGGAACACTGAGAACCCGGGCCACCGGGTTTTTCATTTCACGTCGATCCAAATCCCGATGTCGTGCATTTGCGAATCAGGGATGGCTTGGTAGAAGCGCTGCGCCTCTTCGTTACTGGCGGTTAACGCGATCAGCGTATCGATCCCCCGCTGCTTCAAGTCTTGGCGTAACGTTTCGAGTAAGGCTTGGGCCACGCCTTGATGACGGGCGCTTTTTAAGACGCAGATCCAATCCAGATAGGCTTTCGTCGAGCCGTCGAAATGAGAATGCAGGAGGGCGCAGTCGATGCGGCCCACCACTTTGTCGTCGAAATAAGCAAGATAAGAAATCGCGGAAGCAAACTCGTTTTTGTGGAAGCTTTGCTTCACCTGGGCAATGTAGACTTCGTCGATTTCCCAGCCCCAAAAATCTTCTTCTTCGCGCAGGCGCCGTTCGAAATCCAAAACGTCTTCGATGCGCTGCTCGGTATAAGGCAAAATCTTCATTGTCGTAGTCCCTCCAAAACCAGGCTCACCAGGCGTGCCACTTCGTTAGGGTCTTCCACATCGACCAAAGCCATCGGCTTGGCCCCGAGATAGGGGATTTGCCGCCGCAGTCCCTCCGCTTCAAGGGTAGGGGTAGGCTTCAAAAGGAAACGATTATCGTAGACCCCGCCGAATAAGATGCCATCTGCGTAAAGCAAATATTCACCCATCATTTTCTTATAGGTGATACCCGGGACGTTGCGGAGCAACTCCAAGACATAGGTGAGGTAATCCAAGGAACTTGCCATGATGGAATCATTATACAAAAAGCTCCCCATCTCGAGGAGCTCGTCGCTTATTGGGCGGGTTTGAAGGACGACTTGAGGGAGCAGGTCCGGTTGAAGATAAGATGCTCGGGGGTCGATTCCTTATCGGTGCAATAGTAACCGTTACGGATGAATTGGTAATGGTCTAATGGTTTGGTGGAGGAGAGGCTTGCTTCGACCACGCCTTCGACTTTTTCCCAGGAATTGGGGTTGAGGCGTTCTAAGAAGGATTGCCCCGCCGTTTCCTCGGTTTCATCAAAGATGAGGGGCTCATAGAGGTTGAAGGTCGCCGGGAGAGATGTCGAGGCTTCCACGAAATGGATGGTGCCATTGGGCTTACGGCCTTCGAAGCCACTCCCGGAACGGGTTTCCGGATCGTAGGTGGCGTGGACGAGGGTGATGTTGCCCGCTTCGTCTTTCTCCACGGAGATGGCTTTGATGAAGTAGGCGTTCATCAAACGCACCTCTTCGCCGAGGCTTAGGCGTTTCCACTTCTTGTTGGGTTTGACTTCAATGAAGTCCTCCGCCTCGATATAGATCTCTTTGCCAAAGGCAATCTTGCGGGAGCCCAGGGCTTCGTTTTCCACGTTGTTGGGGGAGTCCAGATACTCGATTTGGCCTTCGGGGTAATTGTCGATGACGACCTTCAAGGGATGGAGCACGGCCATCGGACGGGTGGCTTGTAACTTCTGATCTTCGCGGAGGAAGTAATCGAGGTTATCGGCATCGGTGGTCGAATTGATGCGGGAGAGGCCGGTATAGAGGATGAAGGCCTTAATGGCTTCGGGGGTGAAGCCGCGCCGCTTCAGCCCGACGAGGGTGGGCATCCGCGGATCGTCATAACCGGTGACGTAATGGCCTTCCACGAGCTGACGCAGATAGCGTTTGCTCATGATGGTATTGGTGATGTTGAGGCGGCCCCATTCGTATTGATGGGGGACGTGTTCCATTTCGCACTTTTCGATGAACCAATCGTAAAGGGGACGATGGTTATCGTATTCGAGGGAGCAAAGGGAATGGGTGACCCCTTCGAAGGCATCCTGTAAAGGATGGGCGAAGTCATACATCGGATAGATGCACCACTTCGTGCCTTGGCGGTGATGGGGCACATGGAGGATGCGGTACATGACCGGGTCGCGAAGGTTGATGTTAGGCGAAGCCATGTCGATTTTGGCGCGAAGCGTCTTTTCGCCATTGGCGAATTTGCCTTCCTTCATCTGCTCGAACAAGGCGAGGTTCTCTTCCACAGAACGATTCCGGCAGGGGGATTCCTTCCCCGGCTCGGTGAGGGTGCCGCGGTAAGCGGTCATCTCTTCGGGGGAAAGATCGTCGACATAGGCAAGGCCCTTCTTGATGAGGAGGATCGCCTTTTGATAGGTGGCTTCGAAATAATCGGAACCGAAGAACACGTTTTTCGGGGTATAGCCAAGCCATTTGAGGTCGGCGATGATGCCATCGACGTATTCGGCGCCTTCGTTGACGGGGTTGGTATCGTCGAAGCGGAGGTTGGTATAACCGCCGAAGCTCTTGGCGAGTTCGAAGTTATTGACGATGGCCCGGGCGTGGCCGATGTGGAGATAGGCGTTGGGCTCGGGCGGGAAACGGGTGACGATTTGCTTCACCCTCCCTTCCGCGAGGTCCTTCTCCATGATGGTTTTGATAAAGTTATTGATTTCTTCCATAAGAGCTTCCTTGCAAGACGGCAATATTATAGATATCGACACCCAGGATTCTCAATGATTTCTCTTAAAATAGAGAAAAAGAAAACGCCCGAACCGGATTTGGGCCCCTGGTTTCGCTTGCTTATAGGAACAATAGCGAGAAGGCGATGGTGAACTGCGCCCCGTAATAGAAGAGGTAATTCAAAATGAAGTCGGCGGGTCGTTCCTTCCCTTGGCCGAAATAGGTGCCGCTGAGGACCACATCGGAAATCACAAAGGAGAGACCGCCGGCAAATAGCATGATGGGCGTGATGCTCGCCCAATTCGTCACGAAGCAGCATAGTAGCGCCGTCCCGGGGGTCAAAGCCAGCAAGAAGGCATAGACGGTCACCACCCACTTCAAGGAACCAAAGTCCAGTTTCATCGGTTTGGACAAGACCAAATTGCCTAAGGCAAACACCACCGCGGCGGCCACCGGAAGCAAAATCAACCAGCCATTGGCGTTCCCAAAGAATTCGAGCAGCATCCCATTCGCGAACAAGAGATGCCCCACGCCGAACACGGCAAAGCCGGCATAGGTATAGAGACGGTCGGATTCGGGATGAACATATTTCAAATCCAGCCAGATATCCCCTAGTAGTCCTAGGATCAATCCTCCTAACACGAAAGGATGGAGCACGTGCCCCGCTTTTTCATAGCTTGCGGCCATGGCGATGGCCAAAAACGATAAGGAGACAACGGTTTTTAGAAACACCCCTTTTAGGGAATAACGACGACATTTTTCGAGCAAATAAAAGCCCAGCATCACGATTCCGAATACAAGTAGACCAAGGCACGCCCAGATCATGTTATCTATAAGATAGCATAGGTAAGGTGAAAGAAAAACCCGTAGCCTTTGCCACGGGCCGATCCTTGATTTAGCGTTTCATCTTGACGTCGTTAGTGATCGAGAATCTTGTAGAGAATCTTGTATAAGAGCACCGCTTCTTCCTCGCTGAGGTGGAATTCCTCGGCGATGGAAGGTGGGATATCCACCGCCTTTTCTTTGAGTTGTTCCCCCGCCTGGGTCAAGGCAATGATCAGATTGCGCTTGTCCTTCGGGTCTTTTTCGAGCTGGACAAAGCCCTTTTCCTTAAGGCGTTTTAACAAAGGCGCCAACGTGTTGGTATTGAGTCGAAGCGCCTCGCAAAGCTCCTTTTCATGGGCTTGCCTTTTCTCCCACATCACCATCATCACGATATATTGGGTGTAGGTGAGGTTGAGCTTTTCCAATAAGGGTTGGTATTTCCTGACGATCTTATTGGCGACCGCATAGGTGGGGAAGCAAAGCTGGTTCTTTAGGAGCAATCCCTTGTATTTATCCATGGACGGTTTCTTTCAAGAACGCTTCCAAGCGGGCGAAGTCGGCGGCGTTGGGACGGCCTTTGTTGATGAAAATCCAAGAAGCCTGGGTATGGAATTCCTTTTCCGACATCGGGATCCCGACTTTGTCGGCGACTTTCTTGACCGCTTTATAGGTCGAGGCCCCGGAAGCGGAAGAATTGATGTTGATGAGGCATTTGATCTTGTCTTTGTTCTCAATCAGGTACTCCTTCAACCGTTTATCGATATCGGCGGCATACATCGCGTTGATGAGCAGCAAGGTCTCCGCCTCTTCTTCCAAGGGGTGGGAGATATCGAGGGCTTCGATGCCGAGCTTTTCGGCGACGAAGGAGGCGATTTTGGCGGTATTGCCTTTTTTGGATTTGGTGAAGTAACGGATGGCGATTTGCATGGTTTTGTCCTCCAATATCTTAAATATATCGCGTGCGACATATTAGGCAAGGAAGATGCACCGCCTTTTCGCTTTTTCGGATTAAAACAAGGAAATACGGCGGTTGGAGGTTTGCTTGGCTTCGCGCACCTTGTCTTCGGGACGCAGGTGGCCGATTAATAAAGGCGATTGCTCGTCATGGGCGGCAACGTTAGCCCGTACCGCTTCGATTTGTCCGTTTGCGTAGCAATAACGGCATTGATGGGGGCAGGAATTATAAGCTCCGATATCGTTGGATAAATAACAGGCGCAATAGCCTTTCCTTGCTTGCATCTTCTCCGTGATTTCTAAGCGCGCGCCGATGGCATGTTCATAGTCTTCGATCCGCATGCAGCCTTCGACGTCGATCCCATATTGGGCAAGCCATTTCTCTTTCGAACATAATCGCAATTCCAGACCATGTTTCTTGGCGATGGAGGCAAAGGCTTGGGCGATTTCGATTTTGGTTTCATCGTCGCAATCGTGGAGTTTGGGATGCAATTTCTTTAGTTTCGGGTAAAGGTCGAGAAAGCCAAAGACCGCCAGTTTGGTATGCCCTTCGAGTTTGGCGGCAATGGCTTCGAAGGTTTGGATATGGTATTCCTTGGTATAGGTTTGGTTCACGATGATCGGTGTATAACGCCACCCCATGGCCTGGGGACCTACCACCGAAGAAAGGTAGATAAAATCCTCCACCACTTGGTCGATGGGTGGGACGTTAGGCTCATAGTCTTTCCCAAAGCCGGTGATGGAAACATACCAAAACTGGCCAAAGGGCTTTAATTCGTCAAGATAGGGGAACATCGGCCGGGGATTTTTCGTGCAAAAGGCGAGCACATCCACCACTTCCGGGTCCAATTTAAATCTGGTGACAAGGGAAGGGTAATAGGGATTGCGCACCAAAACATAGCCTTCGCGGATGCGGTTGATGAGCCACTTCGCATAGAAGGCGGGGATATCGGTTCTTTGTCCGGTGTTGATGATCATCTTTTGCCTCTATTTCCAAAGGAAATTCTACCACGAGAAGGAGGCAAAAACTTCAACGACGCTCGCCTTAGCGACGGATAAACGCTTCGTCGGCGGAAGTGGCGATCGGGGTGAGTTTTTCCACGACCATATGCAGGTCGTATTTCTCCCGCAACGCGGCGATTTGTCCCATCATCGGTGAGGCGTGATGGGCGTCCAAAGAGGCTTGGCTTTCCCACCGATCCACCAGCAAAAGAGCATCGGGGTCTTCCATGGGAAAGAAATAGTCATAGCCAAGGTTCCCCGCCTCCGCGCGGATGTTCGCCACTAAGCCAGAGGAAAGCATTTCTTCGGCAAAGGCTTTTGCCTTTCCATGATTTCCACGATAGAGAAGTTGAATGACGATCATAATTTAATCCTTCCACGGCCGTTTCTTGCCAAGCCATCCCTTTGCTTCCCAATAGGATTGGTCTTTGGGATTCCAGCCATTTTGCTGGCTTAGCCGCATGATGGAGAACATGAATCGTCCCTTCCAACTCGGGGTGACCCGTCCTTCCCGGGATCGGATGGCTTTCGCGATTTTGTTTAAGCGTTTTTCGATTTTCTCTTTTTTCTTGGGGCTTACGTGGTCCCAATCCATCGCCGCGACGGCCACGGGGCAGGAATAGAGGCGGGAGATTCCCCAGAAAAAGAGGCTATCCGCCATATCCTTTGCGGTCTTTTTCATGCCCATCCCGGCGGCGCCGGTAATGGTCACGCCTTGCTTGGCAAACATCTTTTCCTCAGGGCGATGGGCCATCCACCGGAAGGCCAAATGGTCTAAGAGGCTTTTCATAGCCCCAGTGGGATGGAAGACATAGACGGGACTGGCCAAAATGATGACGTCGGCCTCATCGATGGCTTCGGTGATGGGCTTGACCGAAGCGGCATGGGGGCAAAACTCCTCCCCTTTGAGGAAGCAGGTCTTACAACCCACGCAGAATTCGTGGAAATCCCGCGGCAAGAACACTTCCCGAATCTCTTGACCGAGTTGCTCCGCCAAATAACGGGCCATATGGTAGGTCGAGCCCTGGTGGCTTTGACCGTAAATCACGCAAACTTTCATGTTCGTCCCCTTGGTTTTCCTTAATGTATCACAAATACGAAAAAGCGTCCTTGATGATTTCATCAAGAACGCCGGATTTGTTTGCCCTAATTCGCTTCCATGGCATCCATGGAGAGATTTTCCTCGGGGAGATCCATTTCCGCGGATTCCTCAAACGGATTCTCTTCGGCGGCCAAACTATTTTGGATGCGCACCGAGAGGTCTTGGTTCAAGAGGGCCTCGTGGGCCTTTTTCTGTTCGAGGATGATCTGCTGCTCATTGGCGGGGAGGGCCTTGAAGGCATCGAGTTCAGCTTGCTTGCGCTCCGCATCACGAAGGTCTTCTTCGGCATGGATGGCATGCTGACGCTCGGCCAATAAGGAGGTGGCGAATTTGCCGATGCGATCGACGTCTTCGATGCGGGAAAGCGCCTTGCCTTTCATCTCTTGCGTTGGGGAGCCGTCGGGACGAAGGTGACCTAGCCCGATCTTTTCTTGCTTATAGGCGTTGACGGCCTCTTGCAAGTCGGCGAGCCGCTGCCACTTCACGTGGTCTTCGCTATGTAAGGGGTCATCGGGGGAGGGGGCGTTTTGGTAGGCCGCCATGGCGTCGAGGACGTTTTTGTAACGCTGGGAAACGCCAAACCGCGGTTTATGGCTTTGGGCATTTTGAAGAAGCGAGGCGGAGTTTTCGGGTTTTAGCATCGACGTCAAAGTGCGTTTGGAGCTTTCGGCTTCACGCTTCATCGCATCGGTGACCATGGATTCGGTGGTGAGCATATCCTGCACACCGACGAGCTTGGCGAAATTGTTGTTGCCGGCTTTGAGGTCTTCTAGGCTTAACTTATCCCAGTCTTCGGTTTTGACGATGGTGATGCTTTGTTCCGCATTCCTTGGGTCATAGGGCTCCAACCCTTTTTCGGGGTCAAAGGTCGGGGCCTTGCGGATCGCCTCTTGCAGGTTATGCAAGCGGTCATAGGCCGCCCCGATTTCCGCATCGCTCAAGCCATAACCGTGCAAGGTCGCGGTGAGCATGCCTTCGTCGATGGTGAGCAATTTCTCCGCCATGGTTTGGTCGATGACGCGCATGCGTTGGATGCTAGGCAACTGGGAAAGGGATTGGGCATTGGTCAAGCGATGCTTGGTGAAAGAAGCGTCGTTATCGATGCCTTTGATGCTGGTGAGTTTGTGGGTTTGGGGGTCGAACTTATAAAGGATGTTCCCCGAGTGGCGGTCGACGTTGCCGCAGACATAGTCGAGGACCTGCAAATTGGCGAGTTGGACTTTGACGTCCTTGTCTTCATAAGCGTCCAGCCCAAGAATCCGCATTTCGTCGATGCTGTCGACATTGGTGATGTCTTTGGACTCAACGAATTCCATGAAGGTACCGGTTTGGAATTCGCCACTAGGCATTTTAACGGCGATTTGCTTGGATTTGGCGATGAGATCGCTCACGCCAAGGAGGTTGGCGACGGAGCTCATCGCGGAGTTGCGCCCATCGACGTTCTCCCCGGGCTTTAAGTCCAAAAGCAACTGGTTGACGGTGAGGGAGGTCGAAAGTTTCTCCGCCTTCAGGGAGTAATCGAATAAGGCATTGAAGAAATCGGGGTCGTCGCGGTAATTGGCGAATTCCTGGGCGAGTTGGGGATAGTTGCCCATTCTCACGGAATCATAATAGTCGTAGAGCGCCCGGCTTCGCTCTTGGGGGTTGCTATCATAGACCGTGTTGGTTTGGCAGTTCATGAAAAGGGCGGTGTCATTGCCGAAAATGCCGTTACGGAGGAATTCGGGATTGTCCATCGCTTCCCAAAAGGAAGCAAACTTCCCGTATTTGGCCTTCATTTCGTCGAGGATGGCCTTTTGTTGGCCATGAGGATCATAGGAAGAACGTTTGGTGAAGACGCCGCGGGTCTTTTTACCGTCAAGGTCGATATGAAGCTGGACGCGGGAACTTAAGTTGCCCCCGACCCGTTGGAGGTCGGCGCCGGAGAGCTCGACGTTTTGGTAACGGAAATTCTCCATGGCATCATGGAGGTTCCCGTTGGCATCGGGTTTGACGTTTTTATATTCGATGTAGGATTTGGCGAGGAATTCTTTGTTGAAGTTCTTCATCAATTGATGACGGACTTCGTCCTCGACGCCGCTGGCCTCTTCTTTGACAAACGCATTGACGGAGGTGACGGCCTGATTGAAGAGTTCATCCATCTGTTGATAGGCCTGCGGGGTGATGGGGCGATACTCCCCCTTGCCATCGCGAAGCTGATACGGACCCATCACTTCGAGTAGCTGATTGACGCTTTGCATGGCTTTCTTCCACGCTTCGGTATCGTTGCCTTGGCTCTTATTCAAAAAGGACGCAAAGGCCAGCATTTCTTGGTATTTCATACAAGAACCCTCCTTGACGGATACCATTATATAAAACCCGCTGTCACGAAACTGCAACAGCGGGATGATCTTGATGGGGTTTACCGTTTGCGCTTGCCTCGTGCATCGAGTGGTCGCGTGGGATCAAGACGTCTTCGGCATAGGAATCGAGGTCGGGGTCGAAGCTAGCGAGGTCGCGGACACATGGATCTTTTCCTAGCTTTACTAGGCCAAAGAGGAAATCTCCTCGCTAGGGAAATCCAGATATGGATTATTGGAAACTCACGATTAGAAAAGGCCGCTACGAACGGCCTCCGAGATAGCGATAAACGGGCTGGGCAAAACGTTTTAGCAAATAAGTAAGTCCTAAGGTAACGGCGGTTCCGGCAAAGAAGGAGAGGAAGAAAAGCAGCAGGCACCGCAGATTCGTATCGGCGGGGATGCCAAACTGGAAGAGTTCCTTGAAGGCATTGACGATAAAGAGGTGGCTAAAGTAGATGAAACCCGAGGTTTGGAAGATGCCGCGGATGGTCTGCTTTTCATAGAGGGAAGTTAGAACGTCCATCGCCAGCCAAAGGAAGGCAGGAGCAAGGAAACGATAGACGTAATAGGCATGGTCTTCGTATTGGGTGTGGAGCAAAGAGAAAGACAGGGCCACCCCGAGCAATATCGTGAGGGCAATCGCCCCAACTAGACGCGGACGATAAGGATTGAGGATGGGAATCTGAAAATAGGAAAGATATCCACCCACAAAGAAGAATGGGATCCAGAGAACGATTCCCCCATATTCGGGGCGGAAGAAGAGATAGATGACAAACAAAACCACCGGAATGAAAATGGACCACTTCTTGAGGTATTTGAAAACGAAATAGAGCAAGGGAGAACCAATGAAAAACACCAACAGAGGCCGGATAAACCATAGATGCGGATAGTCGCTAGCGAGTAAGATCCCCACCACTATGGATTGGAAGGTCACCGCAATCGGTTCCCCTTTCCAAAGGGGATAGATGAGTTGCATGAACAAAAACGCCACGACGCTCCAAATAAAATAGGGGATCACCAAAGAAAACACCTTGCCAAGCAACATTTTCGGATAACCCCTTAAGGTGAATTTGGAAAATAGCAAATACCCCGACACGACGAAGAACGTCGGCACCGCGGCATCCCCAATCACGCAGAACACCCTTTGGATGACGTAGGAAGGCTCATATCCGGGCAAGGTAGGATCGAGGACATCGAGGTAAGAGGCGTGCAAGAGGATGACGAAAAGGGCGAGGAGAAACGTCGTGTAGTAGATCTTATGCGATAGACCCTTGGTCAACATCGTTATAAATATACCCTATCCATGGCCGACTAGCGCCAAGAAAAACCCTCGTCCACCTATCGGTTTTAATCGCCTTTGCGGCGTGAAATGACCGCTTTATAGGCAAATAAGCCGATGACGAATAGGGAGAATAGGAAGATGGCCCCTTGGGTAAATAGCTGCATCAAATACATCCCATGATCGCCGTTTGACCCAAAGGTCATGATGAGGCTGAACTCCACCATTTGCATTGTGTAGAACGCCCCGATGAGGCCCAACCAAGATAGAACGTCTTGTCGTGGGGTTTTGTTTTTCTTCCGAAGATGGAGGATGGCAAAGACGATTTTCACCGTCCCATAGAAAGCGTAAGCGTAAATGAGCCAATCCAAAAAATAATGTGGGGTGTCTCTAAAAAGAATCGTAAGCACGAAAGCCGCCATCATGGGGGCCAGCACCACCCCCATCGAAATGACGCCAGAGAGATAGGGGCCGGGCTTAATGTCACGTTTTTCAATGCCCCACTGCCACACCTTAAAGAAGGCCATCAAATAGGAAAAGATAGAATAGTTCAGGAGAATCCAGTCGAAGCGGATCAAGACGAAAACCAAGTGGATGGTGCCCATGGCCAAAGGACCAAGTAGCGATAAGCCTAACGCCACGCCATCGCGGTGGCAAAAGTCCCTGATTTTTGGAATCATCTGCTTCATGCGGGAGAATTATAGCCGAAACCAATGCAAATCCCCCACGAAATCTTCGCGGGGGTCGCTGGACGAAGCACATGGCTTAGGGCTGGACGCCTTAGCGAACGCAGTTTCAATCGGTAAGAAAGGCGCTATTTCCGGGGAGTCCTTTGGATCGGTTTTATATTGTTTTTGTTGAATAACGCTTTTTCCCGGTTCGCCTCTTTGTTGAGAAGAACGAGCCTCTCTCGCTGGCCAGTCTGTTGGGAAATGAGCATGGAATTCAAATACTCTAAATTGCTAAGGATCGCCAATTCGATTGTGTTTGCGTAGTCTCTGATATTCCCTTCTTTGTTCGGATTTTCTTCTCTCCACTGTTTGGCGGTTTTGCCAAATAGGGCAACGTTTAATAAGTCCGCTTCGCTGGCATAAATATGGCTTTTTTGCTCGCTAGACAATTCGATAGGCACCAAATATTCGTGAATGGCATCGGTGTGGATCAGGTAATTTAACTTTGTTAATAGCCTCTTACCCTGCCATTCAAGCTGCTCGGATTCTTGCGCCTTTAATCTTTGGAATTCCTTGATGATGTAGAGCTTTACTTCCGCGGAAATCCAAGAAGCGAATTCAAGCGCGATATCGCGATGGGCGAACGTGCCGCCACCATATTTGCCGGTTTTAGTTTTGAAGCCGATTGCGTTGGTGGTTCTGATCCACTTGGAAGGCGTCATGACAAACCAATTCCTCCCCGCTTGGTTTTTAAAGGCGTCGAATTCGACGCGGTTAAAATTCTCGTTGTTTAGAATTTCCCACAAGCCAATAAACTCAATTGTGTCTTTTAATCTCATCCAGTTTTGGATTGGATATCTGGGGTCTTCTTCGTTTAGTAACCTCGCTAAATCGGTTAGGCTGATGAAGTCGTCATCCCCAACACCTGTGACATTGATTCGAATGTTTTTAACCGTGATTTGATTCATGTGATTCTCCTTTCTTACGGCGTCTATGATGAAGAAAAGGCCATCACCAAGACGAAAACACCGGTGCTGCCAACCTGGATGCTATCCACAATGACAGCTGGTGCTACATCATCCTTGTGATGGCCACATGCTCAGAACCAGCGTTCCGTGCGGAGCTTATCGCAGCGCTTGATCCGTGCCTTATCCTGCATCGAGCGGCGGAGAGTTACACGGAGGTATCCACGCGACGACTGGGCGATACTTCCCGCATCAATAGCCCCTAACACTCGAGCTATCGGTCCAAACACACATTGGCCAACTCCTGCTCGGACAAGGCGCTGGATACTCAGCCCGCCCGTGGTCTATCTGCTTGGACGAGACCATTTTAAAAGGAATAAAAAGGAAAAAGAAGTGGTCCAGCAACATTAGTTGCTTTTCCGCTCCGTGCGTAATATCTCTTTCCGCGATTCGTATGGTTTATCAATACGGCTTGTAGGCCGTGCCCTCGCTGATTCCGCAACGCAGGCAATGGTCGGAACAGCGGACTTCAGCCCTTCTTGACATTCCGCACCAGGCCAAAGAATCGATGCCAATTTCGTTTTGCCATCTAAGAGTGCTTATTCGAAGCCTGAAGAACAAAAAGCCAATGTATCTAGGAAAATAAGAAAAACGACACCCTCTTTTGGAAGAGAATGTCGCCATTATCCGAGTGGCTGACTTTGATGTTTTTGGTCCATGCCCATCCAGCCAAGATCATTTGCGGTTCAAAGTTTGGCTCACTTTTTTCTGGTAAAAGTTGAACCCGTCCTCGGCCTTTATGAGCCGATAGCCTAACCCTTGGTAAAAGGCATTCGTCCGCTTGTTCCAACATGGAGTATCCAGATTAAGCTCGGCAGCCCATGGGAAAACCTTTTCGATGCAATCCATCAGACGGGTTCCGTAGCCCTTCCGATGATATTCGCTATCGATGAAAATCCTGCCAACGTATACGCTTTTCGCTTTTTCGTCCGGGAATAAGATGGCGGCCCCCACCAAATCATCCCCGATCATCGCGGCATAAAGATGCCCCTCCCGGGCCATTTGCTTATGCCATTCGACCGAATCAAATCCAGGAGGGCAGTCGCCTTTCGCTCCGCCGACATCCACATCCGTTTCGAAAGCCCTGATAGACATGTTCACGATATTCGTAACCTGTTTTGCATCTGCTTTGACAATGCGCATACCACTTCTCCCCGTTATCTTTTAAATGCCGATTTATTTAAAAACGTTCCTGACTTTGCATCAAGAACGTATTAGACACGGTGGTTGTGCATCGGTATTGATACATTTAGCCTTTTTCCGCTTCTTTAAGAAGCATGCTGGTATTTCACGAATCGAGAACTATCGTTGACAAAAGTGGCAGGATTTCGGTGTTTTGACGCCCATGGAACACTGCATAAAAAACTAAGCGTCATTACGATAATTGCTCATCAATCCATTTTTGCAGCGATGGCTTGGAAGAGCGGACGTTTGATCCCGCGATTGCTAGGCCTTGTTTCACCTCGGCCTTCGGGGCGTATTTCTTAATGTCTCTTACAACCGAGGCCAAACCGCTGCCCTCATGGGTGGAGAAGGGCATGATGGTTTTGCCGTTAAAATCCAATTTGGACAACTGCGTGAACATGGGCTGAGGCAAAGTCCCCCAATAGATCGGGCCGCCGATGAAGATCACGTCATAGCCATCGATGTCGGAAAGCTCTTTGACGAGTTCCGGAAGCTCGTTCCTTCGCTGTTCGTCTTGGGCTTCCTTGATGCAGGTCATGTAGTCTTTGGAATAAGGAATCTTTCTTTCGGCTTTGAATAAATCCGCGCCGGTGATGTCTTGGATATACTCCGCGACGACCTCGGTGTTGCCTTTGTCGATATATCGCATGGAGCCGCCGAAATAGTTCTCGTCTGCCCTGGAGAAATAAATAACTAGTGATTTCATATATCCGCCTTGTATTCTCAATTCGTACCATTCAGACCCGAGAATACAATCTCCTTTCTTGGGAAGTCTGATGGGCGGGTTTGCCTCGATCGAGGGTTTCCGCTATAATGTGGGCCGCTGTGGGATGCGTGCCCATATACTTACGGC
>JAFTDF010000031.1 GCA_017454295.1 Bacilli bacterium
ATAGGTTTTGAAGTATTCGGCTTGGCATAGCGGCGCCACCGAGATGCGTAAGATGCGTAAGCCCGTTTCCGTGATGGCCCGCGTGTAAGTGGAGAAGGCCGTCTCGGGGAGGCAATGGACCTTGGCGTTGACGCTAAGGCTCGGCGAGATTTTCCCCAAAGGCGGATTGGCGTATTGCTCGCCGTTAGAAAGGATGAAGTAATCGGGGATGATATCGACGATCTTCATGCCGCCGGGGAATTCGTTTTTCAAAATCTTGGAATGGAGGTTGGAGATATCGATGCGTCCGATTTCGTTTTCGTTGGAGACGACGTTGGTGGTTTCGGGCACCTGGAAGACGGTAAGCCCCAAAGCCGGTGCCATGTAGCAAGCCCCATTATTGACGGAGATGGAAACATGGGTGATCGGGTCGGTGATCTCCTTCATCTGGTTCAGCGCGGAGAGCAGTCCCTCTTTATCCACGAGTTGGCCGTCTTGGAAAAAAGCGGAGATATCGCGAGTATCGCTATAAGCGATAATGGGATTTCCGCCGATTTGGGTGCCGATGAGGATTTTGGCACTCCCTTCCGAGAGGTCGAGGACAACAATGCGCTTTTCCATGACTTTATCTTAATAGACTTTAAGTCTATATCAAGGGAAATCGCTAGAAAATTGGTAGTTTTCCGTTTTTTCTTCCGTTAGGCAACGAAAAAGCCGCCCCCTTTTAGGGGAGGGCGGCAACTTCTTTATACGGGGTCGTGGACGACGCGGGCGGTGCCGGCATAGCCGATTTCCCAGCCGTTAGGATCGCGGGGCGAGTTGACGTAAACGGTAAGGTTCGGGCATTGGGCAAAGGCGTTTTTGCCAATGACGAGGATGCCCTTATCGAGGTTGACGGTCCGTAGATACTGGCATCCGGCGAAGGCCCCTTTGTCGATGGTTTGGACATGGCCGGGAATGCGCACCGATTCGAGGGAATCGTTGAAGGCGAAGGCCCCGGGATCGATTTCCTCGACGTCCTTGAAATCATCTTCGGTGAGTTTCTTTGCGCTACCTAAATAACGGAGCAAACGACCGCGGCTTGGATCCATGATCATGCCGTTTGGCAAGGTTTTATAGACACCGGTCTTGGGGTTATCGACGCTCTTAAGGCGCGGGGTGCCGGCGAAGGCGCCGATGCCGACCGTGTCGAGGCGATGCCCGCCAACGATCTTTTCGAGGAACTGCGCCCCATTGAAGCACATGGGCGAGAGGATTTTGACGCCGCCGAGGTCGAGTTCTTCGACGGTGTAGGAGCCTTTGAGGGCTTGCTTGCCAAGGCAGGTGATATCTTCACCCAAGCGAATCTTCTTCGCATAGCCGTTATAGGCTTGGAGGGTGCCGTATTCGGTGGTGACGTATTCCTGGTTTTGGTGGAGGACGGTGAAACCGTCGTCGTCGATTTCGGAATGATAGGGATAGGAGGATTCCTCTTCCTCGTCTTCTTCCTCTTCCACCACCCTTTTTTTCTCCCGGGCAAGGAGCCTGGCGACCAAATCCTCTTTGGAACGGCACCACTCGCGGCCGTCGTCGAATTCCTTCAATAGGATCGAGGCCGCCATCTTGGGCTCGCCGTCGTCATCAAGACGATAATGGACACGTTTAATGTTGGGGAGGTTATCCAAGACGAAGGGGATTTCCTCTTTGAGGGCATCGCATTCGGTGGTACGGGAATTAACGGAAGAAAGGAAGACGAAGGCCTTGCAGTGCTTCATGGCATCGTGGAGGCCGGAAAGATAGAATTCGGCGCTTCCCGCACCATGGCGGAGGTTCCGCAACGCGCAGAAGACGGTGAAGCCTTCCCCTTCGAGGAAGTCGGCCATGTCCACCACTTTGGGCATGTCTTTGGACGAGTAGGCCAAGAAAACATCGCGCGGAATCGAGGTCATATAAAGGCCGTCTTCGAGGGCCTCGGCTTCTTTTTCGATCGCCGACATGAACTGGAAATAACGTTCGCCCTTGAAGTGGCGTTCCACAAAGCTCTTTAAGGGCAGCGTCATCTTCATGTCGAGGCTCTTGGTGGCGAAGTTCACCACTTCCTCGGCGACTGCGGGATGGACGGTCTTGGTCTCGAGATAACGTAATAATGGCGCCATGTCGTCTTGATGAATCAAGACGTAGAAAGTCGCGAGTTCATCGTCGTCGACGAGATCACGCACGGCCTGGGCCGCTTTTAGAATCTCTTTTTTACTGGGGTGGGCACGATGGGTTTCCTGCCATAAAACGCGGCGCCGATTGGCCAAGAGTTCCTGCTTTTTGGCTTCGAGGAGTTCCTCGAGTTTTTGGGCTTCGTCGACCTGGTCGTAGGTCGCGCCGCAATAGGGGCATTTCAAGACCCCGTTTTGCTCGACGAGGTTCTCGCCGCAACGGGTACAGCTTCTGAGTTTCATAGATTATTCGAAGAGGTCGGCGTCGTCGCTTTGGAAGGAATCGAAGGTCTGCTGGCCATGGGCGGCCTCGCGGTTGCGGTCGAGCATGGCGAAGAACATCTTGAAGAGCTCGCGGATCGCGGTCTCGTCGGTTTCGGGACGTAAGACGTTTTCCCCACCGACGGAATCGAGTTCGAGGCGATACATGTAGATGGTCGATGCGTTGTCCGCGGGGGCCACCACTTGGTAGGGTTTCCCCTTATATTCAAGACGCCCGGCAAAGGAAACGCGGTAGATGTTGTATTCGTTATCGGCGACCAGCGGTTCGTATTTGTCGCGGATCTGGACGCCTTTCTCCTCGCGGTTAAGTTCGACGTAATCCATGTATTCGGCGATTTCCTGGGCCGCTTCCTGGTCGAAGATGATCTCCATCTCGCCTTGTTCGGTGAGTTCGATGACGGCCGACATGCCTTCCGCTTGGTTAGCGATCAGCACGTATTGCTTCGTGCCATGGGACACGTGGCCGTAGGTCTTAAAGACGACGGGGCGGTTATTGTTGCGCGAATCGTACATCGTGACGGTCGGGGGAATGGGGAAAAGGTCTTCTTCGGACCATTTGGGCACCAAGACCGAAAGGGGGATCCGGTCGGTGATGGGCTTCTCGTTGAAAGGCATAAGTATGTCTCCTGTTTGTCTCTTGATTATAAACCGAGGAGATTGCTTGTCCATCCTAGATGGGCAAATGAAAACCCCCGGGAGGAAAGGGAGGGAGAAAACCGGGGGCTTAAGGAAAAATGCGGATTAATCTTCGAAATAGGAAATCACTTGGAAGCCGGATTCGGAAGAGTTCTCCTCTTCCTTGGGAGCTTCTTCGGCCATGGCTTGCTGGACGGAGACGCCATAGGCGACTAAAACGGGAACGGTGGCGGCGACGGCAAAGGCGGCGACGGCAAATACCATCTTGCCCAAACGACGGAAGGCGTAATAGTAACGAGAGTGTCCGCTTTTGACGAGTTTGTCTTTCATCTTCGTTATTTCCTTTCCCGCTACTTCTTCCGTAGCGTCCGTAATTTCGCCGAGATGGATCTCGGGTTTTCCGCCATCTCCTCCTCCGAGGGAAGGATGGCTTTCTTCGAAGGGAGGTCGAATTCGGGTTCTTCGATTTCTTCGGGCCGCAGGAACCCATGACGGGATCCTTCGACCGTCGCTAAGGAAGCGAATCGGCGTTTCACCAACCGGTCATCGAGGGACATGAAGGTGATGATGGAGAGGCGACCATCTTCTTTTAGAAGATCCGGTCCGTCTTGAAGCAAGGCTTCCAAGGCATCCTCCTCGCCATTGACCTCGATGCGCAAGGCTTGGAAGGTCTGCTTGGCGGGGTGGCCCTTTTTGGCAAGTGCTTTGGCGGGTTTGGCCGCTTTGATGACATCCACCAATTGGAAGGTGGTTTCGATGGGCGCGATGCTGCGCCGTTTATCGATTTCTTTGGCGATGCGGTAGGCATCGGGGTCTTCCCCATAATCCCGGAGGACTTGGAGAAGCTTTTCGAAGGGGTAATGGTTCACCACTTCATAGGCATCTAAGCGTTGGCTTTGATCCATCCGCATGTCGAGTCTGGCATCGTAACGGTAGGAGAAGCCACGGCTTGGATCGTCGAATTGGGGAGAAGAGACCCCAAGATCGGCCAAGATGCCGTCGACTTTGCTTACGCCTCTTGCCTCGAGTTCTTCCTTGAAATGGGAGAAATCGCTTTGGATGAGGGTGAAGTTGGTCCCCACTTCTTCCAGGCGGGGTTTGCTTTCGGTCAAGGCAGTCGCGTCCTTATCGAAGCAATAGAGGTGGCCCTGAGGAATCCGCTTGAGGATTTCCCGGGAGTGTCCGGCGCGACCCAAGGTGAGGTCGACGTAGGTGCCGCCTTGTTTGATGGCGAGGCAATCGACGGCTTCCTCGAGCAAGACGGAGACGTGTTTCATGCTCACGATCTCCCCACCGCGAAGTCGATGCCGCTGCCATTATGGAGACGGTAGGCATCGAAGGCGGCTTTGTCCCAAATCTCGATGTGGTCGATTGCCCCGTTGACGAGGACTTCATTCCCTAGCCCGTATTCATGGAGGGTATCCACCCCCAGCAAGACACGGCCATGGGCATCGACTTTGAGCTGCTTCATCGAGGCGGAAACGATGCGAAGATACGCCCGATCCCCCGGATCCCGTTGGTTGAGGGAAGCGAGTTCGGAAAGCAGTTCTTGGAAGCGATCCTCGAGATAGACGGATAGACATCCGTCGAACCCGCGCAGAATGTAGAGGGAGGCCGGTGCTTCTTTCCCGAAGAGGGCGGATGGGAGAAGGAGTCGCCCTTTCTCATCCAGGTTTCGTGGATAGCTACCGAAGAAGATGTTTCCCACTTTTTACCACCTGCAACATTATGATAGGGGTCGAGGGGTCGCTTTGCAAGGGGCAAACGCACGTATAAGGCAACTTTTTTTCGCCAAAAAGAAAGGGCCCCCGAGGGAGCCCGTTGACGGTATTGGTAGTCCATCGGTGGCTTGAACACCGGACCTTTCGATTATAAGTCGAACGCTCTGACCAGCTGAGCTAATGGACCAAGTCCGCTAGATTATAGCACCCGTTTAGTCCAAGTCATCGGGATTTAGGACGTCAAAGGGTGAGGATAAAGGTTCTTCTTCCCCTTCGCGGTAGACCGTATAACCTTCCCCCGAGGCGGGGAGTCCCTTGGCCTTGGAATAGGCTTTGGGCATCAAGGTCAAAATCAAAGCGTAGGCGATATCAGAGAGCTCGATCCGATTCTCGGGGAAGACATAGCCCTCCCCTTCTTCCTCTTCGGAGGAAAGCAAATCGAAATCGACGTCTTGCTTCAGGCGATAATCCACCGCAGCCAAGGTCCTGGCATCGGAAAGGACAAGTTTGGCGTCGATCTGCCCGGAAAGATGGAGAATCCCATCGATTTTGCGGATGATGCCACCAAAAGAACAAGCCGAGATCTTCAATAACGGATAGGCGGATTCCCCCACTTCCGGAAAGGAAATCTCCTCTTGGAATTCCAAAGGCCGGGAAGGGGTGATGTCGTTGCGATGGAAGTTCATCCGCGCACCTCCGCCCCGAATTTGGCTTTGACAGCGTTCAGGACTTTCTCCGTCGCGGCGAGGATCTCTTCTTCCTTGAGGGTGTGGTCTTCGCTAAGCAACGTGATGGAGATGGCCATGGATTTCTTACCTTCGGGGAGATGCTCGCCCACATAGACGTCAAAGACATGGACGGCTTTGATCAGCGGATGGGCCCGCCCCACTTCACGGGAGAGTTCACCAAAGGTGACTTCGCTTGGAAGGATGAAGGCAAAGTCGCGTTTGACCGAGGGGAACCGCGGCGGAATCGAGGCTTTCTTGGGAGAGGAACGCAGATCGAAGAGCGCCTTCAAATCCAATTCGAAGGCCACCCCGTTTTTGATGCCGAGTTCCTTGCAAAGGAGGGGATGAAGGGCCCCAAGGACCCCGACGAGTTGGTTGCCGATGCGGATTTCGGCGGCCTGATAAGGATGGAATTCCTCCCCACCTAGCGACCAAGGCAGCAACTTATAACGATTCGGCGAGATTTCCAGCCGTTCCATAATTCCTTCCACGAGACCTTTGCCATCGTAGAAGTTATAAGGACGGGCAAGATAAGCGCCTTGCCCTTCGCGATTGCCGGCTAAGACCAACGCAAGGCGTTGTCCTTGGCTACCATTAGGCAATTCGACCGCGGAAGCTTCGAAGAAGGCCAAATCCTTTTCTTGGTGATTGGCGTTATAGGCGACCACGTCGAGCAAAGAGGGCAATAGATTCGTCCGCACGAAACTACGTTCCACGGTGATGGGGTTGAGCAGTTGCGGACCGGCTTGTTTTTCCAAATAGGCGAATTGTTTGGTCCACTTTTCGGGAACAAGGGTATAGGTCAGGGCTTCGGAAACGCCTTTGCCTTTGAGGTAATCGCGAATCAAACGTAGTTTGGCTTGCTCGGGTTTGAGCCCTTGGGGTTCCACCCGCCCGTCCATTAGCACGGAAGGCACATGTTCGTAGCCAAGGATGCGGATCACTTCTTCGGTGAGGTCGGCTTTGCCATCGACGTCGATTCGGAAGGCGGGGACTTCGACATGGAGGAGGTCCCCGTTTTCGCGCACCTTGAAGAAGGCACGTGTTAAAGCGTCGACCACTTCCTTTTGGGTGAAGGAGGTCCCCAAACGGCCATTGATGTAGGAGAGGGAAACGTCGATTGTCTTGATTTGATGGGCGAACGTGTCATAGGCGACGGTGGTTTCGATTTCTTCCACCTCGGCGAGTTCCTTCAATAAATAAGACACGAGTTCGAAGACATGGGCGGATTGATCGGGATTGATACCCTTGCAGAAACGAAGTGAAGAATCGCTGCTTAAGCCCAGTCGATTCGAGGTATGACGGATCGGGGCGCCTTTGAAATAGGCGGCTTCCACGACGATGTTTTTGCTGTTTTCATCGACGCGGCAGGCGTCACTGGTCATGATGCCGGCCAAACAAGCGGGCTTTTCGCCATCGACGATCAATAGATCCCCTTCTTGCAGTTCATAGGCGCTACCATCCATCGCCAAGAAGGAACCTTGATAAGAAGAGGTTGCCTTCAGGCAATTCCCCGAGAGCTTATCGAGGTCATACATATTTAAGGGTTGCCCCGTTAATAGCATCACGAGGTTCCCGATATCGACGATATTGTTGATGGAACGGATGCCGCAGGAAGAAAGCAAACGGCTCACCCATTGGGGCGAGGGTTTGGTTTTCACCCCACGGTAGACCTTGCCGCAGAACAAGGGGCAATCGGGCGTATCCGAAGACACCTTGAAGGTGCTCGGCCGTTCTTTGTAAGAAGGATAGGTCTCCGGCGTATAGGCACGGTCAAAGATGCAGGCGACTTCCTTGGCCACGTTTTCCAAAGCATAGAGATCGGGGCGGTTGGGCAAGACGGAAACGTCTAACACCACTTCATCGAGCCCCAAATAGCCCAAGACATTTGCTTCGCCCACGGGCGCATCTTCGGGAAGTTCCTCGATTCCGGAAGCCTGGTATTCGCTTAAATATTTCCGGTCCACGCCAAGTTCGAGCAGCGAGCAGCACATGCCATCGCTGGAAACGCCCCGGATGATCGAGGGTTTGATTTCGATTTGGGGGAGTTTGGCCCCCGGGGTGGCGACGATGACTTTGAGTCCTTCGCGGGCGTTCGACGCACCGCAAACGATTTGATGGACGCCAAGCTTCGCCCCTTCATCGACGCGGAGGACGTGGAGGTGATCCGAATCGGGATGGGGGACGCAGGAAAGGATATGACCAATGACCAGTCCCGTGCCCGAAGCCAAACGCGAAATGCCTTCGACTTCGGCCCCGGAGAAGGTGAGTTTATCGGCGACCATCTCGGGGGTTAGACCCGTCAGGTCGACATGTTTTGCCAAATAAGAATACGGTACTTTCATGGGAAGCTCTCCTTAGAAATCCTTGAGGAAGCGGACATCGTTTTGATAGAACCGCCGGATATCGTCGATGCCATAACGGAGCATCGCGACGCGTTCGATGCCGATGCCAAAGGCGAAGCCGCTATAGACTTCGGGGTCATAGCCGCACATCTCCAAGACGTGGGGATTGACCATCCCGGCGCCGAGGATTTCGATCCAACCGGTGCCTTTGCAGGTCGAGCAGCCGCTGCCCCCGCATTTGAAGCAGGAGACATCGACTTCCACCGAGGGCTCGGTGAAGGGGAAATAAGAGGAACGCATCCGGATTTCCCGCTTCTCGCCGAACATCTTCTTCGCGAAGAGTTCCAAGGTGGCCTTCAAATTGGCGATGGAAATGTTCTTGTCCACCACCAGCCCTTCGATTTGCCCGAATTGATGGGAATGGGTGGCGTCGTCGTCGTCATGGCGATACACCTTGCCCGGGGAAATCATGCGGATGGGGCCTTTGCCACCTTCGATCATGCGATGGGCTTGCTCACCCGAGGTTTGGGTGCGAAGCAGCCGTCCATCGGGGAAATAGAAGGTATCTTGCATGTCACGGCTAGGATGGTCCTGAGGAACATTGAGCAATTCGAAATTGAAACGGTCGGTTTCGATCTCCCGCCCTTCGCAGACCTCAAAGCCCATAGAAAGGAAGATATCGGTGACTTCGTCGATAATCGCGTGGAAGGGGTTGGTCCGTCCTTGGGTGTAACTCACGCCAGGGAGGGTGATGTCGATGGCTTCGTGTTTGAGTTTTTCGGCCAGTGCGGCTTCTTCAAGGGCCCGTTTCTTCTCTTCGAAGGCTTTGGAAACTTCGTTTCGGGCTTCGTTGACCGCCGCGCCGAATTCGGCCTTTTCCTCGTTGGGGATTTCCCGCATCTTGCTCATCAAGGCGTTGATTTCGCCCTTTTTGGCTAGATAGGAAGAAAAGAATCCATCGAGGGAAAACGCATCCGCGACCCCATTGAGGGCCGCGAGGGCTTTGTCTTTTAAGGCTTTCGCCATTTCCGCCATCGTCATAATGATGACCTCCTCTAAGAAAGAAAAAAGGCAGCCGGGAGCGAATGTTCCATCCGCGGTGCCATCCTGGTTCAGACCAATGGGTCTGCGCTTACTTCTCCTATTAACGCTAGGCACGGCCAGGTCACCCTGACATTCTCCCGGGCGAATTCGCCGCTTCGCCTTAGGATGGTCTCACTATCCATCCCTCCCTCAGAAGGCGGGGGCACGGTTACTACTCCCGTTCATCGAACGCACATATTGTAGCAAAGGCGAGGGAAAAAGATAGAGCCATTTCTAAAAGAAAACCGCGGGGTTTAGGCCGCGGTCGTCTTCTCTTTAAGATCGGTGAGGTCGATTTCCTTATAATCGGTGAAATCGAGGTAATGGATGCTCACCGCTTCGTCATAGGCAAAGGTCAGCGTGGAACCTAACTTCATCGGCCCGACGGGGAAGAGTTTCGCGTCGGGATGATCGGCTTTGATTTTATCGAGGTCAAAGCCATCGAGATTCATGGCAAAGGAGATGGTTTCCACCCCGGTTGGGACGAAAACGGCGGAGAAGGAGAAGGATAAGGTCTGGCAATAGGAGAGGTATTGGTCGATGTCGATACTCGTATCGGTGGAGGGGACTAACGCCTCATATAAGGCTTTTACACTGGCCTTATCCGAAGTGGAGACGGAAATGGTCTTCTTCCCGTTATCCTCGGAGAAAGCAAAGCTTTCCGAAGAAGCCGTATACATATCACCAAAGGCTTTGACTTGGTCGGCCACCGAATCGGAGACATATTGGGTCAGGGGCAAATTGTCATTGATTTCCGTTTTGATGTCGTCGCGGACTTTCAAAGCGTCTTTCGTGGCCAAAGTGGGCGCGTTTTCATAACGCTGAGCCAGCAAAGTGTTGATGGCGGCGCGTAATAACGCGGAGTTGGTCATATCTACGTAGATGCCACCGTTTTTGAGATAGGCATTGATTCCGATTTTCAAGGAGGTGGAAGAGAAACCGCTCCAACCGCTTTCCTCAAGCATCGTCCCGGTGACGGAGACGGTATTGAGGTCATTGGTGGGACGGGACATGGTGATGGCGATGCCGGCGTTATCGAAGCTACTGGCGTCAATGGTGTCGCTAGCGAAGACAAAGGCCATTGGCTTGGAAGTGACCCTCAGGGTTTTCCCGTCTTGATTGACGAAGCCAAGATCGAAGGTCGTGTTATTCGAGCTGATGGAAATGGCTTTTCGGGTTTTGACATTCTCCCCCGCTTTTCCATAGTCACTAAAATAGTCAGAGGCGCTAGGCCCACCACAAGAGGCGAGTAGCAATGGGGAAAGGCAAATCAGGGCGCGAAGTTGGTTCATTTGGCATCCCTCCTGGAAAAAGTATACATCAAGATGGCCCCGGCAATGGCCACATTCAAAGAATCGATGCCCGTCATTTCGATTTTGACTTTCGCGGAAGCCTGATCGAGCAGATACGAGGAAAGCCCCCTTCCTTCGTTACCTAAGGCAAGAATGTGGCGGGGAGGAAGGGCGAATTCCCCTAAAGGCGTCGCGCCTTCCAAGGCCGTTGCCACAAGCGAGTAACCTTGTTGCTTTGCAAAGGCGGGGATTTCCTCTTCCTTCATTAAATGAAGATTGATGTGGAAAATCGCCCCTTGGCTGGCGGCGATGGCTTTGTCTTTTAAGCAAGAGGCGCAACCCGGCGTCAAGATCACGTCATGATAGCCAAAGGAGAGGGCACTGCGGAGCAAGGTGCCGAGGTTTCCTGGGTCTTGGACGCGGTCGAGCAAAAGGACGCGGTTCCCCCACTGCTTCGAAGGAGGGAGCTTAGCAAGGCCCACCACGCCTTCGGGTGTTTTTGAGGACGTGATTTTGTCTAAAACGCTAGCTTCGATCGGGGTGAAAGGCACTTGCCCGTGCGGGGGCTCGACGGTGCCAAGCACCTCAATCAAACAACCCGCTTCCAAAGCCATTTCCACTAAGTGGAAGCCTTCGATGAGGAAGCCCTCGGGGGAAGGATGGCTAAGCAATTCCGCCAAGGCTTTGATTTTGGAGTTTTGGCGCGAGGTGATGCGTTCATTCATAACGGTGCTTCCTTAATTTGGCGTGGAGGGTTTTGTAATCGGGGCAATAACGATAGACCACCTCATAGAACTTCTTGGAATGGTCGCGATGGAATTCGTGGGCGAGCTCATGGACGATGACCGAATCAATCGTCGCCGGGGCGTAATGGAACAAACTCGCGGCAAAGGCCAAACGGTGGGTTTGTCGCGAATTCGAGCCATAACGGGACGTCATTTGCTTGACGGAAAACCGATAAGGTTTGGCGATGCCCATCAAAGCCTCGAAATAGGGAACCCGTTCTTGTAAGTAGGCTTTGCCGATCTTTTTGAGATAGGCGATTTTCTCGGCTTCGTTTTCGAATTCGATGGTTTCTTTTTTCCCGAGCACATAGATGCCTTCTTGGTCTTGGGGTTCCTCAAGTGAGGTCACCCGTTCCAAAAGATGGCCCAAGTGCTTCGAAACGAAGTCATCGATGGTTTTGTCGCTGGTCAAATAAGGGGCGGAAACCCTTAGGGTTTTCTTTTTCGGATCGACCCGCAGCGTCAAAGAACGCATCCGTTTTCGGGTGATGGTCCCCTCATAGAGGACCCCTTGATAAAGATAGTTCCGTCGGCTGACCATAGCGAGATTATAATCGCCTTAAAGGCGAATTGCCATTCATGCGTGCTATAATAAGGCGATGATTTGTCCCAAATGCCATCAATCCTTCCAAGGTTCTCCCGAACGTTGTCCCCATTGCGGGGCCTATTTCGTCGATGGCTTCACCAAGCGGCTCCATGAAATGACGCCGCTAAAAAAGGCGGTGCAAATCGTTTCGCTTGCGTGGATGGGGATCTCCACGATTGCTTTGCTGGTGCTTGCTTTCTTCTTAATCGGGTTGACCCCCGAATCCGGCGCCCGTTTCTATGGCCTATTAGGCGGGATCATCGGACTCCTTCTCCATTTGATCTTCGCCACGATCATTTTCTTTAAAAACAAAATCGACGATATCCTCTCCCCCGTTAACACGACCATATGGGGTGTTTTGAACCTGCTCATCGGCTCTATTCCTTTAGGAATCTTCTTCCTTTGCCGCTGCGCTGATTCCAGAAAGCGGCTGGAAGGGGACAAAGATAAAAATCTTTCCCTTGTGGAAACGGCCTCGAACGAGGAAAATACAGCCCATGGATAAGATTCTGGTTTCCGCCTGTTTGCTGGGGCAACGTTGCCGTTACGATGGCAAAGATAACGAAGAAAGCTATTTCGAAGTGCTCAACCGCTACTTCGATTTGGTGCCGTTTTGCCCCGAAGTCGCCGGTGGTTTGCCCACGCCTCGCCCCCGCAGCGAGATCAAAGGCTCCCAAGTCATCACCGAAAACGGCAAGACCGTGACCCGCGAATTCGAAGCCGGCGCCGCCAAAGCTTTGGAGATCTGCCGGTTCCTCAATATCGATAAGGCCATCCTTAAGGAAAACAGCCCTTCTTGCGGCGTCCATCAAATCCACGATGGCAAATTCCACAACAAGCTGATTCATGGCCAAGGTCGCACCGCGGCGTTACTGCAAAGCCACGACATCCGGGTCATGAACGAAGAAGAAGGCAAAGCCTTCCTCGATGCCTATCTCGCCCATTTGGAAAGCAAACCGGCATACCAAAAGAAAGAAGAAACCCCCGTCCCTAGCCAAAACCAAAAGCTCCGCGATTGGCGCCGGCATAAAGATCAAATTCGGGCTTCGAAAGACCACCACGTCAAAGACAAAGGCTTCCGGAAAGGACCCCGAAAGCCGTTTAAGAAGGATCGTTAAGCAAGGCGAGCAAGGTTGAACGAACCTGCTCGCTTTTCATTTCCACGATGGCAAACGACTGCTTCCCAGCCCCGTTGAGTGACGCTCCCAAGAGATAGTATTCTTTCTCATCGATGATCAGGAAGCGGTCATGGATGTCCTTGATTCGGTGAATGGCAACTTGCGCATGTTCGTGGTTGAAAGCATCCACTTCCGCTTCCTTAATGCGCGATAAGCGATCGGTATAGACGTCGATGGCCACACTTTTGTCCACGTTTTCACATAGCGATAAAGCCAAGAGGTCGAAAAACGAATCGACGATGGCGATATGATGCTTCGCTTTCGCTAGCAATGAAGCGATGGCGACGCGCGGTTCATAGAGTTTGCCCGCGAGAAAAATCCGTTCGTAGGTCTCTCCCTCGAGTTGCTCCATTAAGGAATCGATACGGGCGTCTTGGACATCGTCGTGATGACGGATCTCGTTGATATCGGATGACATCCGCAAAAGGAGTTCCGTGTGATCGAGTAAGTATCCATGGTCCAAGGCAAAACCATTTTGCAAATAACGGCTTAATACGCCAGTTGCCCAGATGCGAAACTCAATCCCACGCTGCGAATTGACGCGATACCCAACCGCCAAAATGGCATCGAGATTGTAATGGGAAACGGACCGGTGTACCGTCCGCCCTGACTCTTGTTGAACTATTAAATATTTTTTACAAGTTGCCCCTTCATCAAGCTCGCCGGAATCATAGATATTGCGTAGATGGGTGACGATATTGGGGACGCTCGAGTCAAAGAGTTCTGCCATCTGCGCTTGGGTTAGCCAAACGGTTTTCTCTTTTGCGGAAAGACGAACCTGAAGATCAACATTATCCTGATGGTATCGAATGATTTTGGATATTTGAGGTCGTTCATTTTGTAACACCCATTTCCTGAAATCTTCTAAATCATCGGCTTTGCTTTTTAAGCTTGTTTCAAGGATGAAGTCCACTTTGAAATGGTCAACTTGATAGGTTTTCCCATCGTCTCCAGTGTGTGCAAATTTTGCACAAACTGAACCTGACTTAGGGTCAGTTAGGGTGATTTCTTTGCGAATTTTCCGTAGAAGCGTGGAGCGGTCTTTTTCATATAGAAGGGAGAGTGAAGCAATGCTCATCCATAGCGAGCCGTCGTCTTCGTTTCGCTCAACCTCCACCGCTTCGCCATTCTTCATGGTGAAGAAAATGGTCTTGTGATTCATCATCTTTAAAGACCTTCAACATCGTCTTCTTCGGGTTTGGTGTCCGCTTTGGGGGCAAGCACCGCTTCTAAAATCTTTTGAAGCTGCATCAAAACCACCACGCCAAGCAGGGTGATCATCGCGCCCAATAAAAAGAAGAGGAGATCGGTCTTGTCCTTGCCTTCCTGGGTTTGATAGAGCAAAGCAAAACCACAGCAAAGCACGCCTAGCACCGCCCAAATAAGAGGCACCCACTTGCTTGCCTTAAGATATTTTTGGTTCTCTTCCATAAGAAAAACCTCCTTCACTTACTTATACGCAAGGAAGGAGGCGTTTTGAGAATTTAGCGGCCTAGGAAGATGAATAATAACAACGAAACGACGAGGAAGACGATGAACACCACGATCGCGATGATCTTGAACCGGTGGTCCATCAAGGCGTCCTTCTTGTTGCGGCTGATGCCTTCCTCGCTATAGGCGGAGACAACCTTGGAACGGTCATCCTTGGGGGCTTCAACCGAGGCTTCCTTTTCTTTCTTCTTCTCGTATTTGATTTGCGGCATGCCCACATTATAAAGAGGAACGGACGAAAGAAAAACCCCGGTTGCCCGGGGTTGGTCACTTCTAGGATTAGAAGATGCGGTTTTCGCTGCGGAGATCGAAGATGTGGGCTTTGTTCAAGGTGAAGCAGACCTTCATCTTGTCGCCGATCTTGATTTCGTGGGTGAGCGGGATCTTCGCGACCATATCGACGCCGCCGAAGTCGGAGTGGATATAGTATTCGTGGCCGAGAAGCTCAGCGACGGTAACGTCGATTTCGTAGGGTTCGGAGAGCTTGGTGCCGTTGCCGCCTTTGCCCTGTTCGTGGATGTCTTCCGGACGGATACCATAGGCGATATCGTGGGGTTCCTTGAGGGCCTTTTCGGCTTCTTCGATCGCGGCTTTGGTTTCGGCGATCTTGGCTTCGATCTCTTCGTCTTTCTTCAAGGCGGCGAGTTTCTCTTCGAGCTCTTTGATCTTGGCCTGGCCTTCTTCGATGGTCTTCTTATAGAAGGCATCGTGGGCTTTGACGTATTCGGGATCGAGTTTGATCTGGGTGCCACCGACTAAGGTAATGACGCCTTTGTCGTAGGATGCACGCATGATGTTCATAGCGGGCGAGCCGATGAAGGTAGCGACGAAGAGGTTGGCCGGTTCGTTGTAGATGTCGATCGGGCTACCGATTTGCTGGATGTAACCACGCTTCATAACGACGATACGGGAAGCCATGGTCATAGCTTCGGTCTGGTCGTGGGTGACGTAGATGGTGGTCGCACCGATGGCTTCGTGGAGTTTGATGATTTCCGAACGCATGGCGACACGGAGTTTGGCGTCGAGGTTGGACAAAGGTTCGTCCATCAAGAAGACCTTCGCGTTACGGACGATGGCACGGCCGAGGGCGACACGCTGACGCTGACCACCGGAGAGGGCTTTCGGCTTACGGTCGAGGTATTCTTCGATTTGCAGAATCTTGGCGGCGCTGCGGACGCGACGATCGATTTCCTCACGCGGCAAATGGCGGATGCGAAGACCGAATGCCATGTTGTTGTAGACGGTCATGTGCGGATAAAGCGCATAGGATTGGAAGACCATGGCGATGTCACGATCTTTCGGGGTGCGGTCGTTGGAATATTCACCATCGATCCAAAGTTCGCCTTTGGAGATGTCTTCCAAACCGGCGATCATACGGAGGGTCGTGGACTTACCACAACCGGAGGGACCGACGAAGACGATGAATTCGCGCTTGGCGATATCAAGGTTGAAATCGAAGACGGCTTGGACGTTGTTGTCGTAGATTTTGTCGACGTGGCGGAGAGAGACGTAGGCGGATTCGTCCTTGACGGATTTTTCTTCCGGGGCGGCTTCCTGAGCCTTCTCTTCGGGGGATTCCTCGAGCTCTTCCGGTTCAGCGGCGGGTTGCTCGGGTTTCTTTTCCTCGATCACTTCGACGGGGACTTCTTTTTTTGCTGGCATAAATGCCCTCCTTATTGGGGAAATGTTGCGACTATTGTATGAAAGGGCTTTCAAGTTGTCTAGTGCACGATGCACAAATCGACACCAGTTCTTTGAAATTCTTAGAAAATCACCGGTCTTTGGCTTGCGGCTCGGACTCGGCTTCGTAGAGGCCTTCCGCTTCCAAGCGCTTTTGCTGTGCCTCAAAACGCGCCCCGCAACAAGGGCATTGGTAGACGCCAAGGCGGATTTCGGTGAGGATTTCCCCACATTTGGGGCAGCGTAATGGTTCCATCATGGACCAGTTTACCACCGTTTTTTCTTGAAGAAAACGGACCCCGAAGGATCCGTTTCGCATTAGTCACTAGGAATGTTGACTTTGATTCTGACGTCGCTAAGCGGATAGGCAACGCAACTATGGACATAGCCGAATTCGATATCGGCCGCTCGGCGTCCATCCCCATTGGGCGGGACATAGCAATTGCCCGAGAGCACTTTGACGCGGCAGAAGCCACAAGCCCCGCTGCGACAAGCGGTATGGATTTTCATCCCCGCCCGTTCCAAAGCGACGGCAAGCGGTTCATTGGCTTTGGCGGGAATCACCGTTTCGAGCCGACCTTGGCAAACGGTCAGGTTGAACACCTTATCGGCCATATCGACGGGATAGCCTTGCAATTTGGTCACATCGCGCGGCGAGCCAAAGACTTCGAAGCGGATGCGGCGCCGCGGAACATTGAGCTTTTTGAGCTCACCCGCCAAGAATTCATACATCACCTGCGGGCCGCAGACGAAATAGGTCGTGTCTCTAGCGCTATATTTGGCGATAAGCTCGGCGCTAAGGAAGCCCGTTTCACCCTTCCAACCCGGGTTTTGGCCCGAAAGGACATGGACGACGTGGACTTTATCGCAGACGCAGGCTTCGAGTTCCTCGCGGAGGATGATGTCCTTCTCGTCGACGGAGCCGAAGAGGATCGTCAAATCGAAATCGAGTTTGCCGTTGGCGATTTCCTTCGCCATGGACAAGAAGGGGGTAATCCCCGAGCCACCGGCCAAGGCGACGACGTGTTTGGCGTCGCGGATGGGATCATAATGGAATTCGCCAAGCCCCACTTCGCCTTCGATGACGTCGCCGACTTGGACTTGGTGGTAGAGATATTCGGCAACGAAGCCGTCTTGCTTTGGCAAACGCACGGTGATAGCGACAATGGGATGATCGCCCCGCGTTTCATAAGGCGCGGAGCAAATCGAATAGGGGCGGCTCACCAAGGAATCCCCGATTTTAAGGCGCAGGCTTAGGAATTGGCCGGCTTGGAAATAGGGAAGGTGCGGCGCGGAGAAGACGATGGTCTTGGAGGTTGGCGAGGCCACTTTGATCGCTTCGACTTTCAAGTCGAGGAAGCCGGGATGGAGCGCTTTTGCCACGGCTCCAATGGGATCATAGGGCGCGGGTTTGGCGGAAGCTTGATCGAAGTTATTTTGGCGACGTTTGGTGACCCGGGATGCCCCACCGACGTCTTTGAGGAAACCTTTGACTTTCATCTTATTTGCCCTCCTTCGCATCTTCTTCCATCATGTCGAGGATGATTTTCGCCCCTTTGCGGCCATTGGTGACGGCCGGACCCATGCCATCGCCGGAAATCTGGTGGGCGCCGGCGAAGGAAAGGCCCTGGATATAATTCTCTTTTTCGCTCATCTGCAAGCGGGCGACGATATGGTCGTCCATGGTGTGCATATAGCCATAGATGGAACCTTGGTACGCCCCGGTATAGTGAGAAATGGTCGGGGGCGCTTCGATGACGATTTCCAAGATGTGATCGCGTAAATTGACGCCAAGGCGCTTGGATTCCATGTCGATGAAATGGTCGGCGTTGCGCTTCTTCCATTCCTGGTAATTCTCTTCCGTAACGCCAAACCAACCTTCGGGACGAGGCAGCATCGTGATGGAATAGACGCAGGTCCCTTTGGGTGAGCAGCCCGGATTGGCCAAGTTGGTGCAAATCGAGGTGATGTAGTTATACGGGCCGGAAGTGGACGCTTCTTTCCAGATGCGTTCCATATCCATCCCCTCGGCGGCATAGAAGGTGGAATAATCCTTGATGCCGAGGGTTTCGGGATCGCCATCCAAAAGCAAGACCACCGAGAAACAGGTGACGCCGACGGTTTTGGCGTTGACGAATTTGATCGCGCCTTCCGGTACTTCCTTCTTGGGCTCGATCATTTGGGTATAGGCCTTATCCGGATAGGCGGAGCAAACCACATAACGGGCTTTGATTTCCTCGCCCGCAGCGGTCCTGACGCCTTCGACATGGCCGTTTTTGACCAAGATCTTATCGACCCGTTGGCCAAACTCGACCTGAGCCCCCATGGCCATCGCGGCCTCGGCCATCTTCAAAGACATCTCGTGGGAGAATTTTTTGGGGACATACGAGCCATAGCCTAGATAATCCGCCATCAAGACGGCCCAGACGGTGAAGGGCAGGTTTTCCAGCACGTCGCCGACGTAAATCCAATAGGCGGAGAGGATATCCACCGCTTGCTTGGGCAAATCGAAGGTATCGATCACCTCTTTGGCGCTATAGCCGGCGGTCTTGACGAATTCGGGATGCTTCAATAGCATCTGCACCTTCGACATATGGGTCACCGACAAGACGTTGACCGAGTTATAAACGGTGTGGCAAAGGTTGAGTAAGCGGAGAATCTTCTCATAGAGTTTGCCGTCGGGGTCCCCGCAGGCATCGGCGATTTCCTTGGCCGGGGTTTCAAAATTGCCATGGTCCCCCGGATGAACCAGGACGCTAAGCCCGGTTTTGCCATCGACGAAGCGATAGGCATCGGGAACGCGGAGCCACTCGATATCCACGCCCATCTCATCGAAGAACTTACGGATTTTCAAGGGGCATTCCTTAGGCCCGATGGACATCATCTCATGGAGGGTGCCCTCGATTTCGATGCCGCCGCGGACAAAGGAGGTCGCCACCCCACCGGGGAGGTTATGCTGTTCGAGCACGAGGACCTTCTTGCCCTTTTTGGCCAGGGTGAGGGCACTGGCTAGACCCGCCAGGGCCCCGCCGATGACGATGACGTCGTAGCTTTCGTCGAAATAACGATTGTTTGTTGCCATATAGGTCATCCTTTCATAGAAAGACAAAGGGGGATGGACCCCCTTCGTCGAGATTGGTGAAACGATTAGAAGAAGCGATTGATGAGGTCACGCGAATATTCGATGGTCTCATCCATATCGCCGAAGCTCATGATCTCACCGGCATAGTAGGTGTTGTTCTTGCCTTGCATGGCTTCGACTTTCTCATACCAGCCATTCGCGTAATCTTCGGAGAAAACGTGCGGGAAATAATAAGCCTGGAATTCGTAGATGATCTTGTCTTTGCCTGCTTCTTTCTTCGGCGGGATGCCAAGTTTTTGGAGGTCGGCGAGGACGATTTGCTTGGTTTCTTCGTAGCCAAGTTCGGGGCGCGCCTTGTATTGTTCGACGGATTCGCCCGCGTCTTTATGCTTACGGAGGACGTAGCTAACTAAGGGCTGTTCGGGTTCGTTGCCCCAGCGCATATAGAAGACCATGCCATGGCCGAGGGTCTCGGGGGTCATGTTGTCGACGACGTAGAAGGAGGCTTCCGGATAGGCTTCCGGGTTGGTGATATAAGCCATCGTGTCGTAACGTTCGTAGTCGATCTTGGAGAAGAGTTCGCGTTCTTCTTCGTTCACATCGAGATAGGAATCGAGGCCTTGGGCGACGGGATTGTTGATGGTACCGACCTGCAAGGGGGTAGTGATGATCACCTTATCGAACTCCTCTTTCTTGCCGTTGACGGTGATTTCGACCTTCTTGCCACGGACGATCTTGGAGATGGCGGCGTTTAAGATGGCCGGATGTTTCAACTTGGCGTTGCAGGCTTCGTAAATGGATTGGGTGCCTTCCTTCCAGGTCCAGAGGTTGACGTTGACGAAGTTCATCATCGTCTGGAAGTCGAGGTACTTCAAAACGTAAGCGGCCGGGATTTCATCGAAATAGCCATATCCAAAGGAGGTAAAGGGCTGGACCCAGATTTCCTGGACCAGGGGGACGCCGTTGAGTTCGACGAATTTCTTAAAGGGCAAGGCCAAATCCTTAAGGTTGGGGTTTACGCCGGAGACGGGTTCCCGACCCGGGGTGACGGCAAAGCCTTCATAACGGCCTTCGCTGACGCCGCGGTGGCCGCAGATGTCATAGCCTTTGTATTTGGTTTCGAGGATTTCCCCGAATTTCTTGATTTGCTTCTTTAACTTCAGAAGATGGGGGATATTCCACAGCTTCTTATCGAAACGATGGTCGACTTTGCCGTTAGGCAAACGGTAGGTACGATGGAGTTTGGGACCATCGTGGGTGACCCCGGCGAAGAGCTCGACGTCGTGGACGGCGTAATAGGAAGGAACGCCCATGATGGCGCCCATTTCATAACGCTTGCCCTGCCAAGAGGGGGAATGGCACTTCCCGCCGACGTGGTCGGTCTTTTCGTAGATGACATAGTTTTCGTATCCCTTCTGTTCGAGATACATACCCGCGCTTAAACCGGCGGGCCCACCGCCGATGATGGCGATCCGGATGTTTTTATCCATTTGTTTTTCCTTTCGTTTTGGAAACGTTGTTTTTATTTTAGTTCCCCCGCCTTAAAATGGGTATACTCAATTCCTCATTTTATGACCGATTTTACAAATTTGGTGTCTATCCTCGATCGCCAAGACCCTTCCCGCGTCGCTTTCACCTATGCGCAAGAGGAGGCCAAAGTCGATTTGACCTTTGCCGAAGTGCGCTCCCGCATCGAAGCCTATCCTTTGCCGAAGGAACAAGTCATCGGGATCTTTGCCGATACGAACATCGAAACCATCGTGGCGATCTTCGCCTTGGCGGGAAAACGGCAAATCGTCCTGCTTTCCAGCGACGACCCCTCCCCCACCATCGCCGCCCAAATCGAGGCAACCCATATCCAAAAGCTCATTGGGGATGAAGATCTGATGGAAGAATTCGCTCCGCTTCTCACCAAAGAAACCGCCGAACAAGGCACCAATATCCTCTTCTTCACATCGGGCACCACCTCCAAAGCCAAGGCCGTCGTCCTCACCCAGGAAAGCCTGGCCGCGGCGGCGGCTAACGGAGGGGCTTTGCTTCCCTTAAGCGAAAATGATTCCCTGCTTTCGGTGCTCCCGCTTTCCCATGTCTATGGCTTCGTCTGCGCCTTGCTATGGCCTTTATCCTTTGGGGCGAAGGTATGCCTAGGCCGCGGGATGCGTAGCATTTTCTTCGATTTCGCCTTTTTCGCTCCCACCGCCACCGTCTTGGTCCCCCAAATGGCGGGCTTCCTCGAAGCCAAGAATCTCTTCAATCCCGAACTCAAGCTCATCTTAATCGGCGCGGGAATCTGTCCCCGCCCCGTCATCGAAGCCATTCGGAAACGGGGCATTCGCGTTTCCTTTGGTTACGGCCTCACCGAAACCAGTTCGGGCATCGCCTTATCTTTAGGGGAAGATCCCTATGCGATGTCGATTTGCCCGCAAGACCACATCGAAATCGCCCCGGATGGCGAAATCCTCGTCACTTCCCCCACCACCTTATTCCAAGGTTACTATGAAGACGAAGAGGCCACCGCGAAAGTCAAACGGGGCGACACCCTCTATACCGGGGATTTAGGGCGTCTAGAAAACGGATTGCTCTACGTGAACGGACGCAAGAAAGAGATCCTGGTCTTCAACGATGGGTCCAAGCTCTTCCTTCCCGAATATGAACGCGAGCTCGAATACGCCTTAGGTCTAGGCACCGATTTCGCCGTCATGCAAGATCCGCAAGGAAACTTGGTCCTGGTGCTTCACGATGCACGCGACGTTTCCCCACTCGTCGATGCCTTCAATCAAAAGCAAGCCCGTTCTCACCGTATCGGGCGTATCATATATGCGGAACATCCGCTTCCCCGCACCAAAACCAACAAGGTGAAACGTTATCAAATCGACCTCAGCAAGGAGTAATCCCATGAACCGTCAGGAAATCGCCAAGACCATCGTCGAACTCATTCGCGCCAATATGCCCGGATTCGAGAACATGGAAGTCGACGAAGCCGCCCGCATCAACACCGAGCAAGGTTTCGATTCGATGACCTTCGTCTATATCATGTGCAAGATCGAAGCCCAATTCGGCATCTCCATCCCCAAACGGCGTTGGGAGAAGATGGTCACCTTAGGTGACGTCGTCGACGCCGTGGAAAAGGAACTCGCCAAAAAGTGATTCCCCCCTACCGTCAAACCATCCATTTAAAAGCCGAACACGTCGACGCGTTCCGGCGTCTTCGCCCCAGCGTCCTCGCCCGGTTTTTCCAAGAAGCCTGCATCGCCCATACCGAGGAACTTGGCATGGGGCGGAAGAAAACCCTCGACCGGGGACTGCTTTGGGTACTTGCCAACGAACACTATAAAATCCACCGCTTCCCCGTCTATGACGAAGAGATCGAACTCGTTTGCTATCCGGGGACAATGCTCCATTTCTTCTTCCCCCGTTATTTGGAAATCCGTTCCAAGCAAGGCGAATTGCTTATCCAAGCCACCGCGATTTGGACCCTCATCGATGAAAAATCGCGCCAAATGGTCGATCCCCAAGAAAAGGGGGTCATCGTCCATGGCCAGGAAAACGGAACGGAAATCCCGCCATCGCTACGGGTCGTTTCCTCGCTATCGCTAGACAAAGAAATCGAACTCAAGGCCACCTATTCCCGCTCCGACATCAACGGTCACTTAAGCCACCTTGCCTATTTCGATGCCTCGATGGACGCCTTAAAGAACCCCGAACCCCCTTTAAAGGAAATCCTCATCGCCTATAAAAAAGAGTTGCGGTTTGGGGAAACCACCAAACTATCTTATGGGGAAGAAGATGGCCAAGCCTACTTCCTCTCCCCCGAGGTTTCCTTGCTACTACGCTTCTAAAGTTCCCAGGAAACGGGCGCCTCACCCGTTTCTTTTTTTCCCGCCTTTTTTATAATGGTTTCTATGAAACCGAAACGCTTGCTTCTCTCCTTGATGTCCACACTGGCCCTTAGTGGTTGCAGCTGTTCCTTTCTTTCGGGTTTACTCCCCACTAGTAGTAACAACGCTTCCACGGAAACCTCTAGCAGCACACCTTCCGTTTCTTCTTCTAGTTCCGCTTATAACCCCTTTGGATTTTATCTAGGAGAGGAAAACGTGCTCTTAGTGGAAGGGCAGCATTACCGCGTTTCCTATTTCCGCGATGACGAAGGGGAAATCGTCGAATACGACACCGAGCACCGCTATGTCGAAGATACCGTCATCACCAGCAAAGATCCCACCATCGTAAGCGTTACCGAAAAAGGCTATTTCGAGGGCTTGAAAGAAGGCGAGACCGATTTGGTCTATTCCATCGCCGGTAAATACGATTTGACCCTCCATGTCAAGGTCGAGACCAAACGTCTCACCGATCTGACCGTGGAAAACGTCAAAAGCCTCTATTACCAAGGGCAGACCTTCCGCTTCTTGGGCGATGTCAAAGCCGTCTACCAAAACGGTTATGCGGAAATCGTCGCCCCTAGCGTCGATGCCTCTGACGTGGATATGGGAAAAGTCGGCACCTACACCTGCCGCGTCTCCTACACCCTTGGGGAAGTCACCATTTCCAAAGAGGTAAGCGTCTCCGTCGTCGATGGCGGCGGCACCGTGCCCATGGCCCGTTCCGTCTACGATCTGGACCGTAGCGCCCTCTATGGCGGGGCCACCGGCACCCCTTTAAGCGGCACGTCGAAACTCCTCGTCATCCCCGTCGCTTTTAGCGATACCCCCACGTTGATTCCCAATATGGACAATGTCCGTTCCGATATCCACGACGTCTTCTTCGCCGAAGGGACGGATCTAGGCTACTATAGCGTCGCTTCCTTCTACGAAGCCGAATCCAAGGGCAAAGTCCGTCTCGAAGGCACCGTCGCCCCTTGGTACCACGTCAGTGCCCCCGCTTCCGCCTATTACGCTGACGATGGGGAATACCGTCTCCGCGATATCGTTAATGGCGCCCTCGAGTGGTATTTCACTTCCCATCCCAGCGAAAGCAAGCTCGATTACGACGCCGATCATGACGGCCATCTCGATGGGGTCATCTTCGTCTATGGGGCGACCGACTACCAAACCGGCGACCGTAGTAGCGATGCCATGTGGGCCGCGGTCCATTCTTCCAGTTCCTATGCCCCCGATCCAAGCGACCCCACCTGTTCCACTTTCATGTGGGCCAGTTATGACTTCATGTATGGTTCCCGCGAAGTCTCCGCCGAGCGCACCGGCAATCCCGCAGGCTATGCTAGCGGCCACATGGTCACCGGTTCCGCCCAATATGACGACGTCACCCTCGAGACCGTGACCTTCATCCATGAGATGGGGCATATGTTCGGCCTCAACGACTATTATTCCGCCGGAGGAAAAGCCCATTTTGCCGGCAGTTGCTCCATGCAGGATAAAAGCTCCTTTGGCCATGAGCCGTATAGTTTGCTCCTTTATAACTGGGCTTCCCCGATGATTCCCGAAAGCAGCATCACCCTCACCATCGAGGATTTCCAATCCTCCCATGACGTGGTCTTGCTTAGCCCGAGTTGGAACGCCGTCGATTCTCCTTTTGACGAATATTTGCTCGTGGAGCTCTACACCCCCCGCGGCCTCCATGAATTCGACGCCTTCTCTCGAAACCACACCTACGCCGGGCAAGATAGCGGCACCATGCAAGAAAGCGGCATCCGCCTCTGGCATGTCGATGCGCGTTTGGTCCAACTTGATTCCAAAGGTGACCCCATCGGTTTCGTCACCGATCCGAATCTGGGACGGGTCCGCCAAGTCGCCGATAACGAAGTCGATAACGGGCCGATCTTTGGCTCCTTGGTGCCGGAGAATCCCTATCATGAACTCGTGCTTATCCGTAACGACACCGAGATGAATACCTTGCCCGAAGTCGCGATCCGACGCACCGATTTCTTCCAAGCGGGCGATTCCTTCGATATGGCCACCTTCGGTAAGCAATTCGCTAACGATGGCAAGCTCAATTCGGGGTTGGATCTGGGCTGGAGGTTCCATGTCGATTCCATATCCAAGCGTCTCGATCATAGCGCCACCGCCACGATCACCTTCACCAAAACCGCCTAAAAGAAAGGGACCATCCGGTCCCTATTTTTATTTCAGCAACGCTTCGAGGAAGGTGAGTGCTTCTTTGACATCGGTTTTGCTCGTGGCAAAGGAGGTGACAAAGCGGATGGTCATATCATTGCCCGCCTCGCTCCATTTCTCGCAGCCGAGCTCTTCGATGATGGCCTTGGCCTTGGCTTTGGGGAAGGTGGCGAAGATTTGGTTGGTGGGCGAAGGGAGCATCTCCACCTTCAAACGGGCCAGTCCTTCCTTCAATAAGGTCGCCATCTCATTGGCGTGTCTGGCAAGCTCGAAATAGAGTCCATCCTTGAAAACCGTCTCGAATTGGATGCCCAGGGCATAGCCTTTGGCTAACATCGCCCCTTGGTTTTTGATGTGGTAACGGAAATCCGCGGCGAGATGGGGATGATTGACCACCAAAGCCTCCCCAAAGAGCAATCCGTTTTTGGTGCCGCCGGCATAGAAGGCATCGCAAAGTCGTCCCATTTCGGAGGGATCGATGTCGTTTTCGCTTGAAGTGAGCGCACTGCCTAGGCGTGCCCCATCGACGAAGAGATATAGCCCATGTTGCTTGCAGCAAGCATAGAGGGCGGAGAGTTCGTCTTTGGTATAGATGGTGCCGATTTCGGTGGAATCGGAAATATAAACCATGGCCGGTTTGACCATATGTTCGTCGGCGTGGGCGGCAAGGGCCTTCTCCACTTCTTTGGGAAGGACTTTCCCATCCTTCCCCGGCACGACGATGATCTTATGGCCTGTGGCTTCGACGGCCCCGGTTTCATGGACGTTGATATGGCCGCTGCTGGCGGCGATGACGGCTTCGTAAGGACGAAGCGCTTTGCTGATGAAGGTGGCGTTGGTCTGGGTGCCTCCGGCGAGGAAGAAAACGCTGGCGTTTGGAGCCCCGAATACTTCGCGGATGAGCTTGGCGGCATGCTCGCTATGGGCATCGAGGCCATAGGCCACATTCTGGTCGAGGCAATGTTTGGTGAGGGCCTCCATCACGCGAGGATGGGCCAGTTCGCTATAGTCGTTACGGAATTTTCTTCCCATAAGGGTTACCTTCTTTCGTCAAGTATTGTAGCAATCTCCCTAGAGATTCACATGGATTTGCTCTCCGGATGGTGTCCTAATGCCTTGCTTAGGGGAAGCGATAGTAACATGGCAATGAGGGCACAACCGACCCCCTGCACCACATCGAAGCCAAAGCTCACCCAAGCGGCTTCCGCGTAGAGGGAGAGATAAATCGGAAGGTATCCAAAGGGCATGAGCAACCCACCGACGAAGATGCCGAAGACAGAAAGCCGAGGGTGTTTTCGTAAAAGGAACATCACCCCAAAGGAGGCAAGCACCATGATCGATTTGGCCAAGATCGTCGAAGGGATAAACAGGGCATAGCCATTGGCTAAATCGGCAAACACGCCGCCGATGAGGGCCGTCCCTAATCCCACGATGGGTCCAAATAAATAGGTCGCGAGAAGGGAAATGGCGTCGCCAAAGGAAAAATAACCCGCCCCGCCGGCATAAGGGATTCCCAAAAAGGCGGTCACCAAAAAGCAGAGGGCCCCGAAAATCCCAGTGGCGACGATGGTTTGGATGGCGCGGAGTCGTTGAAACATAAGCAGATGCCAAAACCGGTCAATCAAAGCCTTAGCCTTGGCCCTTTATGGGACATTCCAAGGCGAGGTAACGCACTTCTAACCCCATTTTCTTATAGAAGGAAGCGGCTTCTTGGTTGCCTGCCCACAGGTGAAGGGTGATCGCTTCAACCCCATTTAAGGCGGCTTGGGCTTTCACATAGGCGAATAAGGCGGAACCGATCCCCTGGTTTTGCATTGATTCATCCACGCAGAAATCGTCGATATAGAGGGTCTTTTGCCTCGTGGTGCCGCTGCTAGTTTGCTCACAGAAGGCATAGCCCACCACGTTCCCTTCGAAGACGGCGACATAGATGGGACGATCGGGTCGCTTCAATATCGAGCGCAATTCCCCTTCCTCGTATTTGCGTTCCCCCTTCTTGAATAAATCGGGCCGTAACGCGGCGTGGAGATTGGCGATTTGGAGCAACAAATCGAGGAGACGAGGAATGTCTTTTTCTTCGGCGATACGGAAATCCATGGATATTAGGTTATAAGGGCATCGAAAAAAATGCATCAAAAAAAGCCTCGCAGGAAGCAAGGCTTTCGAAGTGGTTATTTCCGTTTTCCCTTTTCGGCGTCTTTGATCATGGCGAGCGCCCCATAGATGTTGGAATAATCACCAAGGGAGGCTTTCATGATTTCCACGCTCGGGCGGATGGCTGGCATCGCGTATTTGTCGATTTCGGCGAGGATCTTCTCCATGAAGAGGTCGCCCAAGGCTTCGATGACCCCGCCACCGAAGATGACGCAATCGGGGGAGAGGGCATTGATCATGCTGCCCGCCCCAATGGCGAGATAATGGCAGGCTTGGTCGATGGCTTCGAGGGCCACTTGGTCTTGGTGTTCCACCGCCATCTTGAGGAATTTGGATTTGAAGACGCCATGTTCGTCGATGGCTTCGCCCATCTCGGAAGGACGGCCCGCTTCGATTTGGGAAAGGATATATTTGGCCATGCCCTTCTTCGAAGAGAAGGCTTCGAGGCAGCCATGGTTGCCACAGCCACACAAAGGTCCATTCTCATCGATGATGAGGTGGCCGAGTTCGCCGGCTTTGAATTCGTGGCCGACATAGAGTTTCTTATTGAGGATCAAGCCTCCGCCGACGCCGGTGCCGATAAAGAAGCCGACGATGTTCTTATGACCGCGACCGGCCCCATAGCGATATTCACCGAGGACACCGACGTTAACATCGTTGCCAAGATAGAATTTGGCGCCGAATTCCTTTTCGATGGCGCTGCGAAGATCGTAGTTGCGCCACGGGAGGTTGGGGGTGAAGACGACGATGCCGTTTTTGGAATCGACGATGCCGGGAACCCCCGCGGAAATGGCGTTGATCTGGCTCTTCTTGATATTGGCTTTTTGCAGGAGCAAACGGGTGACTTCGATGATGACGGCTTCGATGTTCTCGCTTTCCGCCCCCTGATCGGTGGAGCGGCGTTTAACTTTGCAGACGAGCTTGTCTTTGCCGTTAAAAACCGCACCGAGGACTTTGGTCCCCCCAATATCCAAACAAATATTGTATTTCTTACTCATTGGGTGCCTCCGGATTCTCCGCCACTTCTACCGGGGCTTCGGCTTCTTGCTTGGGCGCTTCCGCCTTGGGGGCACGCGGCTTACGAGGAGCACGCGGTTTACGCGGGGCACGGGCTTTCGGCGCGCTCTTTTCCGCGGGGGCCTCGCCTTCGGCTTTGGGCCTACGGGCACGCGGCTTGCGAGCCGGCTTTTCTTCGGGTTTCGGTTCTTCCTTGGCGGGTTCTTCTACCGGAGCGGGGGCTTCGCCTACCGGTTCGACGGGTTGGATCTTAAAGGAATAGACCAGCTGCATGAATTCTTCGATTTCCTTTTCGGAAAGGGCATCGAGGAAGCGATAGAACTGCTTGGCGGATTTGGCGAGGTCTTTTTTGGCGTGGAGGTAACGCAAGGCAAGGGGGCTAAGTTTCACGAAGCCGTTTTGTTCTTCCACCGCGCCTTTTTCCATCAAACGGGCGATGAGCTTCTGGACCTTCTCGGGTTTGAAATCGAGGGCTTCGCCGATGGCGAGGGCGTCCATATCCCCGTTTTTGGCGAGGAGTTTGATGATCTTCTTTTCCTTCTTGGACAAGTCAAATTGCGGCAATAATCCGAATTTCTCCAAGGCGGCGATGTAGGCTTTGTTTTTCAATTTGTTTTTGTTTTTGGACATGGGTTTTGCTCCTTTTATTCGTTATCGAGGCGTTCGTCGATGTCTTTGAGGCCTTCCCGAATTTCGGCGACGGTTTCTTCCGGTAGTTCTTCGCTAGGCTGCGGAACTTCGTCTTCGGGATCCTCGGCTTCCTGCTCTTGGGAGATGGCATCCATGATGTCTTGGGCGGAATGGATGATGTAATTGGAGGCGAGGAGTTTGCGGACGGCTTTGAAGCCTTTTTCCTTGAGCTTCTTATCGTCTTCTTCCTGTTTCATCATCAACTCGCGTTGGAGCATCTCGGCGGGAATCATGCTCGGATCGGCGAATTCGGTGGGATTCTTTTCCTGCTCATGATAGCCAGCATCGCCCAAGCTTTCGATCAGTTTGGCACGGTAATCGGCTAAGGATTCTTGGGTTCCTTGATCGAGGACGGGGAACTTCGGATCGATTTCCTCCAAGGTCTTCTTGACGATGCGGGAAACCAATAGACGGGCAAACCACTTATGGTCGGCGGGAACGACGTACCAGGGGCTGCGTTCGGTGGAGGTCTTGTTGACCATGGTCTCAAAGGCTTCCATATAATCGTCCCAATAATCGCGTTCTTTTAAGTCGCCACTGCTGATTTTCCAATTCTTCCGTGGGGTATCGATACGGGAGATGAAGCGACGCGCTTGTTCGTTTTTGGAAACATTGAGGAAGATCTTGACGACACGGGTGCCGGTTTCGTAGAGGTAACGCTCGAAATCGACGATTTGGCGATACCGTTCTTCGATGATATCGGCCTCTTTCATGCGATCGGGGACGATATCGTTCTTATAGAAGGCATGGACTTTGCCCACCAAGACGTCCTCGTAATAGCTGCGGTTGAAAATCGAGATGAAACCCCGCGGCGGGAGGGCGCTCCAGAAACGCCAGAGGAAGTCATGGGATTTTTCCTCGGAGGAAGGAACTTTGAAGCAATATTCCTTGACGCCATGGGGCGAAAGGGTGGAGAAGACGGTGCGGATGACCCCATCTTTCCCCGCCGCGTCCATGGCTTGGAAGACGAAGATGACGCCTTCTTTGCGTTCGGCGTAGAGTTTTTGCTGTTTCTTGTTGATGGCGACTAAGTTCGCGACGAATTCGTCGACGGCATCCCCACGGTTTTTAATCCCGTCGGTATCGCCGCAATCGAAATCGTCGATGCGAAAACGCCGCTTTCCCTTGTATGCGTAGCGTGAGATTCCCATAAATGGTGTGCCTCCAAAAGGTTTGCCTAATAGGCTAAATAAGTATTCTATATTTTACGATGGGCAGTTGGCTTTCTTCAAGAGGGGCGATGCAAGACCGATGGGAAACGCTTCTTTGCCGCGGGCTTGGCGTTCGAGGTTCCTCCGCGTTTGGGCCTTCGATGCGGCCAAATCCCTCGTTGCTTCGTCTCCCTGCGCGTTTTTATTTGCCGAGAAATACCAAACGATTAATATTTCCTTGAAATGGAAGAATTCCTTCACTTTTTGCAAGGGGAGATGGAAAAACCAGGACTGGTTTCTTGGTTCCATTTTGGGGCGCTGATCCTCATCATCGCTAGCTCCATCCTCATTCCTTGGCGATTTCGCAATGCCGGCGAAAAGACCTATAAGCGGATTCTTTTGGGTTGCTGGCTAACCCTCCTGGTTTTGGAAGCGGGCAAGCAAATCCTCCTCGCGTTCCATTATGGGAGCCCTTCCTATTGGGAATATAGCTATCGCGACTTTCCCTTTTCCATCTGCTCGATGATCTATTATTTCGCCCCCATCATCTTGTTTATGAACCATCAAAAGCATCCGAAAATCGTCGATGCCGCGGTGGGCTATCTCTGCTTCATTTCCTTGGTGGGCGGGTTATTGGTCTGCGTTTATTCGGATATGGTGACCTCCCGCTTGATTTATATCAATATCCAAACCTTCCTCCAGCATGGCTCGCAGGTGGTGATTGGGGTGCTCATCTTCATTTGGAAGCGCAAGACCATCACGATCAAAACCTTTTATCGCAGTATGATTGCCTTCCTCATCACGGTGGTAATCGCGATTGCCATCAACCTCAGTTTCCAGCCCCACTTCATCAATATGTTCTTCATCAACCCCATGATCATCACCAATCTTCCCGTCGGCAACATCATTCAGGAAAAAGCGGGTTATCCGGTTTATCTGCTTTGTTTCTTGCTCGCTATGGCATTGGTGGCGTTTTTGGCCTACTTCACGGAAACGTCCATTTCCAAAGCCATCGAAAAGAAAAAAGCCAAGGCGGGCAAGTGACGAATGCGGGCTGTTGTTCAAAAATCAAGAAATCCGACTCGCCATTCATGCCACCCTCGAAAATTAAAAAAGGTGGGGCGGTTTATCCCATCAAGCTCGGGTCAAGAAGGAAATCGAATACGGAACAAAACAGGATTCCCGTATTAATTATGATTTCTTTTGATTTCCATAATAGATACTTCCGTGGAATTCCACGTAACTTTCGACTACTGATACTCTTTTGTTTTCAAATAGAAATAGCGTCTCCAAAGAAAAAGGAGCGTTTGCAACGGCGCAAAGCATGGTCAGGCGTGCGAAATGGTTGGTCTAAGATTTCCGGATGCGCCAAGATGCGGCGAAAGATGCGTATGCTTTTTTGCGTAGTAATACCCGTCGACGATGCGGGTGTGGTTGGCGAAGAAAACGCCAGGCCGCATATCGCTGGGGTCGTCATAGACGATCCGCATTTTGCGATAACGGAACCTGGCGAAGGTTATGCTCTCTTTTGCTGGGAAAGTAAAGCAAGCCCAGCCTCAAAATCAGGGGCCAGGATTGAATTTGATTAACGAACCGTATCGGTCCTCGCGGCGATGAAGGCGGCCATAACGGCGTCGTCGAGCCGGCAATCAATGATCTCGATGCGGAAGAGGCCCACGCCCATGCGAAGGAAGTTCATGCTGCCTTCGTTGAAGGGGTCTTTGCCGTTGCAAGGGGTGATCTTCGCGACGAGCTTGCCGAATTTATGGAGTTCGAAACGGGCGAAGGGGCGTTCGAGGACGAAGTATTTGATCTCATAGCCGCGATTGCGGAGATAATCCCAGCAACCGACCCCATCGATCTTGAAGCCGCTTGCGAGCACCTCGCCCACCGGGATGATCCCGCCTTCGGTGGATTGGGTCAACGTTTTCCCGACCTTGATGGTCTTGGTGAAGTTGTTGCGGACATCGGTGAATTCAT
>JAFTDF010000032.1 GCA_017454295.1 Bacilli bacterium
CGTCCAAACTGCGTTAGTCTAGCTTTTTCAAAGAACGATTCCGCGATTCGACACTCGCCTCGCGCGGTTTTCAGGCCGGCTTTTGCAAAGAGGAGTCGCAAGAAGAGAAATTTCTATTGATTTCTAATAGTTAGCCTCCTTACTTGCCTTTGTAAAAGCTAATCGTGGCTTCGGTGGCGGTCACCGAATCGAAATGGACGGTGTAATCCAAGGCATTCCCGTTATTAAGCGTCGCCTTGGTGGAAGTGGCTTCGGGGAAGAACTCTTTATACGCGGTCACTGTGAAGGTATCCCCGGTTTGGAAGAGATCGTCATTGGTGGATTCGGAACCCTCCTTGGTGGTATTGGTCTTTCCGGCCTGGATGATTTGAATCAGTTCATAGCCTTTGCCGGCGATCGCTTCGGCATCGTAATAGGCGCAGTTGGTGACACCGGCTTCAAGGGAATAATCCGCAAGGGTCGTATTCTTCAACGTGGCCCAATTCTGGCATTCCGTATCGGTCATGAAGCCGTCTTCGAACCAATCTCCGGCATATTCGTCATAGGAGAACTTCATGAGACGGTTATCGATATGGAAGACGCGGACCCCAAAGGTGGTGAACATCTTGTTCCGATACGAATAGGCAACGCTGGCATCGAGTTCGTTGAGTCCGTCGGGGGTGTAGAGCTCAAAGATGACAAATTCGTCATAGCAAGTGCCATTCCAGCTATCCGCAAGAACGATGCATTCGCCCGAGGAAGTCATGGGATGAATGGTGATGGTGGCATTGCCATCGACGACATAGGGATTGACCCAGCCATAGGAGAGCTTGGTAAAGGCATCGTGGTCGCCGATATTGTTATGCATCATCATCAAAGCGCCCGAAGGCTCGGCGGTTTCCTTTTCGTCTACCGGGGAGTAGTTGTAATAGTCGTCAGCGCCAAGGACGTGGCCCATTTCGTGGCATAAGGTATGGGCATCGACTTTGCCCGAATCTTCGCCGACGGCCTCGTAATTGAAGTCGTAGGAAGCCCAAAAATAGAGGTTGCCGATCGGCGAACTCTTGTGGGCGCCATCGTAGTCTTCGTCCACCAAGGAGCAGTCGTTGTATTTATAGGCCCAGAGAAGATCGTCCCATTCGGAATACTCGCTGGTTTCAGGAAAGCTCGTCACGTTATGGCAGGAATAGATCATGATGCAAGCATCGATGAAGCCATCGCCATCGCTATCGAAATCTTTGGTGCTGGCGTTGCCGTTTTTGGTTTTATAAGCGGTGACGGCTTGCTGCATGGCTACCTCCGCGAGATTGGCGCGGTAAGGATAATTTCCATTTTCATCCTCTTCACCATATTTGTATTCTTCGTAGGCCACTTCGTCTTTGTGTTTATCAAAGAAATCCTGAGGATTCTTGCCGACTACGGTGGTATCGGCATAGGTGAATTCGAACTTCAGCTTCCCGTAAGAAGACTTTTCATAGAACGTCGCTAAAGATTCCCAATAACCGGTTTCTTTGGTCGTGCCACCGGTGACGTGTTTGATGTCGTCGATCATGTCGTCGGTAAAGGGCATGTCGGAGAATTCGATTGGCAAAACCAAGATCTTTTGGGTGCCAACGCTATTCAAAACGGGATAATAGGTGAAATCGCCCACATCGTGGAAATTCAAAGCGACCTTGGACATGTCGGCGGTGTGGTAGGCATTCATGGGATCGTCCGGATCGACGGGGTCCACGGGATCTACGGGGTCAGCAGGGTCCGCAGGATCTACGGGGTCAGCCGGATCAACCGGATCATCGGGTCCGATGGGATCCACCGGAGCGGCGCTCTTTTCGAGAATCACCATCGCGATGCCTTTGGACGGGCCGTAGTCATGACGGACTGCGTGGACTTTTAAGACATCGCCGATTTGCAAATCTTTGGTGAGGGAATTGGTAAGGAAGTCATTGGCGCTCGTGTAGACATAAGCCCCAAGCGCACCATCAAAGGCAAGGGCAGAAGCAGTCGCCCCACTTCCCGAAACGGAAACGGCCGTGCCACTGCCATCGGCGAGGGTCACATACATATGGCCGGCCTTATCGGCCTCGATGCCATCATAGTTGGGACCAAGCGCATCGATACGAACGAAGATTTCATAGGCGAATTTGCCATAGGCTTGACCATCTTTGACCACCAAACGGGTATCGGCGAGGAGATCGGTTAAGGTTTTGTCTCCCACAATGCCGGGGGCCACGCTGGGGGTGGAAGATGAACCTTTGGAGATTAACTGCCAACCAGCTGGGGTCATGATGTATTTATCTCCGGTGGTGATATCGATATATTCGTCGCCCTGATTGCCGGTGACAGCGCCAGGTGCGCCTTGGCCGTTGATCACGGCATAGCTCGAGATGGGCGCACCATAACCAGAGCACCCGGTGACTAAGAAGGCGGCGGCGATGGCTAAAGTGAGAAATCGTAATTTCATTTTGAGGACCCCTTAAGAATGGTTTTGGCAAGATCCAACAGGGAAGCGCGGACCTCGCTTCGGTTCTTCCACGAGCGATTATCCCACATCGCGCCCGATAAGTCATCCCCGCCATACAAAATGGCGGAATACTCGATGCCCCGATAATGGCATAAAGCGATCAGTCCCGCCTGCTCCATTTCGACGCAAGAGGCACCATCGCGTTTAGCTTGTTCGATCTTGGCTTTGGTTTCCCGGTAATAGGCATCGGTGGTATAGGCAATGACCTGGGAATGAGGAATGTGGTTTGCTTCCAAAAAGTCGCGATTTCTCCGCAATTCCTGCCGGTTTGCCAGGATTTTGCGGGATTTGGGCATGTAGTGATAAGAAAAACCTTCTTCGCGAATGGCACCTTCGATCAGCAAGAGGCCACCCGCTTCCATCTCTTTGTGGAAGACACCGGCCCCGCCGATGCAAAGAACGCGGTTTACGCCGGAAGCAATCAGTTCCTCAAGGAACCCGCCGGTAAGCGGCGCTCCGACGAGCCCAGGCATCAGCAAGACGGGGGCGTCCTTAAATTGATACAGGGGGCAGCTATTTTCGCCGCGAATTGTATAGAAGGGCTCGATTTCCCCCGCTTCCAAAAGACGCTGAATCTGTTCGTGGAAAAAGCAAATCACGAGTGAATCGGGACAAGGTTTTTGCATCGTTTCGAAGGGCGTGATGCTGGCATCGGTGGGATCAAAGTCTGGGTTCTGAATAAAACCGAATTCCTTTTTCCCAGGGAACATTTGGCAGTACTTGTCGTCTTTGCGATAGGTGATGCCACCACAAGCAAGCTGGGTGCGGTAAGAGGGGATGTTGCCGACATCGCAACTAAGCAAAATGTATTCGTCATCGAAATCGGGACGGGAACGCAGAATTTCTAAACCCTGGCGCAGCATTTCCTTGCCATATCCTTTACCCCGATATTCTTTGGCAATGCCATAGCCGATATGGCCATTGCCGGTTTTGCGCAACGCCGGATTCAGATAATGACGGATCTTGATGATACCAATTGGCGTTTCGCCCAAATACACGATATAGGTGGAATCGGGCACCAGATCCGGGCGAGGGGGAATCCCTTCATGGGAACGGAGGGCAACTGGGAGCCGCTGGGATAAATATTCTTCTTTGGAACAACCAAAATAAGGGTTGGTAAAGCCACACTCAGAAGGGAAATTGGTCAAAAAGGCCCATTCGCGATCGGCGTGTTCGACACTCAGCAGGCGCAAGGAAATGTCCATGCCCTAAGTATACACGCGTCAAACGCGCACTTGAACTAGGCTTCGTATTTGAAGAACCGGACAAACATCAATAGGGACACAAGCGCCATTAAGCCACCCGCCCCAAAGCAAAAATAGGAATTGAATTGGCCCATCCAGGGCACTTCTTTGTACTGTAGTACGATTCGGGAGACGAATTCTTCGATGATCACCAAATCGGAGAGGGCGCTGACGAAAACCATTTCCTTGAGGCCGATGACCATCAAATCGGTCTTTTCCAAAGCACCCTTCAACTTGATCACGGACAGGATGAACATGACCAACATAAACCCGATGAGCAATGCCCCGAGCCAGCCGTCGTAGGTCTTCTTGTTCGAGATATCGATGCCGCTGACTTTTAAGACCACAAAGAGGATAAAGATCAACGAATAGAACAAGGCCGCAAAGGCCATGACCAAATAGGCTTTCTTCTTTTTCTCCCGCGTCATCGTGACGTTTTTGATGAAGGCCGCTTTGACGATGAAGACCATGAGGGTAGACAAAGAGGCGATGAGCAAAACAAGCGACATCGTCATAAAGCCAAGGCCGGCCTTATAAGCAAAGCTTACGAAGGAGACGATCGCGGAGAGGATCGTCAGTTTTTTCGCGGCTGCCTTTCCACTCATTTCTTTTTCTTCGCTTCCCAAGCCTCCTTTAAGGGAGCGAGATTGACCTGGATGACGGCAATCACTTTTTGACGTTGGCCCACGGGAACATGTTTTACGGTTCTGGCTTGGGTGAAAATGGCCGCGGCGCCATCGGCGGATTTCTTCCCGTCGTCGATCCAGAATCCTTCTAACGGATTCCGTCTGGAACTGGCGTATTGGCCCATAAAGTCGGAATCGTAATAAAAGAGTTTTTTCGCTTCGTTTTCCGCAGGAAGACGGACCAAAGAACCGTCCTCAAAAGGAACCAAGAGTTTGCCTTGGTCGGGGAAGACTTCGTGGAAATAATCTTCGTTTAAGTGCTTTTGGATAAAGGAACCTTGGTAGACCCCGACGCCACGTTCGTCGAACGGGGCATCCTCAATCGCACAGCTACATATGCAAGTCGAAATGCCGTTTTTGGTTTCCAAAACACGCCACATCATTCCCGAATACTCATAATCCTGGTTACCCATTTTCTTATAGAGCTTGCCGTCTTTCTCCCCATAGCCTGGGACGATGGCAGAGGAAGAAGAACCTTTTTTGCCGGGGTACCAGCCATACCCAAGACTTTCGTCCCCATAAGATTCGACATAGAAGGGTTCCCAGGTTTTTTGGTATTTCTTGAAGAGTTGCTTTTCCGCAGCGCTAAAAGCGGGCGGGTTGAATTTCAATTTCGGCTTTGCCTTCTTGGCGCCGCCATCGGGTTTAAGATCGGCGCCGAGCATCTCCAACACCTCGAGGTCGACGACGGCCATCGGTCGGACGCCGAATAGGCCCGTATTCCATTCGAAGGTTTTGCTGCCATCGGGCCGCATACGCACGCCCCTGCTGGAATCTTTGGTATCCTCGTTCACCCAAATCGAACCGAGGTTGTCTTTTTTATCGGGGTGTGCGTTGGTGAACGCAAACACGCCGGCATCCATCGATTCCGAACCGCCTTTGGGAATAAAAGCGGGATCGGGCAAACCGAGTTGTTCGATGGCGTCTTTATAGTCGCCGAGGTATTCGTCTTTCGCGGTCCGCAAGAAATCGTAGGTGGCGCGGCGATAGCCATTGCCGGAGCGGAACGTGTAGACCAAAATCTTCTCGCAAAGGACGGTGGCTTTGTTGCCGTTTCTGGCGACAACGCGCCACTGAATGGGTTCTTTTTGGTCTTCAGGCACGTCTTTGAACCGGGAAGGAACAATCAACGCGTCTTCGTATTGCTTGCGTTCTCGGTTCAGCGCCCAGAAGGAACCAAAGGAAATGATGGCTCCCGGCTTTAGTTTCGGGTAATGATCCGCTGCAGGTGCGTTGGATTTGACCTCGCACTTGCAACCCACTTCCTTCAAACGGGCTTCGTAGTCTTTGGCCTTTTCAAAGGTTAGCCCGGTGGCGAGCTCGACGGGTAGCTTATCGAGGAATTGCCGTGCTTTCACCAAACCGCCGAGGTCAAAGAGACTATCGACGGTTTTCACCACGGCGACGATGGAGTCTTTCCCAAGGTCGGTCAGGGTGATGGAATAGTCTTCCGCAGAAGCGGCCTCTTCTTTTTGAGCCTTGGCTTTGGCGGGGGCCTTCTTGGCTTCTTTCTGCTTGGCGGCTTCTTGCTCTCTGAGCTTTTCCTCCAGCATCTTTTGGAGCTTGGCTTCGAGGTCTTTCTCGGTTTTCTTCGGAGTTTTTTCGGCTTTGGGTTCTTCCTTCTTGGCGAGGCGTTCTTCCAAAAGTTTTTGGAGTTTTTCCTCCATGGCCGCCTCGTTCTTTTTCGCGTCTTCAAGCTCTTTCAGGCGTCGCAAAGCGTCTGCTTTTTCCTTTTCTTCCTTGATGCGGGCTTCGTATTTGGTTTTATCCAAAGGATAGCCGCACTTATGGCAATGGGTGGCTTCGCCATCGTTGATTTCGCCACAATGGAAGCAGACTTTATCGGTGCGGGCAAGGCTCTTGCGGATGCGTTCGCTTAAATCTTCGAGGTCGGTGCACCACTCCTGATCGCGGAAGGCGTTTTTCAGCAGCGTCTTCGCGGCATCACCGGTTTTTCTCCCCGGCTTTTCGATGACATATTGGATCCTGGTTTGCTTCGGCAAATTGTCCACGGAGAAAGGAAGTTCCTTTTCCATGGCTTGGCAATGGAGGTCGCGGGAAGCTTCGGAAGAAACAAAGACCAGACTACGACAATGTTTCAAAGCATCATAGATGGCCTTTTGGTAATTCTCGACCGCGCCTTTGCCGTGGCGGAGGTTACGCGAGGCGACGAAACAGGAAATGGATTGGGATTCGAGGTAATCCGCAATGCGGATGACTTCATCCATATCCTTGCTCGAATACGCCAAGAAAACATCGCGAGGTAACGAGGTGAGGTAAACGCCGCTATCGATCTTCTCGGCTTCGTCGGCGATGGCTTTTAGGTATTTATCGGCTTCCTTGCCTTCGAACATCTCGGAGACGAAGGAATTCAGGGCCAAAACGTTACGCGAATCTAAGGACAGCAAGCAAAAGCGCACCACTTCCCTGGCATCGAAGGCATCCAACGGTTCTTCTAATAAGAAGCGATTGAGTTCGGATGGGTCTTCGTCGATGGCGGCCAAATAGAAACGGGATAATAAATCCTCGGCATAGACGGCCCGGACGTCGGATGCGGCCCGTTTGAGTTTCTTATCCGAGACATGGGCGTCGTGGCTTGCTTGCCATAAAACGCGTCTACGGTTGGCGAGGAGTTCGATCTTGGCTTCTTCCAAAACCTCCTTCATCGCCTCTTTGGCGGATTTGGTGTCTTCTTCGCTATAGGTGGCGCCGCAACAGTGGCAAACCCAAAGCCCTTTTTCTTTGATTAAGCTCTCTCCGCAGCGCGGACAAAGATTCGCTTTCATGGGGTAACCTCCAAGAAGGGGTAATTCTTAAAAGGATTGTAAAACAGCGCCTTTATGTGTAAAGGTTTTTCGGCACATATACCGCTACTCGCCGCCTAGCGCTTTGCTACGGGCCACGCAGGCTTCGTAACACTCGGCAATGGCTTTGCCAAATCCGCTGTCCCGAAGACGATTGAGCCCTTCGATGGTGGAACCGCCTTTGCTGCATACGTTGTCGATCAGCGTTTCAAACGAATCTCCACTTTGCAAGGCCAAAGCACACGACCCGATGATGGCGTGTAGCACCAATTCACGGGACATATCGATGCCATAGGATCGACCTTGCTCGGCAAAGGCTTTAGCGAATTCGAATAGATAAGCGGGCATCGACCCTTGCAAAGGAATGGCTTCGTCGATTTGGCTTTCCTCCACGGGAACGCATACCCCGACGGAAGAGAAGATGTCCATCACCTCGTGGTCATGTTTGCCTTCGAAGGCGATCGTCGTCGTGCCTAGGCCAACCATCGCCGGGGTATTGGGCATGGCCCGCACGATTTGGGCACAGGGGAAGACCTCTTTGAGTTTGGCGATGCTTTTCCCCGGGGCGATGGAAACGATGGTTTTGCCCGAGAAATCCAGATTCTGAAGTTTAGCGAAAACCTCGTCATATTTTTGGGGTTTGATGGCAAGGATGACGATGGAAGATTCCCGAAAAAGCGCGGCTTCGTCTTCCGCCAAAAACAAACCCAACGCTTTCCCTTTGCTTTGGGTCGCTTCGCTTGGCGCATAGAAGGCGATCTCCATTGCGGGATAGACGTCCTTATCCACAACGCCTTTGGCGATGGCATAGCCCATCTTACCTAATCCAAGAAATCCAAGTCGATACATAATCGTCCTCCATCATTTGCTACAAACAAACGGATTGCCCGCTTACTATAATGCAGTTATGAAATATTTCATCCTTTCCATTGACGATGGAACCGTTTATGACGAGAAGGTCATCGCCATTTTGAATCGTTACCATATCAAAGGCACCTTCAATCTCAATAGCGGGCTCGACGATTTCGTCTGGTATTCCGAAGGCCGCCCCGTTTGCCGGAACCACTTGCCCGAATGCGTAAATCTTTACCAAGGCCATGAAGTGGCCAGCCATTCGCTCACCCACCCTCATCTAACGGAGTGCAGCGACGACCACATCGGCTATGAAGTCGGCGTGGATAAGGAAAACCTGGAACGGATCTTTAGACGCCCCGTCACCTCATTTGCCTTTCCTTTTGAGGATTTCGATGAGCGCAGCATCCACCGCATCCAAGCCATTGATGGATTCACGGTCATCCGCGTCTCCGAAATCGATCCTTCGTTCCGTTTCCCTTCCGACCCCTTCCATTTGAAAATCACCTCTTTGGACGTCAATGAAGCGCTAAATCGCTTCGAGGAGTTCCTCGCCAATCCGGAGGCGGAACTATTCGTCTTCGTCTCCCATGGCTATGATTTCGAATTCGGGCAGACCTATGAAACGTTAGAACAGCTCTGCAAACGCGTCGAAGAAAGCGGGGTCTGCTCCATCTATACCAGCGAACTACCCGCTTTCATGAATCAAAATAGCCGTTAACCTTGGAACGCTTTAGTCGTTAGATCAATCGTGATATCGGTTCCGTAATCTTTTTCGCAGAACATATTCATCACCGACACCTTCTCGCCTTTGCTATTGAGGTAATGGCAGGTTTCTTTGCCGCCGGTAACATCGGCATCCACCACAAATCCGATGTGGCTCTTATTCCCATGGAGTTTGGTGGAATCGGAGAAGGTGAACCCCGGTTTGCTCACCATGAAGGAAGGGAAATTGAAGTCGGTGAGATAACCGCCGTATTTGCCTTTCCGGTAATTGGGGTTATAAGAGAGCGATGTAAAGGGCTCGATTAAACCGGGCTCAAAGATCATCAGCTGATGTTGATGGCCGCATAAATACATATCCACGTCCATTTGATTTAACAAGGCCGTCATCTCTTTTTTCACGGTTTCGTGGTTGAGCCGGTAATTGACGAAGGGGATGGGGATATGGGAAACGACGAGGTGATAAGGTTCGCTTTCGTAATCCTTTTTCGCAATCTCCTCTTTGAGGAATTCAATTTGCTTTTGATGGTAGTCGGCATAATGGGCGGTGTCGTAATACTCCCACCAATCGTCATCGTGGTCTTCGCCTAAATCGAGGACCAAGCCATAGACATCGGGGAAGCGGAAGGTGAAATAGAAATCTTCTCCTTTGGCCCCGACATAACGATGAAGCTCTTGCCCATAACGTCCTTTCACATCGTGGTTGCCACGGGCATAGACCACCGGAATCTGTCCTTGGGTAATGCGGTAAGCGACCTCGTTATTGAAGTTGGCGTCTTCGAAGCTATCCACCACCGACACCAAATCCCCGGCCAACACCAAGAAGTCGTAATCCTTGACCAAAGTGGCGGTTTGGGCCGCTTGGGAAAGATTCATATGGATGTCGCTGAAGGATAGGTATTGGATGCCATCGCCGCTATTGACAGGCTTAAAGCCTACCTTTTGGCTGACATCACGTCCTAAGAAACCACCAAAAGGACCGGCGTAAATCGTCTTTTGGGAATGGACGGTGTATTGTTTCGCCGCGTCTAAGACGGTCATCGGCACTTCCACTTTGTGGATGCGGGTGAAGGTTTTCGTGGTGCCCGCATACGTGTCATAGAACTTTTGCCCGCCGACTTCGACCCAGCCGGTGGCTTCGGTATTGGTGGAGAAGACGATTTGATAACGATCTTCCACGGCATAGACCACCGGGGCATAGGTGATGCGGTTGATCGTGAAATTCGTAAGGACACCAACGGCGATCACGCACGCCACCCCAAGGGTGCCGAACTTAAACCAGTTGTTATTTTTTAAACGGGTCTTGGGATAGACGAAGAGGAGACAATAGAGCAAGCCCAATATGGCGACGATGGCCAATTCCACGAAGAACTTCGGCCAGACGAAGCGCATATAATCGATCGCCCCCATGACGATGACGACGATGATGGCCACGAAGAAGACAATCCCTAAGGCCAAGAAGAGGATGTTGAGCCACCGCTTCTTGAAGATGGCTTTGAGAATCAAATCGGCAAGGAGAATGAGGAAAAGGACCACGCAGATGATGACGGGGAGAATCAATAAGAAGGTGTTGGCCCCACCTTTATAACCAAGCGTAGAACTGATGCCACTCCAGCAAGGACGAAGCGCAAACCACATCAGCGCATTGAAAAACGAGAAAACCGTGCCAACGATACGAAGCACGAGCGAAATCTTTTCTTTCATCGGGATTCCCCCTTTAGATACCTCGAATTATAACGCATCCACGAAAGAAAAACCGCTCGGTGGCGGTTAACGGTAGACGACTTCGAATTCTTCGTAGACCAGAAGGATGCTTTCGTCGAAGGGTTTCCCGATGGTTTGGAGTTCCTCGGTGAAGAATTCCCGATGCACGTCTTGCCAATAAGCAAGCGAGCGATCCCCTTCCCCTTCTTTGAAGGCGTGTTCCGGGGTGGCCTTAGAAAAAGGGGCGATATAAATCTTTGTGGTTTGGATGATGCAGACGGCTTCGTCGCGGGAATTAAGGATCACACTATACTCACCCACATGAGGGATGGGTTCTCCTTCCGCTTGATACAAATCATAGGAGGAACAGGTGCCGGTTTTGATCCCCCGCAACACGAGGTCGGCTAGTTTATCGGGGGCACCGCCAAACGCCCAGGCTTCGTATTCGCCACAAAGCTTGGAAGCCTTCCACATTTCTTCCGCTTTCATACATTTCCTCGCAAAGCGACCTTATTTTACATCGTTTTCGCAATAATATTGGATTTTCCTATGTAGGAAAAATATTCGTCTTTTTCCGTTGGGGAGTTTACAATACCCCCGAATCAGGAGCCCCCTATGAAGAAATCCCTCTTATTGACCCTTCCTCTGCTCGCCCTCGCCTCTTGCGGTGGATCCAGTAGTTCCTTGCAGCCGGTGATCCTTTCTTCTTCGGAGCAAACTTCCAGCGCCCCGACCTCGCAATCTCAAAGCCAAAGCAGCGCGGCTCCGTCTTCTTCAGAAGCCTCTTCGGCACCTGATTCGAGTTCTCAAACCCCTTCTTCTAGTGAAACTCCTTCTTCCTCGAGTTCCGCTTTTGTCCCACCGACCAAAGAAGATTTCGTTCCCCGCTATCTAGAAAAGGTTGGTTCCCTCACTTCTTATAAAGCCATTACCAAAGGCACAACCAAGGCCAAGGTGCTCCTTTTCGACACCACCCAGTCCATCGATGTGACCCAAATCAAAAGCGATTACAGTTATCTCAAAAACGAGTCCCGCGGGGCCCTTACCACCATCCACACCGCCTACTTCCATAACCAACAATCCGTTTATAGTAACGACACCAACGACACTCCGAAATTCGCCCTTTCCAGCATGACCGACTACATCGCCTCCTATGGGGTCTATCCTTTTGATCCCGCGATTGAGGGTTATCTATGTTCTAAGGAAGCCATTACCTCCATAGAGCCGATCACCGCGAATTCTGGCTACGCCTTTAAACTCGCCTTCGATCCGGAGAAGGCGACCACCAACGTCCGTATCCAAATGAAGGCGTTTGGGGGCCTAGACGATTATCCGACCTTTGAGAACATCTCCGTTTCCGTCTTTACCAAAGCCGACCTCTCCCCGGACCATTTGGAGGTGGTTGCCAATTACAAGGCGAAAAAGGCGTTCGAATCCGATTGCCATCAAGAATATCGGGTGGATTTCTCGGATATCAACCAAACCATCGAAATCCCCAACTTAGCGGCCATCAAAACCGAATTCCCCAATTTCTAGGAAAGTCCAAGACACGATTTAAGAAAAAAGCAAAACACCTTCTGACGAAAAAACAACGTTGGAAGGCCGATAAGCCATGTTTTTACGCCGAGCAAAATCCTCTTGTTTCCGTCTATTCCGGTTCATCGTGCCTGGTTCGCCATAAAGCCATTGGATGTTTCGCAATTCTTTCTGTTTCTTTTGAATCGCCAAACAGTAATTCGGGGCAATAATCTTTTCCGGCGAATCGTTGCGAAAACGCAACCTCTTCCGCTTCAAAGTGGAACAAATCGCCAAGGAAAGAGCTCACTTCATTAATCGCGGCATCCGAATCGAATTGGGTACCTTTTCGTAGCATGGGAATTAACATTCGTTGGAAATCCCGTCTGCTAAGGCGTTTATAATCAAAATCACCTTGTTCGACAAGGGAGTTCTTCCCTGCGACGCAATCGTAAAAAAGCGCACACTTTCGAAGCGTTGCATCCTTTTTAATGGTCCCTTTGGAAACAGCGAAATAAACATCGAATAAATCTCTTGGCTTGCCTCTAGAAACCAAGGCGGCAATTTTGCTGCCATAGAGTTCTTGCTTGGCAAGAATCGAAATGTCGACTTTCGACACATAACCCAAAGAAACAATTGCCCTTTTTTCTAAAGGAAGAATGTGTACCCTGTCGAGGTAATTGATCTCGACTTTAATCACGTCCGGATTCCCGGCCGAATTCACGTAAGAAAGCACATAAGAATCCAAAGCATGGGTTTCCTTGCTACGATCTCCGATGCGATAGCCCATTCCAAACGAAACAGCGGCAAGCCAATTCTTGATTGCGTTTTTATCCGCAAGCATCGCGTCTTTGTCGGCACCGACGTAATCCAAATCAATGTCGACCGAAAGGCGTGGCAATCCGGCATAGAAAAGGTTAATGGCGGTCCCGCCCTTAAGAGCCAGTCGATCTGCATATTCCGAAGAAAAAATGGTTTCTAAGAGATCAATAAGCCTCACAACCTTCTCAAGGTTATCGCGGATAAAGCCTGTTTTCTCGGCAAGTGCCCTAATACTTTTAGCGCTAATCTCCATCATGAATCTCCCAATAATCTAAGCCACTCCAAACCGGGGCTTTCACCCGCCACTTTGAATCGATAACGCCTTTTTCGCCTGTGGCGCATAAGTCCACATAGGCCAGTCCAACGTTCTTCTCGCATTCGGCAAAGAAACGTTCCTCCAGCCCACGTATCCCGAGTTTGGCCAAAACAAAACCCGCCTTTTGGTATAGGTTTTTCTTGCCGTATAGCCTTAGATACTTCAAAACATTTTCACTTTGCAGGCTCGGAATAAGGGCAAAGCAGTTACAAAGTTCCTCGTACCCGCCGCATAAGTCAACACGATCGAGACAATCAACGACCGTCCTTTCCAAATCAGTGACGGAAATGCCCGCCGAGCCAAATCGTTCCACCACACCTTCTTTGATTGTTTGGGCGAAGAATCGATAAGTTACGCCATCGACGGTCTCTTCGTTATAACGGGAGGGACAGAGACAATAAGCCTCAAAAAAGGCTTGGTGGCCAACCCCGTGGTATTCCAGGGCGGTATGATAGGCAACGACGCTCCCTGGATGTAAGGCGGCGGCAATCTCAAACTTAGTTGCGTAAATGCCACCTGTTAATGGATTAACGCGGGCATAGAGCCCCCTGCGAAGCTTTTGAATCTTTCCTTGGCTCTGTTGACGGCGCAACGCGGAAGCCGCCCCTTGTTTGGTTAAGCCTGCGCCCATAACGTCTTCAAATGTAAAGAGCGCTTCCTTAAGATACTTATGTTCCATGCTATTATTTTGCGTTGAAAGTATGTGTTTGTGAATACCTTTAGTGCAAATAATATGAAATTTAGAAAAGCGTGTTTTTCTTTCAAAAAGATCGTTGGAAAAACTCCTACCGTCGGCTCTAGACAAGGAGGTCCACGCTATGTTCGACTTGGCCAGGTTTTAATCCTGGTATTTCTCGGGTTTATATTTCCATAACGGCACATATTTGGAAACATGGGCCAGATAGGTTTTGTATTCGGGATATTTCGAAGCAGAGACGCTTTCGCCAAAGGCGGAAGAACCTAGGAACAAGAAGATGAGGAAGAGCGGGCCAATCATCGTCCAATGGAAGATGCCGTTTTGGGCCACCCCCGCACCTAAGACGACGAAATATAAGGCGAGCCAAACACCTTGTTCCCCTAAATAATTGGGGTGACGGGCCCGGCCCCATAAGCCAACGGTATTGAACCCTTTATTGAAGGGAGCGGGCAATTCGGATAAGGTTTTCCCTTCCGCGAGCAAATTCTTTTTGGTGGTATGGAAATCCATTTGTTGTTCGTCGGCGGCGGTCTCTAGCAGCAAGAAGCCAAGCGCGGCGGCGATGGCGGCATAGTCCCATCCTCCAAGCGGCGCATCGGAAGTCATCGCGGCCAAAGCGGGCAAGCAGATGGCAAGCACCAACACGTTTTGGTAAATCGAGATAAAGAAGAGATCCCACACGGCCCAGGCGGCTTTGTTCTTGAGATACTTGCTTTCGCGAAGCACCTGCCAGCGATAATCCTCTTCCCCTTCCCAGAATTTGAGGCGATAAGCCCCTTTCCGGGCGAAGTTGATGGTGAGGCGGATTCCCCAAAGGGTCACGACGATGGCGAATAACACCAACCGGGGTTTCATATTCCCCTTTCCGGCGATGATCCAAGCGTAGGCGATGGGCAAGATGCTCCACAGCTTATCCATTTGGGAATTGTTACGGCTAAGTTCGCCCACGACAAAGCAATAGGCGGCCGCCGATCCACAGACGATGAGCAGGATCAAGAAGGTCTCTTGCTGAACCGAATCCAAATTGGGTGGACAAAAGACAAAGCCAAGCACGCTTAAGGCGATGACGACGAGGGCGGTGATGATCGTTCCGATGTACTTTTTCATGAAGGGTCCTCCATGCGCGATACGGGAATTTTATAGGCCGAAAAAAGAAAACGCCATAAAAAACCAGAGGGCAAGAAAGCACTCCCGCGGCTTTTTTGCTATAATCGAAGCGTTATGCCTCACTCTTCCGGTGGCGGCTCTAGCGGGGGCGGTTTCCATTCCGGCTCCTCTAGCGGCCCCTCTTATCGCACCTCTTCCAGGCCCTTCCCCGGCGCAAGCTGTTATGTTTTCTATGGTCGAAGAGGCCGTCTTCACACCGTTTATACCAACGGGCCGATGACCCAAAAGAAATCCACGACCATCATCGGATTCATCATGCTGGTCGCCTTCTTGATCCTCGGGGCAGTCGTGTTCTTCTTCGCCGGTTTCCATAATCCCCAAAAAATCACGAGTCAGCCCACCGCTTCGATCGCAATTGAAGATTATTTAAACGTCCTTAACGAAACCGAGGAAAACCAACTCCGCGCGACGGCGGAAGAATTCTATACGGTCTCCGGCATCTCCCCGAGCATCCTCACCGTCGAACCCGAGACGTGGAAAGGCAAATACCCCACGCTGGAAGATTATGCCTATAACGCCTATACCAGCCGTTATAAGGACGAAACCCATTGGCTCATCGTCTATAGCCAAGCCGGCACCACTTGGGCCTTTGAAGGCATGCAGGGTAACGATACCGATTCCATTTTGGATCGTTATACGACCGATCGATTCAACCGCTGCCTCCACGAAGGGCTCACCGCGAAGAAACCGCTTGGCGCCGCCTTAGAAGAATCTTTCCGTCTCATTCTTCCCGACATGATGAAACCCGCCTTCCACGCGGAGACGGGACCTTTGGTCTTCTTCATCGTTTGGGAAGGGATTTGCTTGGTGGGCTTAGGCGGCATGATCCTGCATACCTACCGCCAAAAAGGACTGAAAAACGCGGTCAAAGTCGAAGGCACGCTGACGAAAAAGCGTTGCCCCGTCTGTGGCAACGAATATGTCGAGGGCACCACCCCGCGTTGCCTCAAATGCGGTTCTTATTTAGGGTTCCGCGATTCCACTATTGAATAAACGCGGAAATGCTTTCGATAAATCCCGGAAAGAAAAGCCGTCCCGAAGGACGGCGTTGGATTATTCTTGGACCGCTCGGGGGAGCTTGGTCTTCAAATAGGAGATGTAGAGTTCTTGGCTGTGGGCGGGGAAGACAAACTGCAGGGTGGTAACGATTTGATAGGCGTTGTCCACATCGCTTTGGAAGTTATATTCCTCACCGGAGTTGAACAAGAGGGCGAATAAGACGGAGCGGAAGGTTTCCGGTTTGGCGGCAAGGGCTTCGACGAAGGCCCCGTTTTTCTCGGTCTTACCACTGAGGATGAGATCGGAGAGGGATTGGTTGGCCGCTTCTTCGATGGTCATGCGAGTGTTGTCTTCTTTCTTGGGGAGGACCAGCGACAAGACGGCTTCAACGAAGTCCGCTAAGGGCACCGGATCTTTTTCGACTTGGGTATCAGGACCGTCATAAGCACCGTTGGAGATTAAGTTCCAGATCGGTTCAGTAACAAGAAGCTGAGAGAACTGATAAAACATATAGCGGATTTCGCCTCCGGTCTTCGGCTCTTCGTTAACGACGCTACCAACGACGCAGCATTCGAACGTATCGAGAATTTCGGCTTTTAGTTTTGAAAGGTCATCGGGATACAGTTCGGAGTCACTATAATCCTTATTTGTGATGGTTTGCAACGCACCAAGGACAAATGGGCGATAATTCTCCGGAATGGCTTTGGCTAAGGTTTCCACCAAGTTCAGGACTGTTTCTTTTTTCTTGCTGTCGGTACTGTTCTTGTTGTCGGTAATGTAGTTGCTCAGCAAGAGGAAGAGATCATCGAAGTTATGGGCGGTCATCTTTTTGGTCTTGGCATAGTCAAGAACATCCAGATAAAGTTGGCCATAAGGAGCGGGAATGAGGGTTTTTAAGAACATCGCCCGAGTTTGGGCTTTGACCGCGGTTTGATAGTCATTGATGAGGTAATCGAGCAAGTCGGAAAGGAATTGCTGATCGGTGTAGTTGGTCGAGGCGGGATCCTCGGCAAAGAGCTGGGTCAAGATGTTCGCCAAGACCTGGGCACCGCTGATGCTGAACTTGTCTTTGCTATAAGCGAGGTAGTTCCACAAGACAGTTTTGACGATGGCCCCGATGCCGGAGCTCCTGATACCATCGGCGAAACCTTGCCCGTCGACCCCAAAGATACCACCGACATTGCCGAGGTATTGGGAAATGGCATCGCGGTCTTCTCGGGATTCGCCGAGTTTCAACAACGCGTCGATACGTTCGTTGAGGACGGCATCGGCGGATTGTTTCCGTTCCGTATCTTTGGTGGGTCCGGTGATAATGAGGGCGGGATTCTCGAGGACCTCCCGAAGTAAGACGGTTTGAACCGGGACTTCGGTGGCGAAGTTCTTCTTCGCGAAGGAATCGGCGGTGGAAGCGCTGTATTTCTTTAGTTCTTCGCGCATCTCATCGCTGCCATAGACAACGTCTTCGGTTTGGCCATAACGGAAGAAGCCCATGTCGTTGGAGGGCATCTTGGTGACGTAATCGCCAACCGCGGCGAAGTTGTGGATGTAATCGTAGGAGGCGGCGGTAGGATCAATCGTGCCTTCTCCCTCATAAGCATAGGCGGGCACGTTGGTATCGATGTAGCCTTCTTTTTCACGGGGACCGGAGACACTTAACACCGCGGATTTGGCTAAGCCCTTAGGCATATAATTCGGGGTGCCAATGGTATAGACGTAGAGGTCGTGCGGCGATAAGGTGACCGCATCGCCAAGGTAGGCTTGGTTATCGGCCAAGTAACCGCCGAAGAGACTGGCGGAGGCGGCGCCTCTGCTATAGCCGGCGGACCAGATTTTCAAATTGCCGGTGATGCGATTGGTATCGATGTAATACTTCGTGAAGCGAAGCATTTCGTCACGAGCTTCTTGGAATCCTTTGTGCATCCCCTCGGTGCCGAGGTTGAAGTCGCCTTTCCATTCGGCGCCATAACCGGCGTTGCGCGGGAAGACGGCCAAGAGGGTGTATTCTTTCCCGGCGGTATCCACGAACGCTTTCTTGCCGACGATGACACCTAAGGAATCTTGGAGTTTCACGCCTTCGGCGTAATAACGGTTCCGTTGGATGGTGGAATAACCCGCCGCTTCGAGGAAGCTGGCGATCTTGTTGCCGGTTTCATCCGTATCGGTGGCGTAAGACATGCCGCCCGTATAGGCGGAAGCAAGGGCAAGGCCGTAATCCTTTTGATAGGAATCGCCAAGGAACCAGCGGTCGCTATAGAAGCAGGTATCTTCGATTTCGTTCTGGCCGAAATCCTCCCCGAAATGGGAAACCATCTTGATATTGATGTCTTTTTCCAAATAGGGGGAAGGGGGTTCTTCGCTGCTGGAGGAAGAGGAGGAACTAGGAGCTACGCTGCTGCTGGGCGCGCTGGAACTTTCGCTGCTAGGGGTGGCGGAAGAACTGGCCGAGGCCTCGCTGCTAGAAGCGGCAGAGGAACTGCTGGAGTTCCCACCGCAGGAGGCAAGGACCAAGGGCAAGCTGAGTAAGGCTAGAAATTGTTTGTTTTTCATAATGCACCTCTTGCATGGATTATAAAATCCTTCGCAACGATTTCAAAGAAATTAGGGACAAAGTCCTAAAGGAAATCGTCGTTTCGATGCTCCTTTCTTGGATTGGTTTTATTGTAGCAGGGATGCCGTCACAAATTTGTCACAGCCGAAAAGAAAAACCGCTCCTAAGGCGTAAGGGAAAAGATCCCCTGTTGGAACGGCGATCGAAATGACTTAGCGGCCGCTACGGCTATCGTAGACCATCCGATATTTCTTGTTGTTGATTTCGACGATCATGTAGTAGGGATCCATCGGTTTCTTGCCGAAGAAATCCTCGACGTCCACCGAGGAATGGTCGCGGAACTTTTCGGTGTTATGGACTTGACCCAATAAATTGTCGCCATATTCCAAAGCGTCGCGTCCGGATTTGAAGGCATCATCGATTTCCTCGATATGGCCATCGGGATAGACAAACACCAATTTGTATCGTTTTTCCATAAGTGATTCCTCTTGGCACATATTTTAATGGCTTTTGAGTGTTTTCAAATAAGTTTTGTGCTCGTCGCTGACCCGGTAAGATTCCACCGCTTTTTGGATGGCTTTGTTATGGATCGAAGAAGTAAAACGCTTTTCTTCGATTGCCTTGATAAAAGCGTCATAATTCTTCGCTAGTCCAGTGGCAAGATACCAAGCGATCATCGTTTGCACATAGTAATCATCCAGTTGGATTTCCGCGACTTTCCGAAGGTGTTCTTCTTGGAACGCCTCGCCCAAATAGTAGTTCATCAGACATTTCACCGCATAACGGACGCGATAAACCTCTTTGCTTTTAAGCCAGGCATAGACCACTTCGATAAGTTGGTCTAAGTGTTTGTATAAATGTTTATTGCAGATGGTGTCGCACACCGACCAATTGCTCACGAAGGGGAGAAAAGCGTCCACGTGTTCAATAAACACATCGTAGTCCTTCATGTTCGAAAGGAGGAAGGCGTGCAGGATGTTTTCCTCATGATAAACATGAGGCAAGGAATCCATAAACGCTCCTCGCACCTCGGGGCTTAGCTCTTTCGCGTATTTCTTTAGAAGGGGCAAACGCACCCCCAGAAAGGTTTTGGGATCGACGTTCGGGATCAATGGCAACGTGAAATCGCGGTATTTCCGATCCGCTTGGGCCACTAAATAATTCTGGATTTCCGTCATAAGAATCTCTAGGCGAACAAGATGGCAATCAACGCCATCCATTCCTGATGGGAAAGCGGACCGTCCACCTCATAGAGATAATTGCCGCAATATTCACGGATGCGGTTGCCTTGGATTTCGGCGATATAGTTGCCGCAATACCGGCGAATCCGATTCCCGTTCACCTCAAGGAGATAGTTGCCGCAGTAAGCGCGAATACGGTCCCCGCTAATCTCATAGAGATAGTTCCCACAATAACGACGGACTTTGTCGCCGCTGATCTCATAAAGGTAATTGCCGCAATATTCACGGATACGGCCACCTTGGATCTCATACAGGTAATTGCCGCAATAACGACGCACTCGTGCCATAGAAAATCTCCTTTTTATCAGTCTACCCTTTCGTCTTTCTAGAAAACACCATCAACCCGATGCAACAACGGAAAAAGCCGCCCATCTGGACGGCTTCATTGCATGGTGGTTAATGATTTGAGATTTCTGGAACGGCCTCATGATCGAGTTCTTTCTGTTTGACCGCTTCGTTCTTCTCGGTTTTATTTTCGATGGCCTTTTCTTCGACGTCTTTGGCGGAAAGGGCTGGTTCTTTCTTCGGCGGATAACCGTGGAGGAATTCGCTATCGATTTCGGCGAAGATTTGATTTTTCTCGGCTTTGCATTGATCGCAAGTCGCGATGATATCATCGGCAAATTTCATTCTGCGATCATCCACCGAGTTGCCTTGGCCAGTATAGCCTTGCCCCGCTTTTCTCGCCCGATAATTACTCGCCGCTTCCCGAAGTTTATCTTCGTTAAGATAGTCCTTATGATTCGGATCATTAAACTCTTTGTAAGCTTTCATCAAATAGTCGTATTGCGCCGAATTGCGTCCAAACCACCTGGAGAAGAAACCAGCTTTTAGACGCTCTTCGCATTTTTGGGGATCCGCGGTTCCAAGACTGGTTTTGGCTTCAAATCTTTTTCTCCATTCATTCGCATATTGGTAGGAAGCGTCAAAGCAGATGAGTTGAATGCGTTTGATTTCGTCCGGCGTCCTCGGCTTTAAGATATATTCCACGTTTTCCTTTTCAGGACCGATGAGATTGTTCACAAAAGATCCGTCCAAATCTTCTAAGGCATTGGGGAAGAAATCCCTCAATGGGATCTCTTGCTCATAGCCGTTATATTTATCTTTCTTCATCGGCTTATAGGCCATCACTCCCCCGTTTGAGAAGTCCGCGCCTTTCTTCTTCATATTCTCAAAGACGGTGAACATGTCTTCTTTACCTTCGATGAGTTTATTCTGAATCAGACTCATAAACGTCTTATTGCCCGGGTCGTCTCGGAGGAAGTCACCCGCATTCAACATTAAAATTTGGGCTTGCGGAGCATCGAATTCCGGCATTGCGAAATAATCCATCGAGGAACACACATCCACATATTTCTTATCAAGGCCACCGATAAGATTGAGTTGGGCTTCAATCGAGTTTTTCGCCTTTCTAATCTCTTCGGTCATCTCAACATGGGCAAAAGCATTGCCGAATTCAAAAGCGTCTTTGATCGCACGGTAGTTCTTTTGGTAATATTCTGCGAGTTTTTGACTATCGCCTTTGCAGTCTAAGATATCCTGAGGATTGAGCTTCATCACATCCTTATAACGGATGTAGGCAAGTTTATTTGGATGATGGAGATAGTCATCATAGAGCTTTTCGTTGTATTCATTTGCCCCTTTGGTGTTATCCACGCGGAAGTAGTTGGCGATATTGCGGTCAAACGGATTCTTATCCCCCTTAGGGAAGCCGAATCTCTTCGCCATGTCTTTTTGGATTTTCTCTTGTTCCGCTTTGATTGCCTTTGCTTCTTGGCCGATGCGGTAGGCAGCGACTTCTTTTGGGTCGTTGAGCCGATCGATCAGGTTCTCATCAAAAGAAACTTTCTGTCCTTCGGGAAGATATTTGTTGAGCTTATTAACAAGATCTCTGTGTCTAGCGATAATCGCTTCTTTTTCTTCTTCCGTTAAGGCTGGATAGACCTTCTTTTCTTCTGCTTTGTTGGGCATAACGGTTCCTCGCTTTATCTCACATAAACATTATATGTTCTATAGCGCCACAGAAATGCCACAAGCGTTCCATGACGACGCCAATTAAGCACGGGGTATTGGGCATGGCTCTAGCAATGGATACTACTTCGAATACACTTTATAAAATGGTGACGTCTTTCCCTGGCGCCAAAGAACAGCAAATCGAAAGTCCGTCAAATCGAGGATGCATTTTTCTATCGAACAAAAGAAAGACTTAGTCGTTATTGCTTGATGACGCTTTTGCTTCGATACGCTCCTCGTCGTCATTGCAACCCGTATCGCGTTTCATAAACACCAAAAGATACAAAACGAACAAAATTCCAATCAAAGCGATGCCAATCAAAATGATGATCAGTCCCTCGCTAGAGAAGATACGGCTTCCGCCGACTTCCGGCCATATCGCATCCACGATACCCATCGCTTCGATAAATAAAATACCAAGCGGGGCAATATATTGGAGCATAAAAGCAAATACAACCGTGAATTTGCCTAAGTCTAGCCCTTCCTCTTTGAGCTTCTTCGCTAGCAAGGCGGGGCGAAATAAGTCGTGCTGATCCTTCGAGCGAAGGAAGAACCATCCAATCGCGACGCTGACGGCCAAGGCGCCAATGGGTATGAGTAAGGAATTTACCATCGTGTCGAGCACCTCTAACAAATTTCTGTCTCCTAGAGAAAGGAAATGGCCTCCGTTAATCCCCTGTCCTAACGATATGGCGACAGGCACGGAGAAAAGGAAACAAACCAAGGCCAAAACGATGACGACCCTGAGGCGTTTGATTCTCCAGGTCTGACTCACAAACTGCGCCACACCCTCCAGTAACGAGATTACCGATGTAATCGCGGCGATGCTTACCATGCCAAAGAAGAAGAACGAGATGATTTTCCCGGCGATGCCAAGTTTAGCAAAGACTAGTGGCATGGAAGAGAAAAGCAGGACGATGCCGCTTTCTTGAAGCGCGACTCCGGTCTTGGCTTGGTGATGGAAGATCGCGGGGAAGATGGCTAACCCAGCAAGCAGGGCAACAAGCGTATCAAAGAAGGCAATCCAAAACACCGACCGCCCCACTTTGATTTTTTCGCCCATGTAGGAGCCATATACGGAAAGGATCCCTAAGCCAACCGAGAGCGAGAAAAAGGCCTGGGACATAGCCGCAAGGGCACCCTTGAATCCAAGCTTGGTGAAATCAGGATTCAAATAATAATTGAGCCCTTCCTTTACCCCTTCGCCAAGGCAAAGGCAATAAATCACGATCCCCACCAAGATGATGATGAGGGCCGGCATCAGGATTTTGCTCGCGTTTTCTATGCCCCGTTTCACACCAAGGGAGATGATGATGGCACATAGTAATATGAAGATCCCCGTGAACAAAATCACTTCCCACGTATTCGCGGAAAAGGTCTGGAGGGCATTGCTTTGATCTTGAAAGGAATTCACGGTGAATTTCAGCGTATAACCACCAAGAACCGAATAATAGGTCATGATGATAAAAGAGCCGACAATACCGATTAACCCTGCAAAACCATAGAATTTGTTAATCTTTTTATAAGCGGTGACCGGATTGGATCTCGCCCATTTGCCAATGAAAATCTCACCAATGCAAAGCAAAGAACCTAAGACGATGACGCTAAGGACATAGACAATGACAAAGGAGGCACCGCCGTTCTGGCTCGTCTTATAAGGGAAGCTCCAAAGGTTACCTAAACCAACCGAGCTACCCGCCGCGGCAAGCACGAATCCAATACCGCTATGAAAGCCATCGCGTTTTTCCATAACTACCTCGAAAATCTTCCGCGCCTAAGCTTTGCTTGTCAACGAAAAGGAACATAATTGGGGTAAAGGGTTTCCACATTATGGCAATGTATTGACTGTTATATTGCCATTTTGGCAAGCTGTAGAAACGGTTATTGCCATTTTCGCTGATTAAAACCACCCATTGATGGACGGTCTTGTCGGTTTGTTGCTTCGTGCTTCGGGGAGAATCACTCTCGTCCTAACACAATCAAGTGTCTACCGACAGGCTCACATATCTCGGATGGGTGAAGAATTCGCTTTCTCCCCCACCGTTCCCATAACGCGGCATGAGCATCGGGTCCGAGGACTGCCTTTGTTTATAAAACAAAAGACGCCTCTTTCGAGACGCCTGATGTGTTTGCGTTTGCCGTTGTGCCCAGGTTACGATTCCTTGCCCCAAACGGGATGGGGACGAGAGCCTGAGAACATCATGTGCCAGTACGACGCCAATTCTCCGAAAAAGAACAAACTCCGCTCTCTCCAACGAAGCCCATATTCGACGCCGATGGTTTCTGATAGTTCCAGGACGAGGGACGGACGAGCATGAAAAAGGGGCTGTCGATAACCCATAGGTTTTTCAACAGCTCCTTAGTCCGTTTTTCAATTGCTCGCGATTTCAACTTAGCAATCCGCTAAAGCTGCGTCTGGCATCTAGAACGCGATAGATCGTGACGGAATCTGCACGGACTCCAAATAAAAGAATATAACGACCATCAACGATGCATTTTCGAATGGGAACGGGGAAATTGCGCAGCATCGAAAACTCCGGGCACCTTTCTGGGAATTCCGCCAATGAATCAGCCATCGAAACGATGGCGGAAGACATTTTTTTGGCGGCCTCTTTAGAAGCTTTCTTCAGAAAAGCAACATGCTCGCTTAGATCGCTGACCGATTTGGCTGACCATTCCACGCGGTAACTCATTGCTATTCACCGTCGATAATTCCATTCATCATGGATCGGACTTCGTCCGTGCTGAAGGATTTGGCGCCTGCCAGTTGGTCGATATAGGCCTCCAGTACCATTTGCTGGGCGCGTAG
>JAFTDF010000033.1 GCA_017454295.1 Bacilli bacterium
AGAATCGAGAACCGGATGATGAAACGGGTGCCCAAAGTAAAACAGCCCAATGAAAAGGCAAAGCAAGAATACAAATACGCGGGTAGAAAAAAGGGGCGTAACCCTACCTCCTAACTAACGGGAGGTTTTGTTACAGCCCCTTTTTCATTGTCTTTAGAACTGCCCGAGATACCAATTCTTCTTGCCGCGACGGACGATGACGTATTTGCCATACATCGCATCTTCGGGGGCGATAACCTTGGTTAAATCGGTGACTTTCTCGCCGTTGATGAGGACGGAATTGCCTTGGATGAAGGTTCGGGCTTCCCGCTTCGAGGTGGCGGCGCCAAGATAAATCAAGAGGTCTTCTAAGAGCATCGGTCCTTCCAGAGGCTTCTTCATCTCGCCGAAGAGTTCTTCGATTTCGTTTTCTTTTAACGAAGCGACATTGCCCGAAAAGAGGGCTTCCGACATCGCCACCGCTTCATCGGCGGCTTCTTTGCCATGGAGGTCTTTGGTGACTTCATAGGCCACTTTCTTTTGCCCGATACGGGCACCGGGGGCGGCGAAGTGTTCCTTGGCGATGGCTTCGATTTCTTCCGGGGAGAGGAAGGAGAAGATCTTCAAGAAACGGATGGCGTCTTCGTCGGTGACGTTCATGAAATATTGGTAGATGGCGTAGGGCGAGGTGAGTTTGGGATCGAGGAAGAGGGCGCCTTTTTCGGATTTGCCAAACTTCTTGCCATCGCTGCGAAGGATCAAATGGCAGGTCATGCATTCCACCTTTTCTTCCTCACCATCGAGTTTGCGGATGAGCTCCAAACCAGAAGTGAGATTCCCCCACTGGTCATTGCCACCAAGTTGAATGGACACGCCTTGGGTATGGTGGAGATGGTAGAAGTCCACGGACTGGAGGATTTGGTAGGAGAATTCGGTAAAGGAGATGCCCGCTTCCAGACGGGATTTGACGATTTCCTTGGAAAGCATGTAGTTGATGGAGAAGAACTTCCCGTAATCGCGGAGGAAATCAATGAGTTCCATGTGGCCTAGCCATTCGAAGTTGGAGACGAGCATCCCCTTCTGCGGATCGGAAAGGTCGATGTATTTCTCTAGTTGACGGCGGATGGATTCGGTATTGGCTTCCAAGACTTCCTTGGTTTGGATGTTGCGTTCTTTGCTCTTGCCGCTAGGATCGCCGATCATGCCGGTGGCCCCGCCCACCAAAGCGACGACGCGGTGCCCCGCTTTTTGGAACCGTTTCAAAAGCGAGATCATGACATAATTGCCAAGATGCATCGAAGAGGCAGACGGATCGAAACCGCAGTAAACGGTTTGTTTGGTGGAGAGCAGTTCCTTGACGGCTTCTTCGTTGGAGTATTGGGCGATTAAGCCCCGGTAATTGAGTTCATCGATGAAGTTTTCCATAGCGGCATTATTCTAAACGCACTTTAAATAAAGTGGTAGGAAATTAAAGCCCGGGGAATTACAATGACGAAAACCAAGTGAGTAATTTTTATGTTGAAATACACCCGCGCCTCCATCGCCTTGATACTCCATGAACTGAAGATCTTCCGCGATATCTTCAAATACGCCTCGCTCATCCTCAGCGTGGGCTATTACGTCTACGCCAGCTTCGCCGGCATCGGCTTATTACCCGTGAATATCGCTTTAGCCAGCGTCTTATTCGCCTTCGGGGTGTTCGAAGTCGCGACCCGTGAATCGATGATGGGCCAAGCGAAAAAGCAAATCCGCCACATCTTCCACTGGACCAAAATCGTCCTCAAGGCCATCTCCTTGGGTGTGATTATCTTCGGCATGTATGAGGCCACCGCCGACACCGTCCGCCCCTTCGCCATTATCTGGGCGACCTTAACCATCATCTTGTGGGTCATTGACGTATTGCTAGAAATCTTCGTCTTGGTCTTCGAACGGGAAAAAGACGTTCTCCTCGCCGCGATCGACGAAGACATGGCGGAGATGAAAGACATCTACCGGAAGCCGGTGGAAAAAGTCAGTAACTTCTTCTCCAAAATCATCCGTGGGGAACAAGCGCCCGAGAAAGAACCCGAGCCCGATAGCAAACAGATGCAGCGCATCAAAAAGTGGATGGACCGTAAGAAGACACGGGAAAACCAAAAGAAGGAAGCGAAATAATCTCCATCCAGTTTTCCTAAATATGCGATTTGTTTTTCTTTTTTTGGCCGTTCGAGGCTTTAGGAGAAATCTTCTCGTCGCTATTAGAAGCACCCACAAACGAAGCGACTGCCGCCACCACTTCTGTATTCAAGCTAACGCCGTCTTTTTCGGCCTCTCGAATCAACTGGGCATGGAGCCGTTTGGGGAGACGCAAAGTAACCCTTCCCGTTGCTTCATCTTCCAAACGGATCGGTTTTGGGTTGGGTATTTTTTTGCCTTCAAGTTCATAAGCTTCCATCACAGCCTCCAAAGATTCGCGGCCGCATTCGATTGCTTCTTCTAAAGTCTCGGCCGATCCTTCCGCATTCGGAAAATCTGGGAAAGTAACGTGGTAAATGCTGTTCCCTTGATAAGATTCATATTGGACGGAGAATGGATAGATGTTTGGGTTTTTCATGCAAAATGGACCTCCGAGGCATGTTCTTTCATGGTTTCTCGTATTTTGCGAACGTAAACCGGAAGCACGGTTTTTCGTCCACCAACGGGAATTGTGTAGCACCACATCGCCCCGTCCTTGAACGTAGCGGATACCTTCAAATGGGATCCTTTCCCTGGTTTCAATTTGAAGTTATGCCGAATCAAGGCGGCTTCAAGTTCCTTAGGCGTTATGTCAGTAGGGATCGGCGTCTTCCCAAACACCCGATAATCATCTTTTTCGGTTTGGGACACGGTCAACTCCTATTGACACTATATGTGGTGTCTTTATTGTAATGTTGGTCTTTCATTGTTTCAATGGCGAATCTACGCCTTCCTTTCACTTTCTTATACGAACGAAGGGAGCCGAAATGAGAAACAAGCTGCAGAACTCATTCTTTTTTCCCGTGCTGATACAACGCCAGAGAGCCAAAGAAACCGCGAAACCTCTCTCTAAAAGTTAGCGATTTTTCCTGTCTGGTTCTCTCCGCGGGGAAGGCACTACTCCATCTAAAGGAAAAAACATCATGAAAACAAAGAAAATCAAAGTCCGTCAGGGCTTTACCATCGTTGAGCTCGTGATCGTCATCGGCGTCATCGGCGTCCTCACCGCCGTCCTCGTCCCGACCTTCATCAACCTCAACCAAAAGGCCAACCAGGCCGC
>JAFTDF010000034.1 GCA_017454295.1 Bacilli bacterium
AACGCGGGGGGACAGAACACCGGTTTGATGATCCGCGACTTGGCCTTAGACGAATTCGGACCCCGTGAAATGGGTAAGGTCCTATGTAAAGAACTTCGGGCCGCCGCCATCGTCGCCTCCATCGTCGCCGCTTTCGCCTTTGCTTGGATCACCATCGAGCAATTCACAGGCATCGTGAATATGGGCAATCTCGATGGCACCGACTTCACCAATATGAATATCTGGAACGGGAATTGTTGGAACGCCCCCTTCCTCACCCACACCTTCAAATTCTCGGCGATCGTGGCCTTATCCATGTTCGCCGCCATCTTCGTTTCCAAAATGGTGGGCACCCTCCTTCCGATGGGCGCCGCCGCCATCAAGAAAGACCCGGCCCTGCTCTCCCAGCCGATGTTAACCACCATCATGGACGCGCTGACCTTGGTGATTTACTTCCTCATCGCCTGCGCTTTCTTCCCCGCCTACGCCTGATGGATTCGGGTAAAAGAACCTGGATTTGCAAAGAAAAGCCACCGTTTTCGGTGGTCATTCCTCAAATGAAAGCCCTTGATTAGCAAGGGGCCTTTTCTTCATCAAACCGTTTCTTCAAGACGAGGATGTTTTTGCCGTTGATGCGGTCGTAGGCACATTCGGTCATGATCTTCTTGACGATGATGAGTCCCAAGCCGCCGACTTGGATTTTGTTTTCCGTTCCGGTGACGGGAGCGTTATCGACCTCGAGTTGGTTGAAGGGTTTGGCGTGGTCGATGACGGTGAGGACGAATTCCTTCTTCTCCTGGTCAAAGATCAAACGGACGAAGATATCCCCACCGGCATTGCCATAGCCATGGTGGATGATATTGGAGAGGATCTCATCGCCGACGATGGCCAGTTTATTCTTGAAGTCATCGGGCAAGCCGCATTGATCTCCGAAATCGTTGATGAAGGAGAGCATGGCCAAGACATTCTCCTTTTTCGCGGAGAAGCCTTTTTCCTTGGTCAGGTAATGGTCGCCCCGATATTTCAGGGTCACCAAAGTGATGTCGTCGCTTTGGGGCGCTTCTTTGACGAAGGAGGAGATTTCGTCTTTGATGGCGTGATGGAGCTCGACGACGAAGTGATGGTCCTTCCGGTTCATCGTTTCCAGCAAGCGTCCCTCGCCGAAGAAATTCCCGGCGCTATCGCGGGCTTCGGTGATACCATCGGTATAGAGGGTGATGCTCTCCCCCGCTTGCAAAGTGATTTCCTCGTCTTTGACGTAGCATTGGGGGAAACAGCCAAGTAGCAACCCGGCGTTGCACTTGAGGTAACGGTAATTGAAGTCGGAACCGACGATGGGCGGATTATGTCCGGCGTTGGCGTAGACGATCTTCCCGTTACGCTTATCCAGAATGGCCAAAAACGCGGTGACGAACATCCCGGCTTTATTGCCTTTGCTGATTGAGGAATTGATTTCCCTTAAAATCTCCGACGGGGTTTTCCCAGATGTGGCGAAATCGCGGAACGAAGTGATGGTTTTCATCATAAACATGGCTGCGGGAACGCCCTTGCCGGAAACATCGCCGATCAAAACGGCGACGTGATCCTCGTCGATATCGACGTAATCGTAGAGGTCGCCCCCCACTTCTTTGGCGGCTTTTAGTTCCGCCACCAGTTCGACGTCGTCGCTGGAAATCGTTTCCGCGGGTAACGTATTCATCTGAATGTCCCGGGCAACCCCGAGTTCCGTCTTCGCTTTTTCTTGTTCATCGTGAGCGCGAATCTCGTCATCGAGCAGTTTGTAGGTACGCTGATTCAGCAAGTTGGAGACCATGAAGAACAACGTCACGATCGCCGCACGCGGGAAGTAATAGTAGAGGAAGACCTTGAGATAACGATTGTTTCCGTTTCGCGCCAAATCGGCCAACAAATCCAAGCGTTCTTGCACGGTTTCGACGGTGCCGATGGTGCCATCGGGTTTGATGACGCCACCCCCAAAGAGGTTTTCGTCGAATTCGCCGAAGAACATACCCAAATACATGCAGATGAGCATCGCCACCATGGAGACGCCATAAATGACCCTACCGATGGTGGGGTTGTAATAGTGGTTCGCGATTAAAATGGCGAAGGGCCAAAACAACAAACTATGTTTGGGAACGGTGATATTGAGGGCGATGATGACCGCCATCAAGGAAAAGAGGATGAAATATTTATAACCCGGCTTGCGGATGGCGTCGGTCCGCATTAGGAACAAGGGGACGAAGAGCAAAACCGCCGCGGTGGGGAAAAGCACGCACACCACGGGGAAGAATTGGTCGGGGATGGTGAAGATTTTCGTGAGATAGAGCACCCAAATGACGAGCGCCAAAATCCCGGCCGCGCCATTGACTTTGCTCATCGCCTTATTGGCGTCGGCTTCGTTATCGTAATAGGCTTTTTGGTATTGGACCTTTTTCCGGGATGCCATAAGATATCAAAAGCTTATAGCTTTTCGATGGTCATGAGGTTTTGGAACCCCACCATTTCCAAGATCTCGAAGACCCCTTCGGGAACCCGCTTCAAGGCGATGTCGTCGCATTGCTGTTTCAGACGAGCGATGATACGGAGCCCAGCCGAAGAAATGTAATTGAGTTGTTCCATATCGATGACGACGTGTTGGAGTTCGATGCCGCTAATGATCTCTTCGATCTCTTTCTCGACGTCTTCGGAATTATAGGAGTTGAGTTCCCCTTCCAAGAAGAGGGTCAGGGTGTTGTTTTCGAGGGTGTGTTTCATATGGAGTCTCCTTGCTGACCTTTGTCTAGCCGCTGGCGGTCGACCAGTTCGGCGAAGCGCCCTTTTTGGGCGATGAGGGTGTTATAGTCCCCGCTTTCCACGATTTTCCCACCTTCGAGCATGATGATGCGATCGGCATGGCGGATAGTGGAGAGACGATGGGCGATGACAATGCGGGTACATTGCAATTTGGCGATGGAATCGGAGATGTTCTTTTGCGTCTTATTGTCTAAGGCGCTGGTGGCCTCGTCGAAGATCAGCACTTTCGGCTGGTGGACGATGGCCCGGGCGATCATGATCCGCTGCTTCTGCCCGCCGGAGATCCCGCCTTGTCCTTCGGAGATGACGGTCTTCATCTTCATCGGCATGGCTTTGATATCCTCCGCGATATCGGCGATTTCGGCAGCTCGCCAAGCATCCGCTTCCGTTAATTGCGGCGCGGAAATGATGATGTTGGAGAGGATGTCGGCGTGGAAGAGGCTGCCGTTTTGCATGACCGTGCCGATGTTTCTTCTTAAAGAAGGAAGGTCGACTTCCTCCATCGGTAGCCCATCATAGGAGACGCTACCGCTGGTAGGCGTTTCGAAGCCAAGCAACAAACGGGCGAAGGTCGACTTGCCGCATCCGGTTTGTCCCACGATGGCAATGTATTCGCCCTCGTGGATATCCAAGGATATGTTCTTGATGATCCATGGACCGGTTTCATTATAACGGAAACTCACATTTTCAAAATGGATATTCCCCGAGATGGTGTCCAAAACCTTTTTGCCTTGGACGTTTTCCGGCTGCGCCTCCAGTAAGGGACGTGCCATTTCAAACAAGGGTTGGATGGTGGAGACCAGACCCATCGCCTGCCCCACGGAGGCAAACGCGGCGGAAAGTAGGCCATAGCTGGTGGTGAAGGCCATGTAATCGGCCACGGCCAGGTCATTGGCGGCGGCCAGGTAATACATCGCGACATTCCCGACCAAGGTGATCAGCAAGGTGATGGCGGGTCCGATCCGTAACAACAGAGGCGGACGATAACGGACGCGGGTTTCTTTGGAATAGACGGCGGCCCATTTGGCGAAGACGCGCTTTTCCGATCCGGAAAGGCGGATCTTTTGGATGCCATTGATCATTTCATAGCTCACCCCCGCTTCTTTGGTGGTGAGTTCCAAAAGGGTGCGGTTATAGTTGCGCTGCATCAAAGCGGAGACGATGGTAAACGCCGTCGAAACGGTCAGGGTAATCGCCACCGGCCACACCAGCACGGGAGCAAAGCCGATGAGTTGGAACAAGTGGGCAAGGGATAGCACCGTCGACACCAAGGCCAAGAAAATGCCGTTAACGATGACGTTGGCAAGACGCGGCACCGCGAGGAAGCGGGAATTGAGTTCCCCGGTGTTATAACGTTTGAAGAAGGAAGGAGGCAAGGAAAGTAGCCGCATCATCATCGATTCGCGAATCGCCTTTTCCCGGCGGAGGGCAATGCGGTTATTGACGAAGGCTTGGAAGGCTTTCATCAGCAATAAGCCCGTCGCGGTAGCCAGCACGTAAACCGACATCATGATGAATTGGTTGAGGTCTTTTTGCTGCACCACATCCCCCGTGAGGGTTTTGGTGAGATAGGGGAGTAAGAAGCCGATGGCGACCACCAAGACCGAGACCAGGATGAATAGCACCGTCTCCCAAGGCCGCATCGAGTTTTGGATATAGCGGGCATATTCCCGAACGGAAATCTTTTTGGTGGGGAAGGGACGATAGAAACGATAAGCCTCGGTCTCCAATTTCTCTAAGAATTCAGGATGGACCATCGCTTTTTTGCCGGTGCGGAAATTGTGGTAATAGAACCCTTTGTTGCCACGAGGCAAAAGTACCACAGGCGTATGGTTCGCCTTGGTGAAGACGAGCAACGGCAACGTATTGTTTTCCGTCCAGGCCTCTCCTAATTCCACCGGTTGATAGGTCACGTCGGTGGGCCGCAAGGCGTAATGGAGTTTGGCTTTGAATTCGTCGACTTTTGCGGGAATTTCCGGCATTTGCAAACGGAAATAGCCCATGATTTGGGAAATCGCGAAATTCTCGCGCTGGGCCGCTTCGGAAAGGGCGGCATCCTGGGTTTGGACGCCGGCTAAAGAGAGGAAAGAATCCTCGAAGGTCTGCTCATCGAGTTTTTTCCGCTTTTTGACTTGCTCTTCAAACCAACCCATCGTGACTCCTTTCCTTAATCGCTATTGACCAGCTCGTAATAGGAACCCTTCAAGGCCATGAGTTGGTCATGGGTCCCTTGCTCGACGATATGGCCCTTCTCCAACACGACGATCAAATCGGCATCGCGGATCGTGGAAAGCCGGTGGGCGATGACGATGGTGGTGATGCCACGGGCCTTGATGGCCTTGACCACGTCGAATTCGGTTTTGGCATCGAGGGCGCTGGTGGCCTCGTCGAGGATGATGATGGAGGGGTCGGCGGCCAAGGAACGGGCGATTTCAAGCCGTTGCTTTTCCCCGCCGGAAAAGTTTTTACCCCCTTCGAGCACCGGGGCGTTATAGCCACCGTCACGGGCGACGATTTGCTTATGGATCTGGGCGTCGTTGCACGCCATGATGACCTCGTAATCCTCAATGGATTCATCCCACATCTTGATGTTATTGGCGATGGTGTCCTCATAGAGGGTGATTTCCTGGTCGACGACGGCGATGGAAGAGGTGAATAGTTCGTGGTCGATCTCCTCGATTTTCTTGCCGTTGAAAATGATTTCCCCCGACCAAGGCGAATAAAGACCCGAAATCAATTTGGAAAGGGTCGATTTCCCCGAGCCCGTGGAACCGACGATGGCCACCTTTTGGCCTTGGGCGATTTCGAGATTGAAGTCTTCTAAGATTGGGTCATCAAGGCGCGAATAGCCAAAGGTCACGTGCTTTAAAACTAGGTTGCCTTTGATTTTGGAAATCCGTTCCATTTGGACTTCCCGCATCACGTTTTCGTCGAGGGGGTATTCCAAGACGTCGTCGACCCGTTCCATCTGGGTCCGCATTTCCTGCAGGGTTTGGCCTGAGGAAATCAAGGTCGAAGCCGGGGCCATAAAGGCGCTGAGCAAAGCTTGGAAGGCCAAAATGGAACCGATGGTGAATTCTCCTTGGATGGTGTAATAGACGCCCAAAATCAGGACCGAATAATTGGCAAGCATCGTCAAAAACGAAGGCAAAAGGCCCAGGGTTTGATCGGTTTTGGCCATTTTCATGCGTCCTTTGAACACCGTTTCCTGCGCTTCCGACCAGGAGGAGAAATAGGCGTTTTCCGCCCCGTTGGATTTGATGGTTTCGATCATCTCGATCCCCTTGGTAGTCATCCCTGAGAGTTTGGCGTTGTCGCGGGCTTGGACGCGGGTGAGGTTGACCCGGACTTTGGAGATGTGCTGGGAAAGGAAGGCGTTTAAGACGATGGTGGCTACCCCAAGCAAAGTCAAAATCCAGCTCCTTTGGATCATCACCACCAAATAGACGATGATCATCGCCGTGTTGAAGAATAGCGGCGCGAAGACATTGACCAAGGTCTCGGCGATGGAGGCGTTTTCGGATTGGCGTTCTTGCAAATCTCCGGCCATGCGCTGAGAGAAGAATTCGATCGGCAGGCGCAGCAACCGCCACATATAAGTCGTGGAACCGATCAAATCGAGTTTGCCGCGGATTTTATATTGATAGACCTCTTGCACCAAACTCACGATGACTTGCAATAAACCCAGTCCGGCGAACAAAGCGATAAAGGGCAGTAGCCAGGCTGGATTGTTCCCGCCTAGCAAATAGTCGACGAACACTTGCTGCATGATGGGGGAAATCAGCCCGAAGATATAAAACAAAACCGTGGTAATCGCGAAAAAGGCAATGAGGGGACCCGCCCCTTTGAGCCGTTTTTTGGCGAAGGAAAAAATGGATTTGCGTTTGCCGCTAGGTTGGAAGGCTTCCCCTGGAACGATTTCGAGATATATACCGGTAAATTGGGCGTCGAAATCGACAATGTCCATTTTCACGAGCCCTTTGGCGGGATCGTTGAGGATGGCTTTATGGCCACGAAAGCCGCACAAGACGACGAAATGGCCCCCATTCCAATGGATGATGGCGGGGAAGCGGCCCTGTTCCCGAAGCCGTTTGAGATTCATGGCATAGCCCTTGGTGAGAAAGCCATATTTCCGGGCGGCGCGAAGGATGTTTTTCGCGTTGCTCCCGTTACGGGAAACGCCGCAGTCGACGCGGATTTGTTCCAAGGGGACCCATTTGCCGTAATAGGCCATGACCATCGCTAAAGACGCCGCCCCACATTCGAGCTCTTCGAGCTGCATGATGATGGGGACGTTGGCAACGGCGTGGGTTTTGGGTTGCTTGATCTGACTCATTGGCCCGCCCCCCACAAGAAGTCGATGGGACGAATCTCCTTCACGACGATGGAATAGGAATATTTGCCATCGTCAAGCTGGAAGGGAGAAATCACAGGGTTTCCTTCGACAAAGGAAATAATGGAACGTTCTTGCCCGGAAATCCGCACTTTCTGCCCAACGGCAAGCTTAACGAGATCTTCTTCTTTCATGGTCAAAGAAGCCTCACCGTTTTGAATGAGGGCCGTTCCGACGACGGAAGCGGGTAGCTTTGCAAACGTCGCCCACACGAAAAAAGAAACCAGCAAAAACATTACGACGCCCAAAATGATCCAAGTGGACCAGGAGGTGCGTTGCAGATGGCGGTTAAGTTCGTCGGGACTGGCAATCGTCGTCGGCGCGCTGGGCTTGGTTGGCATGGGTTAATGATACGCGCGTCCGTTAATCGATTTCCAATGGATTTTGTAAATTCCATTGGCCGAGTTTCTCATTCACCCGTTCATACCAGCCGTTTTCGAAGAAGAAACACTTCATGATATCCTCGTGGAAATAATTCCCATCGGAGGAATAGAGCAAGCCAAGCGCCGGGCAACCGCCGGTGCAGGCTTTATAATAACGGCAATTGCCGCATTTATCGTTTTCGATGATTTGCCGTAACAAAGGAGCGGTCGCAAGTTTCACATATTCGCTATGTTGCACGAGCTCTTTTAAGGGCGTCTTCAAGCAATTGCCTAAACTGATGCCTTTTTCCATATACCAGCCGGACATTTGCAAACACGGCACCACTTCACCGCTGCTGGAGACCGCAATCATGCCACGGGTGCCTTTACACATCGGAATGCGGACGTTGAATTCGTCTTTGCAGCATTCGATTGGCACCAACGAATAGCTTTGGCTCTGGGGGTATAGACGCAGGTATTGCCAAATGTCGACGGTCATCTTCATGCCACTATCTTGGTAGGCTTTGGCAAAGTCGAGCATCGATTCGTAATACTCTTGAATCGTCAAAGACGATTGGGGGGAGTTTTTCTCCCAGCGAGGGGCCTCGGTGGTGCGAATGATACGCATCTCCTCCACGCCCAAATCGTCGAGCAATTTGGCGGTCTCCATCATCACCCCGACGTTTTTGCGGTTGACCTGAACCTGGGCTTTGACCCGGAAGCCATTCGCGTGGCATAAGCGAATGGCCTCGAGGGTGCGCTCCTCGGCCCTAGGATGCTGGCGGATCCAATTATGGTAACCCACGCCGTCATAGGAGATCTTGATTAAGGGATTGCAGCCAATTTCCTTAAACACGTCCAACATATTTTGGGTGATGAGCAATCCGTTGGTATTGAGTTCGAATACCATCATATTGCGTTCATAAATGGCCTTGATGATCTCCAAGAAACGGGAATGGACCAACGGTTCTCCGCCGGTGATGGTGAAGGCGTGGATCCCGATTTCATTGGCCTGATCGAGGATGGAAAGGATTTGCGCGAAGGAAAGCTCGCTATTGAGCGGGGCGTTATCCTTGGCATTGAAACAATGGAGGCAATTCAAATTGCATTTCCCGGTGATCATGAGATTCATCCGTGGGAAATAGAGATTATCGTAACGGTGGAGGCTCGACCAAGCGGAAGGCGTTTCCCCTTGGGAGCAAGCTTCGATGAAACCTAGCTCCAGCAGTTCTTCTAGCTTAGGACTCTTCTGCAAATCGTGCTGCCCATCGCAAAGCGATAACAAGGCAAACCCTTCCTTGGAAACGCCAAAAGCGCGGTCCGCCCCTTTTTGGTAAACCGCGCGATCAACGAAACGCCACTGGCGAAGGGCAATGTTTTCACAAAGCCGGTAATACATCGCTGTTAGAAAAAATTAAGACGGTTGCTTAGTGGTCGTATCATCGTCGTTGGAGCAACCGCCGCCGGAAATGGCATTCAATTGTTCCTCGTTCAGTTCGACCCCTTCATCTTTGGCGAGTTGGAGTAAATCGTTGGGGTCATCAAAATCACGAACCTTGGCGATTTGGTCCTCGGTTAAACCGCGAAGCAATTCTTTTCTGACGTTCATAAGATGTCTCCTTTTTGCTTTTGCAAGGCTATCTTAGCATGACGCTTGCCACAAAAGCGTCACAATGACGCACAAATGAAAAATCTCTTTTTTCCTCAAGCAAATACTGTGAATTAAACATCTTTGATGTTTTCTTTCTTCTCATACGCCAAAAAGGAAGGCAAATCATGAGATGGTTTACAAAATTTGCCACAAAAAATGTAATGCGCACAAACTCCGTGCATGGTTTTCTTTTCTTATCTTCTTTATATATAGGCGGCGAAAATGGGTTGCAATTTCCAAAGCCCGTTTCTATAATTGCCTTCGCTGCGGAGATGGCGGAACTGGTAGACGCGTACGTTTGAGGGGCGTATGGAGCAATCCGTGTGAGTTCAAATCTCATTCCCCGCACCAATTTGACAGCGAAAGCCTGAGTAACATCAGGCTTTTTTCGTACCCTTATTCCTTGCATAATTAGGGACGATGATCACCTATTCCAAAGCGACATTCGATGCCCCTACCGTTTCCCAGCTCATCGAGCTTTCCAAAATCTGGGTGGAAGAAGATTCTTGCTTTGGCATGGTCGCTAACGAGGAATCGGATTTACAAGAGCCTTGTTTCATCGCCAAAGACGGAGACCGGATCGTTGGGTATATCTTTGGCCACTACTACACCAAGGAAAAGAAAACCTCCAACATTGAGGTCGGGGCCGCTTGCTTCGACGTCGATGAGCTTTATGTCTTACCCGCTTACCGCAGTCAAGGGATTGGGCGGACCTTATTCGCGATGATGGAAGAGGAAATCCAAGGCAAAGTGCAATATTTGACTTTAGTCACCTGCACGAAAGACTATCGCAAGGCCCTCCATTTCTATGCCGAAACCCAAGGTTTAACCTTCCACGACGCCTTTTTGTTTAAGAAATATTGACGATTCCCTCATACGCTCACGCGAAAAGAAACGCGTTTTTACGCGTCCCATGCTACAATCTCCCCGTTATGGCCTTATTAGAAGTCAAGGACATCGAATTCAATTACGGCGATAAGGAACTCTATCGGAAGGTTTCCTTCAAGATGAATCCGGGCGAACACTGCGCCCTCGTCGGGATCAATGGGTCGGGCAAATCGACCATGTTTTCCTTGCTCACCGGCGCCCTTCGCCCCGATAAAGGCCAAGTGATTTGGCAAGACCACGTCACCTATTCCTATTTGGATCAGCAACTCACCGTCGATACCACCCAAAACGCCGAGGAATTCCTCTATGGCGTCTATGCCGAACTCTTTGCCAAGGAAAAACGGATGGAAGAACTCTATGCCGAATCCGCCACCGACCCCGACCATTTCGAAAAGCTCCTTGCCAAAGCCGAGCGCCTGGGCGAGGAATTAACCCAAGCCGGCTTTTATTCCTTGCAGGAAAAAGTCGGGCGGATCATCGTCGGTCTCGGGCTATCCGCCTATGATTTGAGCCGCCCCATGAAAACCTTATCGGGCGGGCAACGGGCCAAACTATTCTTAGGGAAGATGCTTCTAGAGGAAAAAGACGTCCTCTTATTAGACGAGCCCACCAACTTCCTCGATGCCAAACAAGTCGAATGGCTTCAGGGGTATCTGCGTTCCTATCCCGGGGCCTTCTTGCTCATCTCCCATGACCAGGGGTTCCTCCGTCAATGCGTCGACGTCGTCTTCGCCTTGGAAAACCAAACCATCACCCGTTATAAAGGGGATTTCGACCACTATCTCACCCAGCGGGAACTCGACCGCGCCCAATACGAGAAAAACTACGCAGCCCAGCAACGTTACATCAAAAACGAAGAGGATTTCATCGCCAAACATATCGTGCGTGCCACCTCTGCAAAAGCCGCGAAATCCCGCAGAACCCGCCTTTCTCATCTCGAAGTTTTGGCCGCGCCGAAAAAAGAAGGGGGCGAAGTGCATTTCCGTTTCCCCTTCTCCCATCAAGTCGGTGCCAAGCCCCTAATCGTCGAGGAATTATCCATCGGTTACACCTTCCCGTTGCTCGACCCGATTTCCTTCACGCTTCGCCAAGGAGAGAAAATCGCCGTCATCGGGAAGAACGGGATTGGTAAGACCACCTTACTAAAAACCTTACTTGGGCAAATCCCCCACTTCAGCGGCGATTACGCCTTCCTCAAAGGCACCGAAATCGGCTATTACGGACAAGATGCCGACATCGATTTGAATCTCACGCCCTTCCAATATGTGGCTTCGATTTATCCAAGTCTTAGCAACACGGAGATCCGCACCTTGCTTGGGCAATTCGGGGTGCGGGCCGATTTGGCCTTGCGAAAGATGAAGGAGCTTTCCGGAGGCGAGATCACCAAAACCCGTCTCAGCATCTTAGGCAATCGCCCCACCAATTTCCTCATCCTCGACGAGCCCACC
>JAFTDF010000035.1 GCA_017454295.1 Bacilli bacterium
CGGGTGTTAGTAACACTCTTTGCGGATTTAGGGTATCTGGTACCCCTACTAGAAGGTGCCCGATTTGATACCCGCGGGTACATGAAAGGTACATGGCGGTGTACCCGTTCGTGTACCTTCACCGCGCCAGTGCATCATTTTAGGATCTCCCAATATCCAAAACGTTTGCCACCGATTCTCAAAATGAACTTCTTTTCTGATAAGGAGTTGAGGGCCCTTTGAATCGTGCGCGTAGTCTTACCCATCGTTGCGGAGATTTCCTCCTTTGTCGCCTTGGGGCGGTTAAGAAGCAACTGGTAAACCATTTTCTCCGTCTCATTTAAGTCAGACTTCAATAGTTCCAAAGTGACATCTTTAGTGACATCCAAAGTGACGTTATCGGCTTTTGGGGAAGGCCTTAAGAACGTAAAAGAGAAACCATAGGCGGTCTTGCGGTATTCCCAGCGTACCCCGGCGGCTTTACACAGTGCATCCATTCTGCGGAAACCCGAGCCTGACTTCTCCACGTCCTTGCAACGGTAGAGCACGTCCAGGATGAGAGGGTTTCTCTTCACGGAAGAAAGACGCTTGGTGATAAAGTCCTCCGGCGTGAGTTCTGCCGGGAAGGAGCCGGGATTATAGATATCGACCATTCCAGGATGGATGCTTATCTCAATCTCGGGATGGGATTCATAATAGGCGTGCGCGAAAGCATTAACGACCATCTCACGGATGGCTTTGATAGGAATCTCCGGCGTCTCGACCCTCTTGCGTTCGATCTCCGCGCGCCAGTTGATGTGGTTGGAGATGTATGTGACAGCCTCGTTGACAAGAGTGTAGACGTTGCCTTTCATAAGGTTAAGATCGGTGAAGGTAATCTTCTCATTTGTCGCGTAGCAGGCGAGCTTCAGCCCAACCTTCGCCTCCTTGCCGAAAAGCGAGTAGGCAGCATTAGTGACGATGCCGTCCCGATAGACCTCTAACGCGGCGAGTAGTGACACCTGGTCATAGTCTCCGACGTCTAGCCTTCCGCACGCAACGGCCTCGGCATAGTATTTTCTGAGAGCCCCGTCGTCGATGTCGTCCAAAGTGGCTCCGGAGTCCAGCTCCTCCCATTTAGAGGAATAATCTACCGCTCTAGCGAGCCTGAGCAGCTCGTCGCGCGTCATCTTCCTATTCGTCGTCCCAACCCGGACGAGAAAGTTGCCAAAAGCGCTGTAAGGTCTCTGAGCCCCGGAAAAGGTGACCTTAATAACGTCGATTCCATCAAAAGTCTTCACTTCGACGGTTGGTGTGATTCTGGGTTCAATATCGCGGGTGATAGCCTCTGCCACGTTCTTCTTCGTGGAATCGGTGATCGGACCGCCCTTTTTCGGCTCGCCGTTGTCTCGAACACCGAAATACAGTACCCCAAATGGATGCTTATTGAGTATCGCAGCTATGGCCTCAATCGCGGAGTGCATTTCGCTTGTCGATTCCTTGAATTCGATAGTCTCAGATTCGGTTCCTATGGTCATACGGTTTTCTTCCATCGGAAGTAAGCATACCATAAGGACATCTAAATGTCACTTTGGATGTCACTTTGGATGTCACTTTGGAAATGGGTTGCACAGCCAGTATTCCGGATTTGATGGTTGAACGGACAAAGCCAGCAAAAAAGGCGGGAACAGGTACATAAGTGGTACATGAGTTGTCTGGCAAAATGCATGACAGGAAATGCCGATAACTACAAAAATGTCGATTTCATCGAAAGAAAAGCCTCGGGTTAACCAAGGCAATCAAATCAAGCTGGTGGCTGAGGGGGGACTCGAACCCTCGACATACCGGGTATGAGCCGGTTGCTCTAACCAACTGGGCTACTCAGCCAAATAATGGTGGCCCAGGCCGGGATCGAACCGGCGACACATGGATTTTCAGTCCATTGCTGCTACCATCTGAGCTACCGGGCCATACGTCAATGGCGGACCATACGAGATTCGAACTCGTGATCTCTTCCGTGACAGGGAAGCATGTTAGGCCGCTACACCAATGGTCCATGCCGTCCTTGACGCGAGAGATATTATCTAGGAAAGAGAGTTGCTTTGCAAGTAAAACCGAAAGATTGGAAGGAGTGGCCGCTATCAATAGAGGATAAGAGTCTTTAATCGGATTCTTGCTTGATGATTAATCGGTTCTTAAACGACTCGATTTCTTCCGTTCCTAGGCCTAAGCCCTTCTCACAAAAGGCTTCTAAAGAGCCATATTCCTCATCGATGACCGAGAAGAGAACTTTGATGTATCTACGCTTGGCAAGGAAGGTCCGCCCCACTTTCCGAGCAAAGCGAGGCTGAAACCGTAAATACTTGATCCAAAGGTAATAACGGAAGGCTTTGCCATTACTCATCTTATTAGTGACGAGGTATTCTTTGACCACCTCTTTACGCGATACCCCAAGGATTAAAAGCAGGATGGCCGCGATTAAGCCAGTACGGTCTTTGCCTTCGCTGCAATGAAAATAGAAACCGTATTCATTTTCATCGGCCGGTAAGATACGACGGATTACTTTACCAATGTTCTGCAACGATTCATCGTGCAGCATATCGTAATAGATGCGGTCCATCTTGGGCAAAACACGATAGATTCTGAAAATGTCTTTCTTCTCGTTATCCTTATGGGAGATGCCGTCTTTTTGCCTCTCGAAGATCGCAATGGCCTCATATTGGATCCCGGGGATGATTAGTTCCGGGGCTTCTTCGCGTTCGTCTTGGCTACGCAAGTCGATGATGGTCCGGATATGGCAATCCTCGACGAGGAAAGATTGCTGCTCAGGGGTGAGGCTACGCAACGTGCGACCCCGAATCAGCATGCCTTCCTTGATGGCAACATCGTGGTAGGTTCCACCGATGTCGCGGATGTTTGGATTTCCTTTGAGCTTGATGATACGCATAGGAGCCTAGATATTCTAACCGAAAACCCAAACCACTCATACGCGGATGCGTTAGAATTTCTCATATGGATCACAAAAACACCATCATCCCCAATGGGACCACCAAAATCGAGGCTCATGCCTACGAGAACAAGCAAGACATCGAATCGGTTGCATTCCCCACTTCGCTCAAATACATCGGCGAGAATGCGTTTTATAACTGTAGCAGCCTCAAGGTCATGGAATTGCCTAGTGGCATTGAATGGATCGAGCACCGCGCCTTCAAGGGATGCCCCGCGGTCATCTTCGTGCCCAAATCCATCCGCCATATCGGCGCGGAAGCGTTCGCCAAGAACGCCGTCGTATTCTTTGAATCCGGCGAAAATGATTTCGATGGTTATTACAACGATCAGGTCGTCTACGATTACCCCGATTCCTACTACCGGGGCCCTTCCATGGGCGTAGACCATATCATCACCCGTTATTACCAAACGGGGTGCAAACGCTTCTACAATGCAACCCATGCCGAGTTCTTGGCCTATATCAAGGAGCACAGCTAAGATGAAAAAGTTGCTCTATTTACTCTCTTTATTTCCCCTATGTGCATCCACAGGATGCGCGGCCCAAATCCATATGCCGGTATACCCGGATGCCGAGAAATATCTAATCGGCAATCAGGCCTATGAGGGGGAGCTCCACACCATCGATATCGATTGGCGGTGCGATACCCTCACCCTAAAAGAAGACGCCTCCGTCAATGGAGCCATCATCACAGAAGAACCAACTGATCTCATCGATGACCAAAAGGTCCATTCCTATTTTAACGAAGGCAAACTCAACGTGAGATTCTGCGCTTCCGGATATTATGGTGTCTTCGCGAAGACCAAGAATTTGACAGTCACATTCAATCCCGCCAATATCAAAAACCTAAGCATCGGATTAACCTCCGGTCATGTAGAAGCCGAACACCTCCAAGCGAGCGAGAGCATCGATGTGCTGATGACTTCTGGTGAAACCAAGTTCGGTACCCTAAAAGCCCCTAATATGGATATTTCCCTTACCAGCGGTTCTTTTAACGCTTCTACGATCAAAGCCACCGCGGTGAAAACCACCTTAACCAGCGGCCGTTTTGCCGTGCCCTCTCTTAGCTCGAAAACCTTCCAATGCCATGCCACCTCCGGCACGATGGATATTGGACTCGCCTCCTTGGAAAAAGGTGACATCAACCTCACCAGCGGTTCCCTTACTCTAAAGATTCCCGAAGCAGGCGCCAAAGCAACCATTGATAAAACCTCGGGTAGTATCCGCGTGAACCGAGAACACACCCAGAACCAAAACGTCTATATTATCGGTAACGGAACCACCGAACTTAACCTGAATATGACGTCGGGTTCGATTACGCTGAATTAGTAGAAACGGGTTTACTTGGCTCGGCCTTGCCGAAAAGAAGGGTTTTTCGTTCTCTCTTTTTCAAACCAGTCTTTTCTTTCTTCAAAAGACATCATGGAAGGGCCCGGTTTTTCGCTTGGGGCTGCTTCGAAGCCATTGTCCTCCCAGCCACAGATGGGACATATATCGTAGGATAAAGTGTCACCGAACTCATATTCCCCGCAGACGGGGCAGCGATGAGGCTCCGGATCGCCTGCTTGCTCCACATAATATTCCCATTTGGGATTCTCGGCGATCTTCGCGGCATACCATTCCCGGTATTGGCTTAATGAAAGCTGATTCGAACGACCCTCTAGATTAGGATTGGCAAATTGCTCTTCATCATAAAACCAGCCGCATTCCCGGCACTGAACATCATTTGGCCTAAGACCAAGTTGCTCCGTGTAAACGTCGGATAGTTCGGAGAAATGGAACTTCCCGCAAACGGGACAATCCATGGGTTTAATCTGTTTTACATTAGGATCCATTTTACGATTCCTTTCCTTGGGCTAAACCAGAATTTGCCGTCACTATGATGATAAGATGCAACATAGCCATCATCAAGCGATGGAGACTTTGCAACATATACTCCCACAACCATGGGGGTTCGATCACATTACACTAACTTGTCGAATCGCCATAAACAAAATGGGCCGGCCCCATTGCTTTTGTATTTCGTTTATGCAAAATGAATGTGGTTCCCCTTGTGGATCCTGTCCCACCACCTCAGAACACCAATTCATAAATTTTCCAAAATCGTTGAAATTTGGAAAAATTAGGATATGCTAGATTTCATGGATCCCATGATCGTGCATCGTAAATCAAGCGAACTATATGCCAACGACAATGTCTTTGAATATGCCTGCGCAAAGGGTAAAGTTTCGTCTTTGGGATATGGCTTCCTCGCCGAACCCGCCCTCCCCAAGTTCAAACTTGATGGGGACGAAACGACGGAACGAATCAAAGCCTTCCTCGAAAGGTATTTGGTCCCACCCAAGCATATTGTCTTCTCCACCGCTTCGCTAAATATCGTCATCAACCATTTAATTTCCCATCCCTGCTATATCGTGGAAGTGGAAAAGGATTATCTGCTTCCCGTTTTCGATGAATTGAAGACGACATTGCCCAATACCGTATTGCTCAATCCGACGGAAAAGACCTTCCGCACCTACTGGAAAAACGGAACGATTATCCTGCGGCCCTTGGCGACGAAGGCGCCCATCGCCAGTGACGGATCCTATCGAATCGAAAAGCTCATCGTCGATTTGATTCTTTCTTGGCAAATCCGGGCTTTCTATTCCAGAGCGGATATCGAGCAAGCGCTCGATCTACTGTGTAATCATTATGAAGTGAACTTCCATACCCTCTTCGCTTATGCGAAGCGGAAAGGAAAGGCCAAACAAGTGTTCAAGGCTATCCAGGATCTCCTCAAGGAACCCTACCAAGAGGTCATCCATGCTATTAAAGAAAAACTATGATAGAGAACACCTATCCGCAGTCGCCAAGCAATATCCTAACCTTGGCATAAACCAACTCGAGACCACCGTCTTCGCGTTTGGCTTGCTCCAAGCCCTCGTCGACAGCGGGCTCCCGTTTTGTTTCAAAGGCGGAACCAGCCTATTGCTGCTACTAGAGCATCCCAAGCGTTTATCCACAGATATCGATATCGTTGTTCCAAAAAAGATAGATTTCGATACCTATTTCCATCGCATCAAAGACCGATATCCGTTTTTGCAAGGTGAGGAACGCGGGAAAAGAAGCAACGCTTTTCGCCATTTTTATTTCCATCCCAAAAGTAGCCTTACCAGCAAAGACTGTGTCGTGAACCTGGACGTCGCTTTTGAAGATGATCCATTTTTAGAAACGATCGAAAAGGAAATTGCCGCACCGTTTTTGCTTACCGGAGGGGAGAAAAGCTACGTTAAGATTCCAACTCCGGCGTGCATCCTTGGCGACAAATTGGCCGCGTTTGCCCCTCATACCTTGGGTGTTTACCCTTTTGCCACATCGCTCGGAAATTCCTGTGATAATCGCCTTCAGGTCATGAAACAATTGTTCGATGTTGCTCAACTATTCGATCTTGCGCCGTCTTTCGATATGGTTCGTTCGTCTTATGGTCATAGTGTCGATTTCGAAAACCGATTTCGGGGGACGTCCTTCACTATGAAAGATGTGTTGTTAGACTCTTTGGATGCCGCGCTTTGCGTTGCCTCGCAAGGAAGGCGGGATCCAAATCAAGAATATCGGCAAGTATTCGCCCCGGCTTTGCAACCATTAAACGCGCATCTCTTCTATGGCGCATACAATCAAAATGCGGCGGCGGAAGACGCTTGCAAAGTCGTCTTATTGTGTGCCGGTCTTCTTAAAGGCGTCGATATTTTTCATGAGCACACGATCTTACCCAACAAGAGCAACCTGGCGGACTTCAAATACCTGCATTCGGAAAAGGCGTTCCAAAGGATTCGGCAGGCATTGGGACTGTTGGACAGTAAGTGAATAATTTTCCAAAATTCTTGAAAATTGGAAAAATATTCGTATCTTGATGGTATGGATTCCATCATCGTCCATCGAAACGTTACAAAGGAATACGCCGAGTTCAACGCTTTTGAACGGGCGGTCCTAAGCCGAAAGATATCCTCTCTTGGCTATGGCTTTCTCGCGATTCCCGCGTTGCCCCGTCTCAAACTGGAAGAGGAAGAGGCGATCACTCAAATCAAAGCGGTTGCCAATGCATTTGCGTTTCCGCCCAAATTCGTTGTCTTTTCCACCGCATCCCTGAACATCGTGATTAATCAGCTAATCGCCTATCCCTCTTATGTTGTCGAGGTCGAGAAAGGGTACGAAACCGCTCTGGCCGACGAATTACGGAAGATCTGGCCAAAGAAGGTCTTCCTCAACCCCACAGAGTCGGAATTAAAGAAAAACTGGGATCACGGGATGGTCTGCGTTTATCCGCTTCTTTCTAAAGCCCCCGTCTCCGAGGACGGATCCTATCGGGTTGAAAAGCTCATCGTGGATTTGATTCTATCCTGGCGAATCCAGGTATTCTATTCCGGCATCGACATCGATCAGGCTCTATATTTCCTAACCCATGACTACGAAGTGAATTTCCATACGCTTTTCGCATATGCAAAGCGGAAGGGAAAGGCCAAAGAAGTATACCGAGTGCTGCAGGAGGTCCTCAAGGAACCTTATCAAGAGGTTCTCCATGCTATTAAAGAAAAACTATGATAGAGAACACCTATCCGCAATAAGGCGTTAAATGAAATCTAGCTATGGTCTTTATTTAGTGGAAGATCCACTCTTTCTTGCTAAGGCAAAGAACGATGAACCAATGCCTAATGGCAACAAGAACAACAACGTTTCAATCCCATATCCATAGGCGGCAGCCCAGGATTCTTTCACCGCAAAGTATTGATGGCTATACATCCAAAGATGGAGATAGTTGGCTTTATAACTAAACGGGATCAGTAACACCACCGCAGCTGCAAAGGATAGCAAAAACACCATCGGGATTTGCCACCACTGAAAGCCGAATCGGCGATTGAGAGCCGCTGATAAGGGAACGGCAAAGAACAACACACCACTAATTAGATAAGAATAAGGCTCATGGATTAAGAAGATGCCTAATAAGGCATAGGTCAGGCAGATTGCCATGATCGCCACGACAATAGTCATTTGAATCTTGGGATGATTCTTTAGTAAACCAATCAAAAGGCCTAATGGGCCAGTGGCCGCAGCGACGAGCAAATAGATGAGGTCATATCGTAACGTGACCGATAGAAGTTCGATCACGGGTTTGCCATATTCAGTAGATAGTCTCCCAAAATCGCCTTGAGAGAATAGACGGCTTAGACCCGAATAGAAGCGTTCATCTACGGATAAAAGCCGATAATAAGCGATGCTCCCGTTCTCCGTTACAAAGGTCACATCATAGTTTTGCTTTAAAGGGTCCACCGCTTGCATACGCCCAAGCAATTCTTGGAAGAGAACAAACTGACGAAGTCCTTCATTTCCCAATGGGTAAGACAGAGTCTGGGGTTCCAAAGCGTGATAAATAATCGAAAAAACGGCGAAAGATAAAGCAACGCTCAATATAACAGCACCGCTTAGAAGCAGGCTAAACAGCAAATAACGTTTCATCTATTTCATCATAGATAAAGCCCAATGTTTGGCAAATTCTTTTTCTATACGTACATAAACGTTTAAAACAAGATTGTTATAGGTTTGTTATAATTTGCCCATCATCAATCCGGAGGAATGAAACATGAAGCCGGCAACGATTGAACGCATCCGCAACTTTACCACAGACCGGGATTGGGACCAGTTTCATAGTCCCGCCAACTTAGCCAAAAGCATCGCTATTGAGGCATCTGAGCTGTTGGAATGCTTTCAATGGGACGAGCAAAACTACGACCTCGATGCCGTGAAAGAAGAATTGGCCGACGTGATCGTCTATTGCCAGGATATGCTCGATAAACTCGGGCTGGATGTTGATGAAATCGTCAATGCTAAGATGACAAAAAACGAAGCGAAGTATCCCGTGGCCAAAGCCAAAGGCAAAGCGGATAAGTACAACAAGTTATGATTGTTTATCACGAAACATTGAAGACGTTCCGCGAAAACGTCACGCTCAACCAAATGGCCTCTCTTTTGGCCGAGTCGCTCAAAGAAAAAGGCCTCAGCGGCGGTTCCCCAAGCGAGATTAACTCTTGGAATAATTCTCTTCATTTTATGAAGGACGTTTTGGATGATCCCTCTTTCTCTCCCGAATGCGAAGTCGCGGTTGAATACAACATCCCTCAAACTTCAAGACGCGTGGACTTCATGCTTCTTGGCAACAACGGACAAGACGACCATGTCGTTGTGGTTGAATTAAAGCAATGGGCCAAAGTTAGCAAAGTAGATGACAACTGCCCGCACTCAATCCTCTCCGATTTGAAATCCCATGAGCCGGCTCCCCACCCATCTTACCAAGCTTTTTCTTACAAATGTTTACTTCTGAACTACTGCGATGGCGTTGCCATCGAAGAGCAAACGATTAAGCCATGTGCCTATCTCCATAACCTTTCGGAACAATATAGGACAACCATCGAGGACCCCATTTATCAGGAATGGATTGAAGAAGCTCCTCTTTTCTTGCAAAAAGACGTACTGAAAATGCGGAACTTCATCCGCCAATACATTTCGTTAAAGGCAAAAGATGGTTCCCTTTTATACCATGTCGAACGGGGGCACCTCAAACCCACTAAATCTTTGCAGGATTCCTTGGATTCCATGTTATGCGGAAACGAAGAATTCCAAATGATTGATGAGCAGGCGGTCGCCTACGACAAAATCATGAAGGCCATCCGCGACTCCCAAAACGACACGAAAAAACACGTCATCATCATTACGGGAGGGCCGGGGACCGGGAAGTCTGTCCTTGCCGTCAACGTGTTGGCCCGCTGCATCATCGACCTCGGGCTTAACGCTTCCTATATCACCAAAAACATGGCCCCACGTAAGTGCTATGCAAATCTCCTGGCAAAAGGGAACGCGAAGAAAATGGTCAATCTCGGAAAAGCGTTTCTTTCGCCACACGCGCTGCCGTCTTGCTCGGTCAACGGCATCGATGTCGGCATCTATGATGAAGCTCATCGCATGCAGAAAAAACCTTATCAATACCGCGGGGACGATATGCTAGCGGATGCGATTCGAGCCGCGAAAGTATCCGTCTTTTTCGTGGATGACGACCAGCGAATAACAATCAATGATATTTATCGCGTCGATACCATTGTCGACTATGCAAAACGGCAAAACGCCGTTGTCCATCGTCCTTTAGAATTGGTTTCCCAGTTCCGATGCGATGGAAGCGACGGCTATATTGCCTTTGTCGATAATCTTTTGGGGATTCGTGCCACTGCCAATCAAAAGTTAGGCTTCAATGAGATGGACGTGCGTGTATTTGATGACCCCACAGAGATGAGGGAAGAACTACGAAAGCGGAACGAGGAAAACGGAAAATCCCGCATGATTGCCGGATATTGTTATGATTGGGACGTGCGTTATAAAAGGGATGAATTCGACATAAAAATCGGAAATTTCAAAGCGAAATGGAATCTAGAGAATGACGAGTTTTGGGCCGTTAACCCCAAGTCGTTCGAAGAAGTCGGATGCATCCACACCTGCCAAGGAATGGAATTTGATTACGTCGGCGTGCTTATTGGCAAAGATCTCTATTTCGACGGAGATAAAGTCCAAACGAATCGCAACGCGATTTCAAAAGATGACCGCACCAGCGGCATCCGTTTAAAAACAACATCCAACGAAGATGCAGACCGTTTGATTCGGCGCACCTACAAAGTTTTGCTAACCCGTGGTCTCAAGGGCTGTTATATCTATTGTGAAGATAAAGCCTTACGCGACTACATTAAAAAGATGATCGCCTAGGCCAGTTTCATTCCGCCTCAACCGTTTTCACTTCCTGGTCGACTAGAGAAACAAGAACCAAACGGATTTGGTCTTTGCTTACGTCAAAGATGCGTTCGATATTACGTTGATAGGCGTGAAGCTGTTCTTCATAAGCCTCATCATCAATGTTCTTCGTCTTCCAATCGATGATGGTATAGATACCGTCTTTGATGACGAGCAAATCGATGAATCCAGTCGTTTTCAAATCGGCATCATAATAGCCATATTCCGGCAAGAACTTGCCACCTTCTAATTCTTGGAATAAAGGAAGATTTATTACGTGCTCAACTAGCTGCCGATCCTTTGCGTTAGGGATAAAGGAGAGATCGCGGCTTTGCCAATCCACCAGTTCCATCAAACGATGCAAACGGACGCCTCGGCCTAGGAAAGATTTAACCGGGGTATCCTCATCGCTAGGCACATTCTTTTTACTAGCCCTTTTCCGCTCCCTGATGGGGAAAGCAATCTCATCGTCATTGATTTGATTTCCCTGCAAATCACGGATATGTAGATGGAAAACGCCCGTCTTTTCTTGCTTATTCCAAGTATGGGGAATCACGGTATCCGGGTAGGAAGTGGAAGCATAGGAGATGCGCCCCACATAGTCATATCCATCGAATACATAGGCATAAAGATCTAAGACCGCTTGAGCCATGACGGAAGGAATATCGCTATCATCCTTTGGCTTCTTGAGACCGAAGAAGGTGACGTCTTCTTCAAATAAGGCTTTGCCAAAGCGGCGCACCGCCGTAATGATCTCTGCCTCGCTAGGCGCGGCAAAGGTGGTTGTCTGTTTCTTTTGGGGACGCGACTTACCTAAAAGGGCAAAGGTCACCTGTTCTTCATCGGAAGAGACTTGGCCTTCCGGGATAAACGCGGCCACTAAATCATCCTTATTTTGGATGGAGCGTTGGGGGAAGGCGTAAGCCCCATAGAGACGACAAAGGAAATCAAAGTCGTCTTTTTTGGCGAGGGCCTGCTTATGGTAATCGGTATAGAGGTCTACCTTCATCTTGGTGATTAGCTGATCGAGTTCTTTGGTTTCATTGCTCTTGAAATAGGCTTTGCCAAGCGTTTGGTAAATCTCAAAGGCATCCTTGCCCAGTTCTTCTTCCGACAAAGGCAACGCGCCATTTTGGGTGAAATTGACGTTGCGAAGATAAGTGTCGTAATCAGTTTGTTGGAGGATTCCGGCAGCGAGCTTCTCTTTGATGAGTTCCGGATGGAACGCGAAATAATGGGGCACGGAACCGAGCATCTCATATAAAGACCCTTTCCGTTTCGGGTCATCCCCGACAATATAGATGGCGTTCTCCGCTCGGGTTAACGCAACATAAAGCACGCGCACGTGCTCATCCATTTCGGGATCGCTATCTTTTTGATGGGACAGGTAAAGACGATAAGACAAGGAATAGACGCTGCCCCGGTCTTGGCCTTCGCTTAAGCAATAATTGGGCAAAAGCATCCCATAGCGAGTGGAGAAGGCATAATCGGGTTTATTGAAGGAACTGCCTATGGACAATAGGTTCTGACTCGAAGGGAGGAAGATGATCTTCCTCTCCAAACCCTTGGAAGCGTGAATGGTCATCAAATCCACGGAGTTCTCGACTTCGGTGTCGTTATCCACTTTCAAATCGAGTTCATATTTCCGGATCGAGGCGAATAAGGCCACGAACTCTTTTAAACCCTCCCCCGCTTTTTCTTCGGAAAGGACCATCTGATGGAGGGATTCGATCTTAGCGATATTGCCTTCGATATCCCCAAGGAGATAGAGACGGTCCATGACATGGAACGAAGAAAGCAGATCCAAGAAGATGGTGTTGAGTGAGCTATGCTCATGTTCGCGGCAGAATCCATCCAAAGCCACCATGATGGGGTCACTTAATATCGCGTGTAATTCCTCTTCCCCTTCTTTGGGAACGTAAGAAATCAAATCGTAGATCTTCTCATCGGAATAGCCATAGGCGTAGCTTCTTGCCACCGAAGCGAAAAGATGTTTCACATCGACGGGGATTCCCTCTAGTTTCCAGGCGACCAAGGATAATAACGACTGCAATAAGATGATGGCGTCGATTTCCCGTAGATTGGTGGTGACGGAGATGTTTAGGGGGATGCCGGCTTGGTTGAAGGCGCTTTGGAACCATGGGAATTTGGTCTTATTTCTGGTTAAGATCGCGAAGTCTTTATAGGCGCAAGGACGGATGCCGCCAATGGAACGGTCATAGACGGGATAGCCTTCTTCCACCATCTTGGAAATCGTATCGATGATGGTGCGGATTTCATAATCCAAGCGTTCCCCTTTTTGGATGGGGCGAGGCGAGAGAATCCGGTAGATGCCAAAATGGTCATAAGGTTTGCCATAGATATCCACTTCGTCATCATAAGTGAGTTGTTCCTTCGGATCGGCATAATCAATGGAACCATTCTCCAAAGTCATGTAGCGTTGGAAGATATAGTTGATTTGCCTTAATAACGCCTTCCCGGAACGGTAATTCCGGTTCATGTGGATGACTTGTCCCGCCTCACTATCCTCGTAAGAACGTTGCCGTGCCCGGAACAGTTCCACGTTGCTATTACGGAAGGCATAGATCGATTGTTTGGCATCGCCTACGCAGAATAGATGGGCCGCCTCCCCCGCTTCATCGGGGCAAAGCAAACTATTGATGAAGAGCTCTTGGAAGTCGTTGGTGTCTTGGTATTCATCCACCATGATGTATTTGAAACGGGACCGGATTTCTCTAGCGATGTCTTCATACTTTGGATCGCTTAGCAACGTTAAGGCAAAGGAAGAGATATCGGCAAAGGTAAAGGCGTTGATGGACTTCTTATAGTCCAATAAGGCGCTTTCCAATTGGATGACGATATCGAGGAACAAGTGGATATCCTCTTTAAATGAGCGAATTAAGCCAAAGGCTTCCGTTTCGGAAGCGGCAAAGGACTTGGCTTCGATTAGTTTGGCGTCCAGCGTAAAGAAGAGGTAATGGAGCGGACCCCACACCGCTTTGACCTTGGCTTCGGAATCGGGGTCGGCGAGGTTTTTCTTCGACACCGATTTGCCGATATCGGCATGGACAATTTCAAACGCTTGAACCGCTTGGATAAAGTCCATGCCTTCCAGGTCGAGCAAGGCCAAGGCGGCTTCATACATACTTTGGCAATAAACCTTGTCATCAAATAAGAATGTACGGATATCTTTTTGGAATAGGCGTGCATCGCCAAAGGCGGTCTTTAACGATTCGGGAGAACGACTCTCCCCGAAGACTTCCTCGTAATGGCGTTCGATGAAATAAGACTCATAAAGCGTTTCTTTGATGATTTGCTTTTGGGATTCGATGAATTCATCGAAGAAACCACGACACGCTTCATCGGAGAGATAACGTTCATCATATTCCTTTAAGAACGCCTCCTTTTGGGAGGGTAGCATCTTCTCTAACTGGCGGTCCAAATCCAGGATGATGGTTTTAATCCGCTTCTCATCCCGGGTGGCAAACTTGGGGAAGGTGGCCAATAGGCGCTCCCGTAAAGCGGGATCTTCGTAATAGGTGGCCATCACTTGATCGAATAACTCCGCCTTTTTCGCTTCCATGACGGATTCGTTAGCGATGCTGATTTGATGGGATAATCCGAGGGCCCCCGCATAGGTGGAGACCAAATACTGCGAAAAGGAATCAAACGTCTGGATATGGGCGGAAGGCATTTCTTCCGCTAACGGGGAATTAGCTTCCTGAAACCGCGCAATAATCCGCTCTTTCATCTCATGGGCGGCATTATTGGTGAAGGTCAAAACCAATAGCTCACTTGGTTTTATTTCCCCGGATTCGATTAAACGGTAGACCCGTTCGGACAAGGTTTTCGTCTTTCCCGATCCCGCTCCGGCGGAAATCAAAAGGTTCACCTTGCTGGAGGCATCGATCGCCATTTGCTGTTCGCGGTTAAACTTCGGCTTACTCATCGGCGCCCTCCTCTTCGTCATCTCTTAATAATTGCTTTCCATAGAAATGTTCTTCAATCTCTTGACGATAGGATTTCTTATCCCGTCCGGAGTGGTAGCAAATATCCGCATAGGGACAGTTAGAGCAGGGAAAGAAGCCAAAATCTCCCGCTTGGAGATCGCTGGTGGTTGGGGCGATGGGGAAATCATTGCGCAAGATGGCTTCGATCATGGTCACGAGCCCTTGCTTGGCGTCCTCGATTAAGGCGCTTAGGTTATAGCCTTCGGGCAAAGAATTGGGAACCAAGTTCTCCCCCACTCCATCTACTTGGACAAAGTCCACGTCACGTTTGACGTAATTACCGCCACCGGCTCTGATGGACCCGTCTTTCTTAAAGGCGGTCTCATCAAGGGAATGCCAATAGGAAGAAGAAACCCTCGTCAATCCTTTCGATGCGGTATAACCAAGGAGATTCTCCCGTTTTAGGGCGCCGCTTTTATCGGCAAAGACTTTGGAAGGGGAATCGGCAAAACTATGGATGATCATAAAACCGCCGAACATCCCATTTTCGGTGAGATACCGGCTTGAGGGGGAATGTTCTATCGCATAGTAATAAAGGGGGAGTTGGGAGGATTGACCTAGAAAGGTCAGTTCGGCCTCGAAGGTTTCCTTACCCGACTTATAGTCGATGATCGTATAGTACTTATCCCCACCAAATTCGGTAACAAGCACTTTGTCGATTTTGGCGTTAGCGAAGGTATAGAGGTTTCCATTGCTCCCTTGGAGGGTGAAGGTGATCTTTTGTTCCGGGGTTTCTTTGACGAAATGCATGGCCCCTTTGGCCTTAGCAATCGAGGCGACGAATTCACGCAACCAAATCTTTGAAATCTCCAGCCACACCTCTTCTTTTGGGCCGAAGATCGCGTTGCTACGTTCCATGGACTTCCGGTATTCCTCCACCCCTAGAGCAAAGGCGGATTCGAAATCAAAGCCCGGGGATAAGACGTTTTCCAATACTTTGTGGATTAACGTGCCAAGCCACATCACATGGGTTCCCAAATTCTCCGAGGGAAGGACTTTGCTTAGATAGTATTTATAGGGGCAACGGCGATAGGACTCCAAGTCGGTGATGGACCAATTCTTTTTAGGGGAGAAAATGGGGCGACCCACGCCTTGGAAAGAGTGGTCATATCCGCGATAGTCCTGATAGGCGAAGGGATAGAATTGGCGGTCGAATTGGCCCGCGAGATATAAGCGTCCCGCATCCGAAGTAAAAACGCCGTCTTCATTCCATTCCGTTTTATGTATGGCACGCTTATCCCAGCCAAGTTCTTCGATTAACTGGGAATCATAGATCTTATCGGTTAAGTGCTGACGGACCCGCGACAATAAAGCGATATCGTTATAACGAAGGTAATTGAGTTTTTTCCGGCGGTCTAGTTTGGTGGCGACATAGCTAGGGTTGGCCTCGATTGCGACGAGTTCTTCATCGGTGAATACGTTTTTGTCGTCATAGACCTTATAGAAGCTGCCATATTGGAAATTGGTGACGTAGATTCGCGCATCGGGATCGAGGACGAATCGGTTCTCAACGGTGATACCCCGGTCATCGATTTCCTCTTTGATGCCGGAGGCGTTTGCGATTTCTAGCAAGGAGGCATAAGCAAACTCAAAAGGCAAGGAAGCCAAGCCATAATAAGAAATGATGTTCCGTAATTCTTCCAAAGACGGATCTCCTAGTTCTTCCTCGGAAAAGGCAAAACTTTTTTCTCGATAAATGTCCGTGGTTTTCTTTTTCACTTCCGGAATGCTTAAGAAGGGGCGAAGGAAGGTGGCATAAGAAGGGATCTTAAAAAGGGAGGAAGCCAGTTTTACATAGTAAAGGTCGGACTCATCGTTAATAAGAACCGTGGTTTTCTCTTTTGCGGATTCATCTTCTAGCAAAGATTTCCGAATCGCGGAATAAATGTAGAAATACTGCAAGAACTTATTGGGAAAAGAAGAGATGGCCGGCGGCTCATCGTCAGGTCGTTTCTTCTTGGCGCCGAGGTCTTCCAAAGTAATGTCGGTAGAGGGAATCCCCTTTCGCCGCAAAAAGGCATGCAGCTCCTGGTCTTCTTCCATCTCTAGCAAAAGAAGAGGGGAACGGCTGATCTCTAAAGCGCCGAGGTCATCCTGGCGGAAATAACCTTTCGCCTCTAAGTCTTGATAAAGGGAGAGAAGCTTGGGGTGCTTTTCCACCGCGGCAAGACGAAGCAAACGCACATATTTCTTCGCCGAGCCATAATCGATGCCAAGGCTAAGCAAATAGGGAATCGGGTCTTTGGCGAAGGAAAACGAAAGCCGGTCGAGAAGTTCGTCTTTGGTGAGGATCTTCCACGAAGCATCGGGGAAAGCGGATTTGCATTTGAAAACCAAGGGGGTGAGTTCGAAATCGCAAATAAGGATGCACTTTTCCTGAAGACACTCGAGCATAATTCCTAACCCAAAATAAGGCTCGTTAAATTATACGTCCGAAGCCCCGCTTTTCGTAGAGGCATCACAGATGATTTCGCTTTGGAAAAGCCAATCTTATCGCCTATAGACTCTTTCTTCCCTCGCCTGATCCGGATCAATTCCTTTGGCAATTCCGCAAAGCGAATCAAATAGGGCGAGCTTTGCTGGAATTGAGGGGTGGAGTTCGCAGATTTCCCTCCCGTTTTTGGTGATGGCGAGGGTCTTGCCGTCTTGGACGGCTTGCAAATAGAAACCCAAGTGTTTCCGAAATTCCGTGGCAGTAATCGTAATCATTATCGTTTTCCTTTCTTATGGCCTTCCACATCATAACGCCGATTCGGAAAAGGGGAACCGATGTGACAGTTGTTGTCCTATTTTCGGGACATCACCCATCGTTTGGAAAGTAACGGATTTATAGAAGCATTATTATAAAAAACGACAAACGCAACCTTTTCTCAGGCTTGTTTTCCAGTTCCTTACATACTCCCCTATATATTTTCTTATTCAGCGGAACGCTAATTGCAAACCCGGTCATAATCTCTTCTAGGACATGGAAGAGGGTTCCGACCTTCGTTGCTTTCGCCCATGCCCCCGTGTATGATGTATAAAACAAGACGATTTTTACGACGGCCCTCATCTTATGGACTCATCCCTATATAGCTTCTTCTTCGAGAATGGCAAACAAAGCCAACTTTTTAAAACGCTGGAGCAATCTTCCTATGACGAGATGGGGGAAATTGATCTCCGGAACAATTCTTATCACCACCTCTACCACACGGTAAATAAGTATTACATCGCCAATATCAACGCTAGCTACGAAGACCTTTTCGCTTTCGTCGCCGATCACGTCGTCCATCCCGCCGACCGGGAAGCCTACGTGGAATTAATGGACCCGAAGACGATGGCGGAGAAGATGGAAAAATCGCCCACCCCGAATTTCCGTTATGCCCAATTCCGGATGAAAACCCAAACCGGGGATTACCGTTATGTGGAACAAATCTTGGTCGGGGGCCGTGAATTCGGCTGCGCCCATGGCAACTACCGCTTCTACGTTTTCGATATCCACAATAAGAAAGAACGGGAACTCACTGCAAAGAGTCCCTTCTCCCAACGCCATCCCGAAGTCGGTCTCCTCATGGAAAAGGCCTTCTTCAAAAAAGGGCAGCAAGTCCTCGATAAAGACAAGAAGACCCATTATGCCCTTATCGCCTTCGATATTGAGCACTTCACCCTCTATAACAGCTGGTATGGCGCCGAAAAGGCCAAACATCTTCTTTTGAAGATCGCCGATTTGCTTAAGCCAAGGGAAAAGGATCCCAAATTCATTCCCGGCTATTTCGGCTTCGACCATTTCGCGATCCTTTGTCCCCACCACCATGAGGACATCGTCGCCCTGTATCGGGAAATCCGCAACGCCATCTACGAAGAATCCTCCTCCCATGGTTTCAAGCCCGGCTTCGGCGTGGTTCTTTTAGACGACCGTATCCCCCTCGTCGATGCCTATGAACACGCTTTGCTTGCCGCTAGCTTTGCCAAGCACGAACAACGTAATTCCAACGTCAGCATCGCCTACTACCGGCCCGATATGCGCATGCAAACCGAAGAAGAATCCGATTTGCTCACCGCCTTTAAGCAAGCTCGCCAAAACGGCGAAATCACCTTCTATATCCAACCCCAAGTCCGTTTCTCTTCCTCGGCCATCGTCGGTGGGGAGGCCTTAGCCCGTTGGGTCAAACCCGATGGCACCCTCATCTCCCCGGCCGAATTCGTCCCCGTTCTGGAAAGCAGCGGCTTCGTCGTCGACCTTGACCTCTTTATCTGGGAGAAGGTCTGCGCCTATCAAAAGAGCTTAATCGACCAAGGCATCCAACCCGTGCCAATTTCCGTCAATGTCTCGCGCGTCGATATCCTAACCATCGATGTGGCGGCCTATCTAGAAGACCTCGTCAACCGTTATGGGCTCACCACCAAACTCATCAAAGTCGAGATCACCGAATCCGCCTACGCTTCTTCCACCGAATTAATCCGCGAAACCGTATCCAGGCTCCGCGCCGCCGGATTCACCGTTTTGATGGATGATTTTGGCTCCGGCTATTCTTCGTTGAATATGCTTAGTTCCATTAACGTCGACGTCATCAAGCTCGACGCCCTCTTCCTCAAGACGGAAGACGAGAACAAGCAAAAGGGCATCCACTTGCTCGAATCGGTCGTCTTCATGGCCATGTCCTTAGGACTTCCCTTCGTCGTCGAAGGTGTCGAAACCAAGGCCCAACGCGACTTCTTGGAAAAGTTAGGTTGCCGTTACGCCCAAGGCTTCTATTACTTCAAAGCCATCCCCCAGCAGGAATTCACCGAACTCATCAAAGACGAGAAACGCGTGGATCGCCGCGGCTTTGTTGCTAAAAGCAACGAGCAATTCCGTATCCGTGAATTCCTTGACCACAACATCTATAGCGATTCCATGCTCAACCAAATCCTTGGGGCCGTGGCCATCTACTTATGGCATGGCGAGGATTTGGATATCATCCGCTTCAACGAGCAATTCTACGAAACCGTCGGGGTCCCCGACTTCCATGAACGCATTACCTCCATCCAACGCTGGATGCCACCCGAGGATATCCCCGTCTACAAAGCCACCCTCCAAAAAGCCATTGAGGAACGGGAAAACGGGGCCGAAGCTTTGCTTCACTTCGCCAATTCCGACGGCACCATGACCTCCTATATCATCCATTTCTTCTATTTGGGAGATCAGGATGAAGGCAAGCGCTTCTATGGCTCGGCCCATAACATCACCAAGCGGGCGGAGCTCCAGCAGCAGATGCAACTCATCACCCGTTTTTCCTCCGACTCGATCATCTTTCTCAAACGTGTTAATGACACCTGGGTCTATTCGGTCATCGCCCATGGGCAGGAAGACCGTATCGGCATGGGGGCGAAAGAATTCGAGGAAGCCCTCAATACCCGTTCCTTCCATAAACGGCTACACAAGAGTTCGGAAATCCGTTCTAGGCGCAACCTCGAAGCCTTCTTAAAAGACCATAAGACCAAGATCTACGACCTCAAATACGTCAACCCCAGCCACCAAACCATCGAAGTAAGCGTTCGCCTCGACCCGGTTGATGATCCGGCCAGTAACGTTGATGCGATTCTCACCTTCCGCGAAAAAAGATCGTAAAAGAAAAAATCGTCTTCCTTGCTGATGGGTACCTTTCAGTCGGGAGACGATTTCTTTTTATAGCAGTTTATCCGAAACGAAGAATTCCCCCGAATCGATTTTCTTACGCAGATCCTCTTTGGAGATCGGCTTGGAGAAGTAATAGCCTTGGAAGCGTTCGCAGCCGGCTTCTTTCAAGAACTTCACGGCCTCTTGGGTTTCCACCCCTTCGGTGAGGGTGCGCATGCCTAGACGAGAGGCAAGTTCCACCACGGTCTTAAGTAAGATCTTAGCCTTGGGATTGGTTTCAAATCCCTTCAAGAAGGCCATATCGATCTTCATGACATCGAATTGGAAATCCTTCAAAACGTTGAGCGAAGAATAGCCGGATCCAAAGTCATCGAGCCACAAAGCATAGCCCATTTCCTTCAATAAGGTGGCGTTTCTGCGGAGCAATCCATCCTCTTCGGTTAAGGCCGATTCGGTGATCTCCACATGGACATATTCCTTGGGAATATTGTATTTTTGCAGGGTTTTCTCTAGCAATTCGGGCACATTCATCGACTCAAAATCCAAACGGGAGAAGTTGATGGAGACCGGCACCACGGATAAGCCCGCGTCGAAGGCATCCCGCATATCGCGGCAGACCCCTTCTAGGATCGCGGCGTCGAGTTTATAGATGAGTTTGGTGCGTTCCAAGACGGGGACGAAATTGCCCGGGTTTAAGAACCCATAAGCAGGATCGACCCAGCGGGCCAAGGCTTCGGTGCCGCAGAGTTTGCCATCTTTGGCCCAAACCACCGGTTGGTAATAGGGGCGGACCCAGCCTTCTTCGCAAGCCTGGTCGATCCGGTGGACGACATGGCGCATCAGCCGATACGCTTCGTCCATGACGGAATCGTAAATCACATATTCGCGTAGCGCATCGAGGGTAACGACGGAGCAGGCGTAACGCGCCTTATCGACGCAGCGGCGGATATCGTCACCTTCTTTGAGCGGATACCCACCCATCTTGACGATCGGGGGCATCTCCTGATCTAACGCGGCGATCTTCTTTTGCACGTCTTCGAAATGACCTTCTTGGTAGTTCGGTTCATAAACCAAGAAATGGTCATCGGAGACACGGGCAACGTGTTCTTCGCCATATTCTTCCACGAGAATCTTCCCGATGCGGACGAGACATTCGCTGCCCTTATCGAAGCCACGGAAATCGTTATAGGATTTAAAGTCGGCCACGTTGAGGAAGCAAAGCATATTGTTCTTCTCTAGCGCCTTCCCCGAAAGGGAACGAATCAAATAGGACTCGTTATGAAGTTTGGTCATTTCGTCGTAGTCGGCGATGAATTGGAGTTCTTCCTCCCGGATGGCCTCACCATAACGTTGATGGTAAATGGCGATGCAGACCACCGTTAAGGCCACCACGAAGGTGATGTAGTTGACGAGGTCCCCATCTTTGAAGGCGACTTCGGGAACGACGACTTGGGCGTCGCGGATGAGGAAATAGAAGACGTGGAATAAGACTAGATTCAAGATGATGGAAATATAAGGCCGCCAAATCACTAACGAAGAGCCAAACAGGACCATCGTGAGGAAGCAAAGGATTTCCTTATGGTTCTTAGAGGTGTAATCGCTGTAGGAGACTTTGACGCCAAAGGAGAAACACATGGCCGCGAAGCACACCAAGATGAGAATCAAGATAATCGGCAGATGGATCTTTTTAAAATGGGCCAAGAAGGTATCGACGATGATGAGCGCAGCAAGAATCAATGCCCACACATAAATGGAGATCAATAAGACGTTGCTTAAGATATGGGAAGTCGTATCCCAAGCCTTATAGGGTTCATGGAAGACAAAGAAGCCATAGCCAAAGGTAATGGTCGAAACGACGAGGTTAAGCCACAAGGCCACCTTTGGTGGGATCTTCTTATAGATGTAGGTCAAGGAATAGACAAAAACCGAGCAGCCCACGAAGAAGAAGAGCCAGAAATTCGAAGTATAGGAGAAAACGGCTTCGAAGCCCGGTTGTAACGAGCCATTGCTCCAGCCGGGAATCAAATACTTGTCGAATTGGCGGCAAACCAGCCAAATCTCCAAGACGATGATGACCGCGGCCATGAAAATGGAGTTACGGACGTTGGCCTCCGCTAAGTAGCGGCGGACATATTTGGAATGTTTTCGGATGCCGAAGAGACCGGCAATACTTTTGAGGACTTGCATATTGCTCTTATTTTACGCGATATGGGTCTAAGAAAAAGAGGAAAACATTCCTCATTTTCTCCCTGGCCGCCGCATTACCGGAATTCTTGCAATTGGAGTAAGTATTCCCGGAAGCGAGGCAAGGCAAAATCGAGCTTTCCCCAACCGGAGCTGACGAGAATCCCTTTCTTGATGAGGCGGTCACGATACTGGGACATGCTGCCGCGGGTGATGTGGAGTCGTTCCATAATCAAGGCGACGCCTGCATTAGGGTCTTCCGCTAGATAGTCGAGGATCTCTTGTTCCGCTTTCGGCAAATCGAAGTAAGTCTTCTCATACGCATAGGTTTTGAGGTATTCGTCGAATAATCGGATCACCGCATCGTCGAGGCAGATTTTTCCTTGCTCGAACATAATATAACCCAGGGCTTGGTAGGCGAAGGCGTAACCTTTGGTTAATTTGGCCATCTCTACCGCATCCTTTCGACTTGCTCCAAGGATTGTCTCGAAAGAGCAGGCGATGTCGTGGAGATCTAAGGCGCCTACATGGATTTGGGGTGTGCGATATAGAAAGGTCAATCCTTTCTCGTTTTGCAAGGTCCTCACATTTTCGTATAACCCGGTCATCAGCAAATAGAGGGGATAGCCTTTGCGAATCAAAATCTGGTATTGCTGAGAAAAAGCACGCATGTTCGGATTGTTGTAGACATCGTCAACGCAGAGCAAAACTTTCTTCCCTTGGGAGGAAAGAACATCCAAAATCTTTTCGATGAGCGTCACGACATTGCTCACCGGCGTTTCTCCCGAAATCGAAAACCCAATTCCGTGGAATGAGAAGCTTAATTCTTTCTTCAAAAAGCGGAACTTCGATTTGGATTGCTCATACAAATTACTCGCCAGATATTCGAGCATATCCATTTCTGGATTCATTTCAACCACGATCCAGCCATCAAGTTTGGAGAATTCCCGGGCGATTCGCGTTAACAAAACGGTCTTACCAACGCCCCTTGCGCCGGAAATCAAATTCGCCATGGTGGAAGGATTTTTCCCAATAAGTCTGCTTTTGATTGCTTCGAACGTATTGAAGTTGTTGATTAGTGATTTCGGTTCAATTCCAAAGGTTAGGGTGAAAGGGTTATCCATAAATGCTCCTGTCATCATTTTTGATTCCAGTCATAATTTATCATAATTGTCATAATTTGTCATAATTTTTTGTTCCTGTCATAATTTGCCATAATTTTGGGATGAAGAAAACCGGACCCACACAAGCGGATCCGGATACGTTCGATATGGTGGAACTTATCGGGTTCGAACCGACGACCCCCTGCTTGCAAAGCAGGTGCTCTCCCAGCTGAGCTAAAGTCCCATCTGCCTATAAAGGCAAGGGTTATTATAGTGACCCCGCCTTCCTTCTTCAAGGCGCAAACAAGGTCCGTTGAAAGGCCACCCTAACGAGAATAAACTTATATCGATTAAGGAGTTTCCCCTATGCAACAAGGTTTCAAAGAAATCATCATCAAAGACAACTTTTACCAGTCCTCATCCTACGTGCCCATGCCGCTTTGTCTCATCGGTACCCTCAACGAAGATGGAACCCTTACCAGCTTCGGCTCTTATTCGCTGGTATTCCCTTATTACATCGCTGGTAAGCAATACTATGCGATGATCTTAGAATGTCGGAATACCTCCAACACCGCCAAAGGACTACTTCGTCACAAGAAATGCACGATCAACTTCATTCCCTATTCGAAGAAGAACTTCAAGCAATGCGTCGATAACGGTTTCCCTGGCGATACCCCCGAAGAAAAGATGAAAGACTTCATCATGACCCCCGTGGATGGGGCTTCCAAAGCCGCCGATCCCAAAGGCAATTACCCCAAATGCCTCGACGAAGCCCTGCAAGTGTTCGAATGCACGTGGATGGATGAATTAGATGGGGCCTCTAACGATAAAGTCCAAGACGAATACGATGGTCCCTACCACGACTTCAACGGCATCACCTCCAAATACGGTGCCCACTTCATCCTCCGCATCGACCATATCCTTTTGAAGGAAAAGTATTACGATGCCCTCATCAATGGCTCGACCCGCGCCAACTTCTGCCCCTTACCCACCAACTGGGGGTACCGCGATTCGAAAGACTTCTGGTGCTCGCCCTTCCAAAAGCCGCGCGCCGAAGGAATCCCCAACCGCCAGATCGATCTTTCTTCCCTCCGTTATGCGGCGACGCGGCTCAACACCGACGTCCAATTCACCGACGATGCCCTCAAGACCATCGTCAAAGTCCCGCGGCCCTTCTTAAAACTCGTCTTGCAAGGCTGCGTCAAATGGGCCAACGAAAACGGGGTGAAAGTCATCACCGAAAAGGAAATGAAGATCATCTCCGACAAACGCGCCGCAGAAAAGAAAAAGAAAAAATAACCCGCAAAACGCGGATTATTCTCCCAAAAACCTCGCAGTTGCGGGGTTTTTACTTTCCGTCCATGAAGTTGGTCGAGACCCGTTTTTCTTCTTGGGGAAGGCCGATTTGTTCCTTACCAAGCGCGATGGATTTGATTAAGAAGGCGGCGTTACGGGCTAAGACTCGCATGGTTTGTAGGCCCTCTAAATCCTTTTCCACGTCTTCGGCGGTGAAACCATGGACGTTATTCCAATAGATGGAAGAGGCGATGGGCATTTGGGCGATTGTGAAGTATTTGTTCAAGCGGTCGAAGGTGGCCGTATCCCCGGCGCGGCGGCTGGAGACAACCGCGGCCCCCACTTTCATGCGTTTATCTAACCATGGAGTGCCGTGGAAGAGACGGTCTAGGAATGCGGTTACCGTAGCATTGGGACCGGCATAATAAACCGGGGAACCGACGATCAGCCCATCGGCGGCTTCGAATTTGGGCATCACTTCGTTGACGATGTCATCGATCGCGCATTGCTTATGGCTACGGCAATAGCCGCAGGCGATGCAACCCCGCACCGCTTTTGAACCAACTTGGATGGTTTCGGTTTCGATGCCTTCTTCTTCCAGGGTTTTCGCAACTTCTTCCAAAGCCCGGGCGGTGCAGCCATGGACATGGGGGGAACCATTGATCAATAGAACTTTCATAAGAAATCTCCTTGTAACAACTTTTTAGATTATGAATGAACGGTCCAAAAAAGAAAAACGAAATGCCCTTAGATTTTAATTGCATATTATTTGGAAAAGTATGCAATTGGATTTTCGAGAATAAAAAACGCTGCATAGCAGCGACTAGGTTTCCAAAGGTGGCGCGCCGGACAAGATTCGAACTCGTGACCCTCAGATTCGAAGTCTGATGCTCTATCCAGCTGAGCTACCGGCGCGCAGGGTTATTTTCCTCCTTGCTACCGAAAAGCGCCACAACGAATGTGGCGCAAGACGGGTTTAAGGAGGTTCTACTCTGCTTTTTCGCAGCAGCAGCATTTTTTCTCATTTGCCTTATGATAGGCCTTCACCAGTTTTTTGCCGGTGATGGCATGGCCACAAGAGCAAGTGGCGATCGGTTTATGTTTCACCTTTTTATAGATATAGATGCCAATCATCGCCGCCAAATAGGCGACCAAGAGGGCGATGGCGAGGATTTCCGTCCAATGCATACACGTCCTTTCTAGGCAGCAGCCTGTTCTTGTTTGGTTTTATGACGGTCGTAGAGAATCAAGGCGACTACACCCACGGCGATTAAGGGCAAGGTGATGGACAGGGTCCACACATACTCCAAGGTAAGGAAGGTGAGGATCCCAAGGACATAGGAGGTGCCAAACCAGAAGGCAATGGTCAGCCAGAAGCTCTTCTTAGAAGAGGTTTCCGCTTTTAAGGTGGCAACCGAGGCGAAGCAAGGGATGGTCAAGAGGTTAAACACCCCGAAGGCAACGACGGCACCCGTGGAGATACCGGTAAGTTTGACGATCCCCGCGAAATCGGCAACCCCGAGCACACCGCCCAAGGTTTCGATCGTGGCGGTGACGTTTTCCTTGGCGACGAGGCCTTGGATGGTGGCCACCGATAAGGCCCAGCCCGAAGGTCCGGCCTGCACCCCGAAACCAAGCGGGGTGAAGATCGGCTGAATGAGGCAGCCAATCATCTCTAAGATGGATCCGGATGTGCCTTCGCCGATGAATTCCCAGCGCGGGGTAAACGAGGCGAGGAACCAGATGATAATGGTCGAAACCAAGATGATCGTGAACGCTTTTTGGATGAAATGTTTGCCTTTATCCCAAATATGGATGAGCAAGGCGCGGATTTGGGGACGATGATAGGATGGGAGCTCCATGATAAACGGCGGCACCTTTTCGCGCTGCGTGGTTTTCGACATCACCACGACGGCGACGATGGCCACGACGATACCAAGCAAATACATCAAGAAGGTGAAGACGCCGGCATCGAAATTAATCGCGGCGGCCACCGCAGCGGCGATGATGGCGAGGAACTCGGCCTTGGCGCCGCAGGTGAAGAAGGGAATTACGCGTAAAGTCTTGGTACGTTCCTTATCGGAAGAGAGGGTACGTGTATTGATCATCGCGGGAACGGCGCAGCCAAATCCCATGATCATCGGAATGAAGGCCCGGCCCGAAACGCCAAGTTTGCGGAACAAGCGATCCAACATGAAGGCGACGCGGGCCATATAGCCAGAATCCTCGAGGATCGAGAAGAAGGCGTAGAGGATCATGATTTGGGGGACGAAGCCCAAGACCGCGGCAACGCCATTAAGGATGCCATCGTAGAACATCGAGATGACCCATTCGGGGGAATTCCAGTTCAGAAGCAACTGCTTAAACCCGAGACAGATACATCCGACGATGCCCGTTTCATTATCCCCGGCTAAAACGTGGAAGAATTCGCCGATGGAATTGATGCCATCTGCGCTATAGAAGAGTCCGGCGAAGGGGCGATATTCCTCCCCGCCGATATTCATGACGATAAATCCAGGGTAACCCTCACCGAACGGAACCCCCATCGCGCCGAGATAGAACAAATCGGCGGAGAAGGTAAAGTGGAAGATGAGGAACAAAATGGCGGCGAAGATGATCGGGCCGAAGACGCGATGCGTCAAGACACGGTCCACCTTATCCGAGCGGGAGAAGGCGGCTTGGGCCTCGCTCTCATCGATGGCTTTCTCGCATAAAGGGGTGATGAATTGGTAACGTTCCGTAGAAATGGCTTTGGAATAATCCTTGCCCCTCTTATCCAAGTTTTGGATTTCTTGGAAGGCGTCATGGTTTTCCTTGGCTTCGAGTTCATCTCCCTCAAGGGCCTTCACGGCATGAAATAAAGCGGAGCCAATCTCCCGTGATTCGTAGATTTTGCGGGCTTTTTCAATCAGCTCGTCTTTTTCGAGGAATGACACGCCTTTGCGGGGTTTTTGCGCGGTTTCGGCGGTGATTTGCATCAAATTCTCAAGCCCTTTCCGATGCAAGGCCGAGACTAAGACCACGGGAACGCCAAGGGCTTCCGAGAGGGCTTTGGTATCGATGCGAAGACCACTGTGCTCGACGGCATCTGCCATATTGATGGCCACGACCACGGGCACGTCCATCTCCAAGATCTGGGTGGTCATATAGAGATTGCGTTCCAAATTCGTCCCGTCGACGACGTTGACGACGACGTCGGGATGTTCATTCAGGATATGGTTCCGAGAAACGATTTCTTCGGGTGTGAAGGGAGACAGGGAGTAAATCCCGGGCAAATCGACGATCTCGATGCCTTCCTCTTTCTTATGTTTTCCCTTGAAATAATAGGTACCCGAGCGTTTCTCCACCGTGACACCGGGCCAGTTACCGACGTAGGCGGTTGCCCCCGTCAAGGAATTATAAAGGGTCGTCTTCCCACAGTTGGGGTTGCCGGCCAATGCGACTTTCACCATTTCTTTTCCACCTCTATGTTTAGGCAACCACTTCGATGCCCTTCGACACCGCGGCATCCAAAGCCAAGCGGCCACGTTTTACTTTCAATACCGTGCTGCCGGCACGGACTTGGACAATTTCCACCGACTCCCCTTCGACGATGCCTAAAGAAGCCAAATGTTTGGCAATCCGTTCATCCGTTTGAACGCGGACGATCCGTAAGGGAGTCTGTTTCGGAGCAAGTGATAATGACATAAGTTAATCCTACTTAAATTTCCAGCCATAATGATACCTAAGTAGAAACCAAAAGCAAGAAGAAGTTAAGAAGATTTAACATTTTATTGAAAACTTTGTTTGCCCTGCTTTCTCTTCCCCTCTATGCTTATAGCATGGAACCCATGCAACTTTATTTCGACAAAGCCGATGCGCAACGGGCGAACGCTTTCGTCTTAGCGGCGGAAACCATGGTGAAAATCGCCATCCATCCCCAAACGGTCGATCCCGATGCCCTTACCGCGATTATCTTAAGTAACGACACCACCTTAGAAGGCCTGTTTCAAGCGGCCCCTTGGTTAAAAGAACAATTCGAATATTGCTCCTATCCCCATTTAAAACTCATGCCCATCTTCGTCTACGCCTCTTCCAAAGAAGACCCAGAAGTTGCTTTTGAAGGCCCCGTGGGCGAACTCTATGAAGAATTGATGTCGGGCGAATTCAAACCGTTTGGCTTTGATCTGGATGCAAAAAATCCGCTGGAGGAATTCCCGCGGATTCTCGAAGAATATTCGGAATAATCAGTCCTCTAAGATCCCGAAGAGAACGGATTTGGCGATTTGATCGATCGAATCGCCATAGCTGATGCCAAGCCGTTGCAAGGTATCGCCGCGATAAAGGCTCACCATCGCCGAAGAGAGCAAGGAAACCATCAATTCCCCATTCACATCCCGACGCACGACGCCTTCGTTTTTGCCTTGCTCCACCAAAGCCAAGAAATATTGCCAGTTGGATTCATAGGCGGCAAGGAACTTGGCGTAGAACTCGGGATCGGAGGCTTCGAATTGGAAAATCTTGGAGATGTCGATCTTCGTTTCCCATTCGGTGCGGATGGTCAAAATCTGAATCAGTTTTTCCTTCGTGGAGAGATTAGGGTCCTCAAAGACGCGATGCTGCTCGTCGATGACGTTCTGCGCCGCTTCGTTGAGGATGTAGTCATAAATCCCCGTCTTCGACGGGAAATACTTGTAGATTGTCTTTTTGGAAATGTGGATGGGTTTGCAAACCGAATCCAAAGTGACACGTGGCCCGATTTCGTTGAATTGGGCGACGAATTCATTCACTATGGCCAGCCTAATATCACGTTCGCCCATAGTTAAGGTCTCCTTCATTTTGAGACCACCCCATCCAAACTATAATGGGCGCGTAAGAAAATGACAAGATAGTCATTAGTTTCCTCTAATAATACACAGTACCTTCTTTTTTCTCACAGGGATAGAAAAAACCGATGTCATTCCAGAAAAGGAAAACGGGACCGTTTTTACGATCCCGTCTTTTTCTAATGGAGCATCCGCTCGGATTTGAACCGGGGGTGAGTGAGTTGCAGTCACTTGCCTTACCACTTGGCTACGGATGCAGCGAGGGGATTATATCCCCATTCGCAAGGCGTGGGAAGAAGCAATTATCGCTTCGCGGCTTCTTTCCGTCTCTTGATTTTGTATTGGTGGTAATGCCGTTTCACCAGCAAGGAGGAGATAATCCCCGCGGCGGCGGCCCCTAAGATGATGGCGAAGATGATGACGCCCGCCAAGGGCAGGTTATTGGACTTCACATCGGTCCACATCGCCAGCACGTACTTATTATTCGCCCCATAATCCTTCATGACGGCGAGCTTCGGAATGAGGTTCTGCGTCGGGTATTGGGCATAGAACTGACGACCCGCCAAGATGGTCTCTCCCGCTTCGTTTTCGATTTCCTCGAATTCGTCGGTATAGAAGAGATAAGGGTTGGTGTCGGGGGTATCGCCTAGGGTTTCCGGGGCGGTGATGGTGTCTTCGAACATATAGGTGAGGTCGGAGACGAGCCAACCGATGGAATTTTCCTCATAGGCGGCTTCGTATTCGGCGGAGCCATCTTCGAATTCTTCGAGCAATTCCGCACGCACGGTCTCGTTATAAAGGTTCTGATACTCTTCCCAGGACATGGCTTCTCCATCGACCACGGCTTGGTCGAAGGTCGAGCCCGTCATATCGAAATAACCATAATCATCCGCGATCGCTTCATAAGAGCCATCGGCGAGTTCGCGGTAATAGGTTTTGCCGTCTTGATAACGGTAACCGGTCTCCTCGTCATAGGAGAAGGTGGGATCATAGATCCGATCCGCTTTATTCGCGGGATCGCCCTCTTCGGCGACGGTGAAGAGCTTCTCATCGAGTTTTTCTTCCTCGGCATATTCTTCGTAAACGAAGGTGTTATCTTCCCACCAATCGGCTTCGTGATAGACCCACATCGCATAGGAACGGGGATCAAACCATTCCCGGATCAAACCGTGGACCGTGTCCCCGGCGATGAAGGAGGTGTAACCGATGGTCTCCATGTTAGCCGCGGCCACTTGGGGATCGGAAAGGAAGTTGAGGAAGTCCTGCGCGGCCGCTTTATGTTCGGCGTCGCTGGTTTTGGGGATGGCCCAAGAGTCAAACCAGATGTTGCCTCCGGTTTTGGGGATGGAGTAATAGATGGTTTGGTTGGATTCATTATCGCCCCGGTCCATGGAATAGACGGCGTCGCCGCTCCAGGCGAGGTTCATGCCGACGAGGCCTTTGACCATATCGTCTTTGCCGGAGTCGACTTCGAAGCCGAAGACGTTCTCCTTCAAGGCCAATAAGTCGGCTTTGACGGCTTGGGCGGTTTTTTCATCGCAACGATTGAAGATTTCGTTGAGCGTGGGCGCATATTCGCTTGCGGCCTTCTCATAGGCGCCTTCCAGCAAATCGTAGGATGGCGACTCCATATCGAAGCAACCCGACTTCTCCATGTTGGCGACGATTTCATCGTGATATTGACGCATGATCCCCACGGAATAGGTGTCACGCATCGAATCTTTGACCGACATCTCGGATTTGTATTTCGGATTCCAAAGGGATTCCCAACTCACCATGTCGAACTTGATTTCGTCTTCATCGAGATTCTTATCCGCGGCGATCTTGGCGGGGTTATAGAGGACCCCTAACGTCCCCCACATATAGCCCACCGAATAATCGGCCATGATTTCTTCTTTCTCGCTGCCATCGGCTTGCGGCACCATGGCGGTGATCTCTTCCATCATGGAGAGGTGATAACGGGCGCAGTAATCGTTGTAATTGGGCACCGCTTCTCGATCGATTTTCTGGAGCATCCCCATCATCATCATCTTTTGGATGGCGTAGTCGGAGGCGCAGATGAGATCGTAGGTGGACTTGCCCGTCTTCAATGAAGAGAGCATCGTCTCGTTGGTGTCGTAGGTGTCATAGATGACTTTGACGGGCTTGCCGAGCTTTTCGGATTCATATTGCTCAAAACCAGTTAAGACATCGTCATAGCTCACGGTGACTTCCTCGCCCTGGGCATTCTCATAGGTGAATTCGAAGGCGTCCTCGCCGATATAGTCCTCGCAGTTGAGGGCTTTGATGACCAGGGCTTCTTCCGAAGCGCCGCACCCGGCAAGGCTAAGGCTAGCGAGGGTCAGCGATAAACCAAAGATGAACTTGTTTTTCATTGCTTAGTACCTCCCAACGCGTTTCTTGCCTTGTTTGGCTTTGACGTTGCGGTAGACGGTCACCAAGATCGCCCCCACAAGGACCACCAAGAAAATGATGGTGGTAAGGGCCCGCATTTCGGGCGGAATCGGTCCCTTCTTGATCTTGGCTTGGACCAAGGTGGAAAGGGTCTCGATGTTCTTTTCCCCGCTTAATAAGCCCGCGCCACGGGTGAAGGCGGTGACGATGAAGTCGTCCAAAGACAGGGTGATGGAAAGTAAGAACCCGGAGGCGATGCCCGGCATGATTTCGGGGATCGTGGTTTTGAAGAGGGCTTGGTTGGGGGTGCAACCCAAATCCAAGGCGGCTTCATAAAGGGCGGGATCCATCTGCTGGAGCTTGGGTTTGACCGAAAGGTAAACAAAGGGCACCTGCAAGATGATGTGGCCCACCAAAAGGGTCCAGAAGCTAAAGACATTGGCCCCACCGAAGAGGTAGGTTTGCAAGAAGACGAACATGACCGTCAAGGACAAAGCGATGACGATTTCGGCGTTTACGACCGGGATTTGCGTGACTTTTTCAATCACGGAACGGGCCCGCTTCTTGGAATAGAAGGCCCCGATGGCGCCACACGTGCCAAGGATGGTGGACAAGGTGGCGGAGATCACGGCGATGAGCAAGGTATTGCCCAAAGCGACGAGGATTTCCTGGGACTGGAAGAGGCGAGAATAAAGATTCCACGAGAAGCCCGTCCAAGTACCGATATTGGTGGCTTCGGTGAAGGAGAAGGCGATGAGGACGAGGATCGGCAGGTACATTAATAGGAGCACCAGCCAAATCGCACATTGGCCGAAGGTCTTGTAGGCCACGGCCCGGCGCTTAATACGGCGCGCGGCGGCAGTCGTTACCATAAACCCACCTTCCTTTCTTCCTTCTCTTTCCCAAAGCGGGAGGTTAAGGCCATCGTCACGAAGATCAGGACGAGCATGATGAAGGCCATGAACGAGCCATCGTTCCAAAGCGAGTTGTAGAAGCTATTGGCGATGCTATTGCCGAAAAGGGTCAATTTCCCTTCGGAAAGGGTATCCGAGATGACGTAGGAAGACATCGTCGGCATGAAGACCATCTCCGCGGCCGAGATGATGCCCGGCACGGATTGGGGGAGGATGGCCTTGGTGAAGGTCTGCACGGGGTTGCAGCCAAGATCGCGGCTGGCCTCGATTTGGGCCTTGTCGAGTTTGATCATCGTCGTGTAGAGGGGCAAGATGGTGAAGGGCAGGTAGTTATAGACCATACCGATCATCGTGGAGAGATAAGGATATTCCCCACCTTTTAAGCCCCACATATTGAGCAAGTCACGGGTCGCGCCGGTACGGAGGACGAAGTTGATCCACATCGGCATGATGAAGAGGATGACCATGACGTAGTTCTTGTTCACCTTCTTATCCGCGAGCAAATAGGCGATGGGATATCCGATGAGCAAGCAGATGATGGTGTTGAGCACCCCAATGAACAAAGACACGACCAAGACATTCACCTTCGTCGGGGAGGAGAAGAAATTGACGAAGGAATCGAAGCTGAAATAGAGGTTGCCGGCATCATCGGTCCCGGTGAAGGCGTAGACCAAGATGATGAGGATCGGCACCAAGACGAAGAGGAGTAAGAAGATGAAATAGGGAATGGAGAGGTATTTCCGTTTGAAGGAGACGATCCGCTTCAGATTCCCGAAGAAGTGCTGGGACTTCCGCGACTTAGGCGACTTCATAGTTCTCTAAATCCTTCTTCAAGCGGATGGCGATATCCGTAGGTTCGACGTGGATGGCAACGAGGTCGTTTTCGTTCCAGGAGTATTGGGAGTTGACGACGAAGTCTTCGTCATCGTCGGTGCGGATGATGTATTGGTAATGGTCGCCGATCCAAACGGAGTTGATGATGGTGCCTTTGGTTTCGCCCGAATCGAGGTCGTCGGAGAGGACGATCTTGTCCAAACCGATGGTGGCGACGACGTCGGCGTCTTTGAAGTCATATTTCTTATTGGCCTTGGCGTCGATGACATAGCCTTGTTCGTCCAAAGAAGAACCCGGCACGAGCTTGGTCACGTCGACGGGGAAGGGATCTTCGCCGATGACGACTTGGTTGGCGTTGTTGATCCAAGCATCCACGTATTCGTTTTCGGTGAGTTCCTTGTGCATGATCTGGATGTTTTCTTTCTCCACGGAGAGGGACACCTTGGAGCCGACTTGATGGTCTTTGGTATCGCGGCAAAGGACTTCGTTCTTGCCGACGTGGACGATGTATTCGTAATGCACGCCCTTGAAGATTTTCGAGGAAATCTCGCCATCGACATTGCCTTTCCCAGGCGCGCCGATGATGACGTCTTCGGGACGGACGACGATATCGACCTTCTCGTTGAGGGGGAAATCATCGATGGCATCCCAAACGGCGTTGATGAAGCGGACTTTGAGCTTGCCCACCATGGTGCCGTTATAGATATTGGATTCGCCGATGAAGTCCGCGACGAAGGCGTTGACCGGTTCGTTGTAGATATCCTCGGGGGTGCCCACTTGCTGGATGAGGCCCCGCTTCATGACGATGATGCGGTCGGACATGGTAAGCGCTTCTTCCTGATCGTGGGTGACGTAGAAGAAGGTGATGCCGAGTTTCTTATGCATATCCTTTAATTCAAGTTGCATATCCTTGCGCATCTTATGGTCAAGGGCGGACAAAGGTTCATCCAAAAGGAGGACCTTGGGCTCATTGACGATGGCGCGGGCGATGGCAACGCGTTGTTGCTGACCGCCGGAGAGAGTGGAGACGTCGCGGTCTTCCATTTCGTCGAGGTCGACGATTTGCAAAGCGCGGCTGACTTTAGCGTCGATGGTTTTGGCGTCTAAATGCTTATATTTGATGACCTTCTCCCCTTTGCGGTTGGTGACTTCCACGGGGATCTTCTTCAGCTTCAAGCCGAAGGCGACGTTATCGTAGACGTCGAGATGGGGGAATAAGGCATAATGCTGGAACACCGTGTTGACGGGGCGCTTATAAGGCGGAAGCATGGAGATGTCTTCCCCGTTTAAGGTGATTTCGCCCGAAGTCGGTAGTTCAAAACCGGCGATCATGCGCAGGGTCGTGGTCTTGCCGCAACCCGAAGGACCAAGGATCGTAATGAACTCCCCTTCCTTGACGTCGAGGTTGAAATCGTCGACGACGGTGACCCCGTCTTCAAACGACTTGCAGACGTGGGATAGACGGATGATGGTTTTCTTTTCTTCCATAAATAATCCCTCCTAGAAAAGAAAGATGAAATACAGATGGAACTTCGCCTACAGAGGAGTTCGAAATTCACGGGGCAAATAATGGGGTCAAAATGCCCAAAAATCAATAACTTTTTTTCGAGTTTTTTTCGCCCCAAAAACCCCGGGGGGCAAAATGTTGGCTTTTCTTCGGCCTTATCGAAAGAAAACGGGGAGAAAAAAAGTTCGGGAAAAGTGGGTTTGCCCCTATGGTTTTTTCTTTGGTTTCCGCCTACAATTTTACCCATGAAAAAACCGCGCTTGTTTTTGGGGGTCGTTTGCCTGCTTTCCACGCTTGCTTCCTGCGGGGGCAATTCGCCCACTTTCCAGCCGGTTTTATTAGACCTCGGCACCATGATCGGCACCCAGAAAGAAGACGAGGTCGATCCAAACAGCCAATTAAAGAAAATCAGCTATCCCGAACTCGCTTCCCTCATCGCCGAAAAGGGGAATTTCCTATTCCTATTAAAAGGGAGCGATGACCTCTGCGAGTGTTGGCATACCCTCCATGACGATTGTTTGGCCCCCTATGTCAAAGCCAAACACCTGTTGATCTATACGATGGATTTATCCGTCTTTGAAAAAGAGACGGAGCGTTATGGGATCCCCCGTTACGCCAACCACGATACCTTGACCCTCTTCCAAGATGGCAAACTCGCCGCCTCCATCAATAACGCCGAAAACGAAGCTTGGGGTAAAGATCCGAAAGTCTTTAACGATTGGATGGTGCGCCATGTCGCCACCCCCAAGGTCTTTACCGTGAACCAAGCCCAGCTTGATGGCCTCTACGAAGGAACCGCTCCGAATGGGGAGAAGGTCTCCCGTCCCGCCCTTTATTATTTCCGTGCTTCCTGCCCGGATTGTTCCTATTTATCGCGGGTTGACCTCAAGGACTATTTCTCCAAACGAGAAACCGCGAGCCAGCCCTTATACGCCTTCGACGCGGATGCGTGGAAGATGGATCCCGAATCCTACCAAGCGAAAAAAGACGCCTATGGCTTATCCCAAACGGAAGAGAACCCTTTGGGTTATGGCACCGGTGCCTTCCCCACCATCTTATCAATTATCCCCAACGCGGGAGAGAAGATTTCTTCCATCGACCAGATGGGGGTCTTCTATAACGAGAAGATCGAAAATGACGTCATCGCTTTCTCTTATTTCACCGCCGAACGCGGATCCCATCCCGAAGCCGGGTTCAATGGTGCTTTAAGCTATGCTTCTAACGTCTCTCCTAACATCTTAGAAGGACGGGCCGCCCCTGCTGGATCTTCTATTCACGAACGTCTCTCTTCCCTTACCCACCCCCTCGTCAGCGCCTTGCTCGACGAGATTATTTGATGTGTTTTAAACGGTATTTCAATCGTGTTTGTGCAATGAATGGCACTTTATTGTAGTTTCATGTAGTAAAAAATCCATGTATGTAGTAAGGATTGATGTTTTGTAGCAGAAACACTAAAATTGTAGCAAAGCGTAGCAAACGTGAATCGGAGGATTCTTTATGAGAGAAAAAATCGATATTGGGACGTCCAATTTCCGAGTGGTTTCACAAAGTGACTACTATGTAGACAAAACCAAAATGCTCGTTCCTCTCGTCCAAAGGTCTCAGTCTGGGTCATCGTTAATCATTAATCGCCCGCGAAGATTTGGGAAATCGCTGGCCATATCTATGATAGAAACGTTTTTTTCCGACAGCATCGAACATGCGGAACAATATTTCCAAGGGCTTTATATTGCAAGTACCAATAGTATGGATGCCATCTCAAGTTTTCCCGTCATCCGCCTCTCATTCAACGATGTCGTAGACACAGGTGATTTTGATGTCAAAACTTATCTGAAACGTCTCATAGCAAACGTATACGAAAGCTTTAAACCCTGCGTTTTCCCCACGCTTACGGAACAAGAACGGAAAGATTATGAAAGCATCATATCCCTCGGCGCCGATGATATTGCCTCTCATCGCGCCTTGAAGGAGTTAACCCGCTACCTGGCCCGCGCAAAAGGGAAAAAGCCCATTGTTTTAATCGATGAATATGATTCCATATTAGAAAAACGCGGACCCGCCGACCCCGGAATCGTATTTTTCAAAGCCATGCTCACTGCGTTGCTAAAGGATAACGATAATCTGGGCATGGGGATATTGACCGGCGTATTTTCGCTTGCGAAAGGATCGTTAGGGTCAGGGCTGAACAACATACCCATCGACAACGGATTAGCCGAAATCCTCGATGAGAATTATTTCGGATTCAATGAAGCCGAGGTTCTTTCCTTGCTCCATAAATATGGTTTCCCAAACGAATCATTGAAGGCATTGAAAGAGTATTACGGAGGATACCGTTTCTACCGTGGCTATTATTTCAATCCTTGGTCGATCGTTAATTATCTCAATAGCGGAATTATCACCGGCTATTGGATCGATTCCGCTAGGCAAAGCGCGTTTGATTCACTACTGGATTTCGCGGTGAATGGCAGCAAACCTTTAATTGACCATCTCATTGAAGGGAAGCCAATCATTGGCAAGTTCGATTTTACGATTTCTTATGAGGATGTCTCGAAAACGATCGAAAACACCTTGCTCTATTTGACCATGGCTGGTTATCTGACGATTTGCCAAATCGGTTTTAACGATTTTTCCATTTCCATCCCAAATAAAGAAACCTTGTCTATGTTCCGGCGCCTCTATCTGGTCCATTACCGAGATCGTGTCGGTTTAGGAAAGGCATATGACATCCGAAACGCGTTTTTAGGCGGTGACAGTGAGCGACTGGCTCAGCTCCTTCACGATTTCATCCTTTCTGCAATGTCGTATTACGACTTTAACGATGAGAAAAACTACCAAATCATGATTGGGACCATTGCCGGTATGCTATTTGATGAATCTATTGTGAAATTCGAAGTCATCGCCGGAAAAGGCCGCTGCGACTTGATGATCTCTCCTTTGGTAAAAAACCAATTCGGCGCAGTCATAGAAGTGAAGTATTACGGCAGCCGTCAATCCGCAACCAGACTGCACGAGGGCGCATCCACCGCCTTAAGGCAAATCAAGGAAAACGATTATCTTGAAGAATTGAGAATTCGAGGTGCATCCCCTCTTTACGCTTACGGAATCGCTTTCTGCAAAAACAACGTGGATATTGTCTGCGAGCAAATCAAATAGGCACGTATAGGCACGCATCAAATTAATGGAAATTTGTCTTACAAGGTCTCATAATTGTTACAGCTTTAGCAAATAGAAGGAGTCATCAAACATGCTTGTTAATGCAACTAGGATGTTGAAGGAAGCCCACGAAGGCCATTACGCCGTCGGTCATTTCAACATCAATAACCTCGAATGGACCAAGGCCATCTTACTCGAAGCCGAAGCCCAGAAATCCCCCGTCATCCTCGGCGTTTCCGAAGGCGCCGCCAAATACATGGGCGGGTTCAAAGTCGTCGCCGCGATGGTCAAAGCCCTCGATGAAGGCCTCGGCATCACCGTCCCCGTCGCCCTCCATCTCGACCATGGTAGCTATAATGGCGTCAAGAGCTGCATCGAAGCCGGATTCACCTCCGTTATGTTCGATGGTTCCGCCCTTCCGTTCGAAGAAAATATCGCCAAAACCAAAGAACTCGTCCAACTCGCCCATGACAAAGGCCTCTCCATCGAAGCCGAAGTCGGGGCCATCGGTGGCACCGAAGACGGTATCACCGCCGACGGTGAAGTCGCCGATCCCGAAGAATGCAAGAAGATCGTTGCCTTAGGCGTCGACTTCCTCGCCGCGGGCATCGGCAACATCCACGGTATCTATCCCAAAGATTGGACCGGACTCAAGATCGATGCCCTCCAGGCCATCCAAAAAGCCACCGGCGGCATCCCCCTCGTCCTTCATGGCGGCACTGGCATCCCCGATGATCAGATCAAAGCGGCCATCCAAGGCGGTATGTCGAAAATCAACGTCAACACCGATTGCCAACTCGTCTTCGCCGAAGCCACCATCAAATACTGCGCGGCCGGCAAAGCCGATCCCACCGCGGACAACAAAGAAAAAGGCTACGATCCCCGTAAGCTCCTCAAGCCCGGCTTCGAAGCCATTCGTGCCAAGGTCAAAGAAAAGATGGAACTCTTCGGTTCCGTCGGCAAAGCGGCCTAAGCCCAATTCTTCTAACGAGCCCCTCTTAGGAGGGGCTTTGTTTTGCTTCTTAGAATGTAAGCCCTTACATCTCGTTATGGATTTTTGTTCCCAGCAAGACTAAACTTACCTTGATGGAACAGGTTCAAACCACCACCTCTTCGAAAAAAGGCAAAGCCGTTGCCCTGATTTTGTTCTTGCTCGCCGCCCTTTTGGTCGCGGGTGTGGGCACCACGTTCGCCTTGTATTCGAAATCGGAAACCGTCACCGTCACCGAGAATGGCGAATCCCATGCCTTGGTGATCGGCGCCGAAGGGGCCAGAAGAGGCTAAGTCTTTCCCTTTCCCGAAGCGAGGCCTTAGGCCTTTTTCTTTTGCAAAAGCGAAAAAACGCGAAACTTCTCCTTGAAGGCGGCTCATAATTGCCCTATATTATATGGGCGCTAAGCGCAAATTGGGCCTTTAGCTCAGCTGGTTAGAGCGCACGCTTGATAAGCGTGAGGTCGTTAGTTCAATCCTAATAAGGCCCACCAATTCGAAAGCAAAACGGACCATCCTCGGTCCGTTTTTTCGTAAAAATTCTCCTTGCCTATGCTAAGCATAATCTATATATTTATGTAGCCGTGGCGCAATTGGTGAAACGGTGAACACATTCGGCTGTGAACCGAACATGAACGGGTTCGACTCCCGTATTGCGCCCCATCTAGAAACGTCAGGATTGATACGAGAGTGTCAGTCCTTTTTCTTTATTTAATAAAGAATAAAGGCGTATTTTGAGATATTAGTTATGCTTAGAGATCTAAATCTTGTCAAAAATCAAAAATGTCTATGCTACAAAGCAGTTCAAATAGGTACTAAGCAGTCCAGATTATACAAAACGGACTTTTAGGCATGCTCGTTAGTAACAAATATGCTGGGGCAAAAATAGAAGAACGGTAACGCTACTTTGGTATAATAAAAATAGATAAATTGTAACTTAACAAGAGTGAATAGATATGGATAAAGAAGCTATTACTGCAATATTTGCTAAATATATCCGGAAACTGCGGATCACACCTGCTTGGGATATCAAACTAGAATTTGTTGAGGATCCCGCATGGCCCAAGACAGGTGATTTCAAGATCGATTGTGATGACAGAAAGGCGATCCTGCTTTTGAATATTGCAAATCCGACTCAGGAGAATCTTGAAGAGGTAATTGTTCATGAACTTATGCATATCAAAATGTATCCATTGGATCAGGTAACAGAATCACTCATAATGAACTGTTTTGAGGATGGGTCGGCAGCAAGTGGTTTTGCCTATCAACAGTTCTTCACTGCTCTTGAACAGACAGTTGAAGAGCTGGCAAAATGCTTTTTGCTGGAATTTGGGGAAAATAAGGAGTTCTCATACGGAAGATGCAATAAAGGCAAATCGTTCAATGACCTTTATGATAAGTTAAACAATATTGAGTAATACAAATTCCAATTTGCCGAACTGAAGATTTTGGAGAAGCGAATATCTTCTCCATTTTTATTGCAACGGAAAGGAGGAAATCTTATACAAGAAGAAGTTGAACGGAGAACGAAAACTTTATCACTGAAAACACATAAAAAAGTAGCAGGCAATCCAAATCGATTTAGTAGGAACACGACTTAAAATCGCAAAAACTGCTAGTTTCAACGAAAAGTCGAAGCTTCAATAAAAAATGGCAGTTTCAATTTGCATTAAAAACATAGTTTCAAGTCAAAGAACTAAATGCGACATTCTGATGGTATCGGGATGTCTTTTTTATCCTTAATGGATAAAACGTAATGACGATAAAAATTTGAGGCATATTTTTTCATGTAAAAACTCATCAAAAATACCTTTTAAAATTTCGCGCTGCGTAACCAGCAATGCAACTACGAATCCGCTAATGGTTAGGGATTTTATTCCTATAAGTATTTTTGTGGTTCAGTACCACTGAAATTTATAGAATTAAATAAAGAGGCATTTGATATGTTTAATGATGCAAGACTAGAAAAATTAGAAAATCTTTATGATAAATATGATTCAGCCACAACCAAAAGTGAAAAAAGGCGTTTTCTAAATGAAATTCTTGAGATAAATCCAACTGATATTGATTCTATGCATCGTTTAGTGGATTTGCTTCCAGAAAAGCAACAACTTGACGCACTTTTAAAATTAAAAGAAGATGCTTGGCAAATTATCAAAGATAATTTTAATGATATCGAAGACCTATATTATGACCACGACACTAGACCATATATGTTTATTTTGATGGACTTATTAGAAAGATATGAAAGAAATAAAAAAGTCGAAGAGGCTTATCAAATAATTAAGGAAATGATGGAATTGAATCAGGGTGATAATTTAGGAGAAAGATTCCATCTAGTGGCTTATTATATTGGGCAAAATAAAATAAATGAATTAAGAGACTTTGTTAAAAATTGCCCAGAGAATTCTAGTGTCGGCTTAAGGTTTGCTATTTTATATTTAGATAATCTTGCTAAAAAAGATAAAGGATTCAAATCGCTATTTGATGAATTTCCTTATTTATACGCCTTAATAGGCAAGGAATTGTATTTTAAAAAATATCAATTTCAAACAATAAAACGTTTGATTAATTATTATCGTCCGAATGGATTTTTTGAATGTTTTCTTTTCTATGAGATGCTTATCACATATTGTAATACTCTAACGATGTCTTTGCTGCAGCATAAATGTGCTTACTATAAAGATATGCCAATAATATCAATTACCGAATCTTTACCAAGAAATACAAAATCATATCTATTCGCTCTTGTTAATACATACGATGAATCGTATGAAACTTTTTTGAAGAAATTAAAAGATTTTGATATAGAAGAAAAAGAGTTTTTAAAAGATTATGAGAAATTAGAAAAAATGCAAATTCTAGAAAAAAGAAAAGATAAGATAGGTTTTAGCGAAGCATCTTATGCATTATTAATTTTCTATGTTAAAAAAGAAGAACAGACTCTAGATTATATAAAAGAAGTGATTGGCATTTAACATGAAAGTATATCGCAGAGCTATCAGCCCCATTTTTAGTAAATGAAATAAGAAGCTCTTTCTAGCGATGACAAAAGGTGGGAGCAACCAAATTGTTCGTATTACATGGAAAGCGAATCCACATTAAATCGGGAATATGGCGCTTTCGACAAAATTAGAGACAATTCGCCAAAATTCGTCATCTCCTTAGATAAAAAAGACACCTCTAGAAACGGCATCACTCATATTAATGTTATCGACTTTTTAATGAATAAGGTCGATTTAATGCTTTTGTAATTTTCGTTTGAATTTTAACAAAAACGCAAAAATTCAAATGAAACATTTGCGTTGGATCTATCACTTTATATGTGCACGATGCATTGGATCTATCGCCCGAGGGCATACTAAAACAACGCGACCAATGGTATCCCCAAAGGTCGTTTTTTGTTTACTTTTAAGCCCTTTTTCGTGTTTTTTAAGAGATTCTCCTTCATAGCCTGGGGGAAATCTGGGGTCTGGGCATGTCCAGGCCCCTTTTTGCATAGGGCGTTTGAATAATCAAATAGGGCCGGCGAACCGGCCCTATTATTGTCTTATCTGTTGATCTCAACGAGGTCGTCTAGGAGTTTCTTGACGTCGTCGTCGCTGTAGGTGTCGTCGAGGACGACGCTCGCCCAAGGCTCCTTGGATTTGGGGAAGGCGCTGTCGCGGACCGCGGGGTGCTCCGAGCGGAGCGCCTCCACGTAATCGGCGTTGGCCTTGATGAGAAGCATCATCGCCCCGCCGGTCTGGTAGACGTAGGCGAAGCACCGCTTCTTCCCGTCCTCCCTCACGACGTAATGGGTGTCCGCCAAAGGTAGACCGGTGACCGTAGCGTTGCCTCTGGTGTTGAGCTCGACTCCATCCCCATATTTGGAGAGGTATTCGCAGATGGCCTTCTTGTCGAAGGTGTGCCTTCCCTTGGAGGATTTGGCGAGGGCGAGGCTCTCCGACAGAGAGAGCGCATCGTCTTTGCCCAGCGCATGGGCGAGGCATTTGTCGAGGATGCGGCTGACCTCCTCCTCGGAATAGGTGTCGTCCAAGGGCAGACTGTACCAAGCGTCCTTGGACTTCGGGAATGCGCTTGGATGGACGTTTTGGTGGCGTTCCATGAGCTCCTCGGCGAGCCTTTCGTCCGCGTTGATGAGGAGCATTGGGGAGCCTTCGGTCTCGTAGACGTAGACGAAGCACTTCCTCTTTGCACCGTCGACGGCGAAGTGGGTGTCCGCCAGCGGGAGCCCGGTCGAGGTCCGATTCTCACGGCGGTTGATTTCGACGCTGCCTTCATGCCTCTTTTCGAGGTAGCAGGCGCAGAATTCCTTGCCCAGGGCCGATCCGTGCCCTTTGTTCTCGCGGGCGAGGGCCATGGCCTGCCGGAGGCTGAGGCGTTTTTGCTCTTCGGCGGCTTTGCGGGCCTCCTCGGCCTTCCTTGCTTCTTCCGCGGCTTTCTGGGCCTCCGCCTCTTCGCGTGCCTTCTCCTCCGCTGCTTTGCGGGCCTCCTCGGCCTCTGTCTCCTGCCCGGCCTTCTCTTCGAAAGCGGGCTTCGCGACGGGCTCGACCGCCCTCCTGCCCTTCCGGACTTTCAGGAAGAGGACGACGTCGGCGGCCAGAATAAGCGCCAAGGCGACGGCCAAAGCGATCATCGCGGCGATCGCGCCGTTCGAGGCGGCGGACAATGCCACGAGGAAGGGGACGAACAGGGCGGAGCACTTGGCCACGGCCTGCCCGCCGTTTCCTTTTCCGCCTTCGCGCAGCTTCAGGATCAGATAGACGAGGAATCCAAGGGCCCCGAGGGTCAGCACGGAGAGGATGACGATTCCCGCGACCATGCCGCCGGGGACGCCGCTGATGGCTTCCTGATAGGCGGCTTCGGCGGAGGTGAGTTTATTGAGCTTATCCTCGCCGACAAGGGCCTTTTGTTCCGCGGTGAGAGCATCGTATGCGGCCCTTGCGGCCTCGATCTTGGCCTTGCTTTGATCGTCTCCATTGACTTCGCCGATCGAATCGATCAGGTCTCTTACTTCCGCGGCGGCGAGGTTATTCTCGGCGGCGACGAGCTTTTGATAGGCCTCCGGCGAGATTCTCTCTTTTTGCGCTTCGCTTAAAGCCTCATAGGCTTCGCGAG
>JAFTDF010000036.1 GCA_017454295.1 Bacilli bacterium
CCGTAAGTATATGGGCACGCATCCCACAGCGGCCCACATTATAGCGGAAACCCTCGATCGAGGCAAACCCGCCCATCAGACTTCCCAAGAAAGGAGATTGTATTCTCGGGTCTGAATGGTACGAATTGAGAATACAAGGCCTAATCATGGATAAGAAAACAAAGAAAGAACCCTTCCCGGAAGAAGGCGACGATATCATTTGGGTCACCAAGGTCGTCAACGGGCAGATCGTGTGCTGCCCCCACAAAGCCACGGCGTTAGACATCGCCTATCGCAAGGCGCATCAAAACATGCGTTTGATCGATCCGCGGACCGGAAAAGAAGTCAAAGACGATTAAAATCGTTTCCGGAGCACGAGGAAGACATGGGTGAGGTAGGGGATCCAGACAATGGCTAAAATCCCACCCGAGAACGCGTCTGCGATGACCATTTGCCGATTGGTATTGGCTTCGTTGGCATCGTATTCCGCTCGGTAGGGATTGATTTCCTCACTCATAAGGGATGATCAAATCGTCGTAACGATCGAGCAATTCGTAGAGACGGCCCCGGCACCCTTCCATACGGACGTTGTTTTGGGGTTCGTTGAGGCGGTTCCACCAGACCATGTGGATATAGCTGACGATGCGGATTTTATTTTTGACGTCTTCGCCATGGTCGGTGAAGGTGCGGTCGACGAGTTCGTTATAGAGTTTGTTGACGACCTTTTGGTCCACCTTGAGGAAGCGAAGGGAATTGCCCGGATCGTCTTCGTCGAAGGCGCAATAGGGGGCATAGAGGGCGGCGAATTCAAAGATGGGATGGCCGACGGAGAGGGTATCCATGTCGATGAGGATGAGCTCTTCGTTTTGGACCATGATGTTCTTGAAATGGCAATCGCCATGGACGAAGGTTTTCCGATTGGGGATGCCTTTGAGCATCTTCTTCGCCTTTTCGTAATGGGCCTGGTCCAAATAGGGTTTGATGGTTTCGAGTTTTTGTAAGGTGAATGCCTTGATATCGGGAATCTCGGGGTTCTCGCATTCGGTGGTGTTGATCTTCTTGAGTAACGCCACATATTTATTGAGATATTCCTCGGCTTTTTCCGGATGGGCGACGACGACGTCGCGAAGCGACATGCAGTCGAGCATCTCGAAGCGCACCCCGAGCTTGTCATCGACTTTGACGATGTCAAAGGAAATGGCGGTGGGGATACCTAGGATAAAGGCCTCTTTGGCTAAACGAAGTTCCCGTTCGACCTGTTCGGGATCGGAGACGCGGTTGAAGACTTTGATGATGGTGTCTTTATCCAAACGGTAGACGGTGGAAAAGAATCCTTGGCCGATGACTTCCGCCCCGGAGACGTAGACGCGCTTGAGGGCTTTCTTCACGGGCATGATGTTGGTGAAGCCCGTCATGTTGAAGATGTCATAGACTTCCAGCGAGCAATTGATCGCGGAGACGTCGTTATACTTTTGCTTGAGCTTTAGCACGATGCGGAGCCCGGCGCTGGAGATATAGCTGAGGTGCTCCAAGTCCAACACTAAGGTTTTGAATTCCTTGCCGTGGACGGTTTCAAATGCCTCTTTTTCCACGCCGGCGGCGTTATAAGAATTCAGCTCCCCTTCGAAATAAAGGGTCAAAGTTTGGTTTTCCAAGTGGAATCGCATAGGGTTCCTCCCGTTTGGTTTGGGCAATTATAGCACGCTTACGTGTCCTCACGTATGCGCAAAATTGGAAACGGACGATGGCATCGAAGTTTTGGCGGTGCATTTTCTTTGACTTTTCCGTTCCGGGGCGTATCATAACCCCCGATCGAATAGAGGAGCGCTACAGAAAAGTAGCCTCAATCCCGCTTCACATTTGGCAATAGGGATGAGGTGAAAGGCAAGAGCGCCGAAACCTTCTTCGGGTTGGAAATTGCCCCAATCGGAGTTGCGTTGGACTAGGGAGGAAATACCCCCTAGGCTCTCCCGGATGATTCTGGGTTGGCGCTATTGATGTGAAGAAGAATCCTCCGGTTTGGATCTGATCGCATTGGTAAAAAAGCCAGTCGATCAGGCGAAACGAATCAGGAGGTTTTTATTTATGCATTCTCACTCGCTTAGGAAATTGGCCCTTCTGGGCTTGGTCGCTGGAGCGCTTTGTTCTTGCGGCAATTCAGGAAACAAGGACACCATTCGCATCGGACTCGAATGTGCCTATATCCCCTTTAACTGGGTGGCGAAAAACCCAGGTGAATTCACCCTTCCCATCCAAAACCATCCCGGCACCTATGCCGATGGCTATGACATCCAAATCGCAAAGCGAATCGCCAAGCAAACCGGCAAAAAAGTGGAGATCGTGCAAACCAATTGGGAAGCCCTCATCACCGATTTGCAGATGGGTTCCATCGACGCCATCATCGCGGGGATGACCGACACCGAAGCGCGGCGGAAACAAATTTCCTTCACCGACGAATATTATCGTAGTGAGCTGGTGCTTATCACCTCCAAAGCCGTCGCCCAGGCGCATCCAGATCCCTTGTCCGCGAGCGATTTCAAGATGGTGGTGAATGGGCAAAACGTGGTGAGCCAAGTCTCAACCGTGACCGATGAGGTCATCGATGTCTTCGCTTCGGATTATGGGGCGAAGCACGTGACCCCAGTGGCGACCTTCGCTTTGGCGGCCCAAGACGTGGTGAATGGATCTTCCTTCGCCATGACAGCCGAATTACCCGTGGCGCGCAGTATCGTCTCCCAATATGCGGGCTTAGGCATCCTCCATATCGACCAAGCGATTTTGGGCGAATATCGGGCCGAACTTGGCGTGTCCATCGGGGTGCGGAAAGACGATACCGAACTACAAAGCCAAATCAATGGCGTTTTGGCCACCATCGACGCGGAAGAACGCTTGGAAATCATGGAAGCGGCGGTGCAACGCTCCGCGGGGGTGGAAGCGTGAACCTCGGGGAAGATATCGCCACCTTGCTGACCACCTATTGGAAGGAATTCCTTTTAGGCACCGCGGGCACCTTGCTCCTATCGGTAGTGGGCACCGGGGTGGGACTCCTCCTTGGCATCTTCCTCGCAATGGGAAAGCGACTCCGCCCAAAGACGGGGGACCCTTGGTATGCCAAAGCGGGCAAAGGGGTTTTGCATGGTTTTTGCGCGGTTTATTCTGCCGTGGTGCGGGGAACTCCGATGATGGTTCAGGCGATTTTGTTTAAATATGGCACCATGGCCTTGGGCGTGAATTGGAACGATATCCTGCCCGGAATCGATGTCTTTAACGGCTGGATGGTGGCGGGGCTTATCGTCATCACGCTCAACACGACGGCCTATATGGGCGAAGTGGTGCTCTCTGGTTTACAAGGCGTCGACCCGGGTCAAGAAGAAGGGGCCCGTTCCCTGGGTTTGACCTCGGCCCAGACCTTCCGCTTGGTGGTTTTGCCCCAAGCCCTTCGCAACGCCATTCCCACCATTGGCAACGAATGGATCGTCAATATCAAAGACTCTTCCGTCTTGAATGTCATCGGCGTCGCTGAACTCTATTTCGAAGCCTACATGGCCGCGAACACGTCCTATGCGTTCATGGCCAGCTACTTGATCATCGCCGTGATTTATCTATTGCTGACCTTAGGGAGCAATTTGGTGTTGAAACTCATCGGCATCAAATTGGAAGGTCGTTCCATCTTCCGCTTCACTCATGGGGCAAGGAGGGCCCAGGCATGAGTATCCTATCCGTCGAGCATCTACGTAAATCCTTCGATGGGGAAATGGTTCTCCAAGACGTCTCGTTTACCTTAGAACAAGGGGAATGCCTCACGATTTTAGGCAATTCCGGATCGGGGAAATCCACGTGTCTACGTTGTTTGAACCAGCTGGCCCTTCCCGATTCGGGCGCCATCTATTTCGAAGGGAAAAACACCTTGGAGAAGGGTTATGACGTCAATTATCTGCGTTCGAAGGTCAACATGGTGTTCCAATCGTTTAACCTCTTCGCCAACATGGATGTGCTGAAAAACTGCACCTTGGCCCAGCGAAAAGTGCTCCATCGCGGTGCGGTGGAAGCCGAAGCGGTGGCCAGGCGAGAACTGGCGAAGGTGGGCTTGCAAGAAAAAGCCCATGCCTTTCCCGCCTCGCTTTCGGGCGGCCAAAAGCAACGCGTCGCCATTGCCCGCAGCCTTTGCATGGATCCTTCCATCTTGCTCTTCGATGAGCCGACCAGCGCCCTCGATCCGGCGATGGTGGCGGAAGTGTTACGCGTCATGGAAGGCCTGCGCAAAGAGGGGGTGACCATGGTTTTGGTGACTCACCAAATCGAATTCGCGCGTCGCATCTCCTCGAAAATCCTCTTCCTCCATCAGGGCAAGGTGAATCTATTTGGCACCCCCAAGGAGGTCTTCGCATCTCCCACCCCGGAATTCGCCAGTTTCCTCGCGCTGGAAGGGAAATGAGTTTTCGCTAGAAAAAGCGGACTTTTGCTTTGTTTTTACTTTCGCGAGAGCGCGCTTGGGTATATAGTAAATCTATGACTTTCCCATTCCTTTATTTTCTCTCTGGCCCCATTGGGAGCCTCGACCATATCGAAAACTTACTCTCCTTCCTCTTCGCCTTCTTCCTGCTAGCGGGACTTGGAACGGTGAGTTTCTTCCTCTTCAAACGTCTCGTGCCGCGGATTTTCATCCTTGGCGGTGGCGTGGTCATTCTCTTGTCTTGGCTATTCGGATTAAATATCGTCGCCTTCGTCGCCGGCATCATTTTGGCTTGTGGCATCGTTTATTTCTTGATTGCGAATATGAACGAAAATCGGGAGTTCGTCGGCAACAATATGCTCGCCAAAGGCGGCAAGGCCAAAAGCAAACGCCGGATCCACGCCGAAGCCCTCTTCGACCGCGAAGCGATGTATAAGAAGATTGAGACCGCCGTCTTCACCTTATCCCGGCAAAAAGTGGGGGCGCTCATCACCTTCGAAAAGAAGGATTCCCTTACCGCGGTCATGAAATCGGGGACCCGCATCGACGCTCCGGTCTCCGCCGAACTTTTGCAAACCATTTTCTATCCCGGTACCCGTCTCCATGATGGCGCCGTCATTATCCGCAACGACAAAATCGTGGCCGCTTCGGTCTATTTCACCCCGACCACCCGTCCCTTAAGCGGGAAATATGGCAGCCGCCACCGCGCCGCCATCGGCATCTCGGAAATCTGCGATGCCGTCACCGTCGTCGTTTCCGAAGAAACCGGACGCGTCTCCATCGCTTACGAAGGGGAACTCCAGCCCGTGGCGCCGGATACCTTCCTCGAAACCTTCGAAACTTACATGTCCCAGGCCAAAGAAAGTTCTCAGGAGTAACCTTGGAACGTTTCGGCACCGACGGCATTCGCTTTCTTTACGAAGGGGAGTCTTCCCCTTTTTTCGCTTATCGGCTCGGTCGGGCCATTGGGCTACTACCCCAAGCCGAAATCATTCTCATCGGCCGGGATAACCGCCCTAGTGGCAAGGCCCTTGCTTCGGCCTTGATCTCGGGACTCCATGCGATGGGGATGGTGGCGCTTGATCTTGGGGAGATTTCCACCCCGGCATTTGCCTATTGCCTCACCGCACACCATGCCCAATACGGAGTGATGGTCACCGCCTCCCATAACCCCGCCGCCTATAACGGCTTTAAGGTCTATACCGGCAATGGCCATAAAATCGGGGCGGATTTGCAGCGTCAAATCGAAGCCCATTTGGATTTTTCGGGGGCGATGATGGGTTCTTCCTATCCAAACGAAACCATTTCTCCTAAGCCCTATTTAGAAGCGCTGGAATCGGCTTTTGCCGGGAAAGTTTTCCAAGGGCGATATCTCTTCGATTTTGCCAATGGCGTCAGCGCGACCTTGGCCAAAGAAGTTTTGTCTCGTCACCTCGCGCATCCTCATTTTAGCTTCGATGGGGATGGAAGCCAGGTGAACGAAGGTTGTGGCGTCACCCATCCCGAGGCCATCCTTGGCCGCTGTCATGAATTTGATTTGACCTTCCTCTTTGATGGCGACGGCGACCGCGTCATGGCCTATCTTCCCGATGGGCGCTGCCTCGATGGGGCTTCCTTCCTCTTTGGGTTTGGACGGCTACAAAAGCAACCCGTTGTTTCCACGGTGGTGGCGACCTACGCCCTAGAAACCGAACTATCGAAAGTGGGGGTGCAAACCTATTTCGAATCGGTTGGCGATGCCGGCGTCTTAGAAAAGATGGAAGCGGTGGGCGCCACCTTAGGCGGTGAGCCCTCGGGCCATTTGATTTTCCGCGACTTTTCCCCTTCTGGGGATGGGCTATATGCCGCCTTGCGACTGATCGACCTCCGGGAAAACCATCCTGAGGATTACGAGAACCTCATCGCGTTCCGTCCTTATCCCTTCGTTTCGAAAAACCTCTTGTTCCCAAACGAAGAAGCCGCCCGTTTGGCTTTAGAAAACCCGGCCTTTTTGCAAACCCTAGAAGAAATCCGCGCCTGTTTTGACGGCCGCATCGTCGTCCGCCTCTCCGGCACCGAGCCGATGGTGCGTCTTTTCATCGAATCCCCAAACGAGGAGGAACATGATACAATTCTAGGTTGGCTTATCGCCGCTTTAGGACAATAGATATGTGTGGCATCATCGGCGGCATCGGAAACACCGATTTCCGTTCCTTCCTCTTAACCGGCTTGACCAAGCTTGATTACCGGGGCTATGACTCGGCGGGCGTGGCTTATTTCGAAGGCGATAAAATCGAGATCCGCAAAGTCTGCGGACGGGTGGCCGCTTTATCCTTGCTCGTCCCCCAAACCCTGCACACCAAAGTCGGCATTGGCCATAGCCGCTGGGCAACCCATGGCCGTCCTAGCGTCGTCAACGCCCATCCCCATGCCTCCCAATCGGGGATGTTCGCCATCGTCCATAATGGCGTGATCACGAATTTCAAAACCCTGCAAAACCAATTAAAAGCGCGCAGATTCCAATTTGTTTCCCAAACCGATTCCGAGGTGATTCCCCATTTGTTGGAGTGGTATTACACCCGTTCCGGCTCGGTGATGGAGGCGCTTCGCCTCGCCGCGGAAGAATTGCAGGGCTCCTATGCCGTGGCCATTCTTTGCAAGGATGACCCCAATCATCTTTATTACCTCAAAAAAGGTGCGCCTTTGCTCATTTGCAAAACCCAAGACGGAATTTTCGTTTCTTCCGATCCGACGCCTTTAGCGGAACTTGGGGGCGACTTTTACGATTTACCCGAAGGAAGTTATGGGTATTTAGGCGAACAAGAAGTCGTTTGCTATTGCGGCGAAACGCCCACCGCGCCCACCCCGTTCCCCTATTCCGGCGTCGCTCAATCCAACGAACTCCATGGCTATCGTTACCACATGGAGAAAGAAATCGCCGATATCCCCTATGCGATCGCGGCCTTAAGCGACAATTATCTTTCGAACGGAGCGCTTTGTTTCGACGAGAATCTGCTCTCCGCCTTATCCGGCGCCAAACGGATTCATTTCTTAGGATGCGGTTCTTCTTTTTTCGCCTGCCAATGCGGGGTTTCCGCGTTCCGGGCCCGGGGCAAAGAAGCTTTGGCCTCGGTGGCCTCGGAATGGCTTGGCTTCCCCTATGACCTCGATGGCACGACCTTCTTCATCTTGGTCTCCCAATCGGGGGAAACGGCCGATTTGATCCGCTGCCAAGCCATCTTAAACGAGAAGGCCATTCCCCATTTGACCGTTACCAACACCAAGATGTCTTCCTTAGAAAGGAAGTCCACCTATTCGTTATTGCTTTATGCCGGACTAGAAACGGCGGTGGCCGCGACGAAGACGTTCGTCTCCGAAGTCGTATTGTTAGAACTACTGGCTTCCGCCCTTGGCGGCGCCGCGGTGACGGAGGCGGATTTAAATTGCCTCATCGAAGGGGCCAATGCCGTTTTGGGCCGCCGCAACGACCTCGAACGTTTGCTCTCCGCCTTTGGCGAGAACACCTTCTGCTTGGCCACGGGACGGCTATTGCCGATTGCCCGCGAAGCCGCGTTAAAGTTGAAGGAAGTGGGGTATCTCCACGCCGAGGCTTTGGCCTCCGGGGAGATGAAACATGGGCCTTTGGCCTTAATCGGCGAAGGATTTCCCGTGCTTGCTTTGGTGGGGGAAATCTGCGGTCAAGAAGGATTGCGGGCCTCGCTTGAGGAAATCAAAACCCGGGGCGGCGTTCCCTTGGTGATTTCCATGGCCAGTTACGCCCAAGACGAGGACGCCTTTGTCTTACCGAACGTCCCCGCTCCGCTCGTCCCCTCTTTATTCGCCATCGTGGTCGATCTATTTGCCTTCGTCTTAGGCCAAAGTCGCAACCATCCCGTCGACCATCCCCGCAATTTGGCCAAATCGGTGACGGTTTGAGCCTTTTCCCTAGGGAAAATGAAATCTTTCGTCTATACTAAAGTCGATTACTAAAGAAAGGTCTTTATTATGCCAACTTCTCACAATTCGGCCGTCAAAGGCGATTTCGCCAAAGTCGTGCTAATGCCGGGGGATCCCCTCCGCGCCAAATTCATCGTCGATAATTTCCTCCACGATGCCGTCTTGGTGAATAACGTCCGCGGAATCCAGGGCTATACCGGATACACCAAAAACGGAAAGCGGATTTCCGTCATGGCTTCGGGGATGGGGATGCCTTCCATCGGCATCTACTCTGCCGAACTCTATAGCCAATATGGCGTGGAAACGATCCTTCGCATCGGCACTGCCGGAAGCTATCGCGAAGACGTCAAAGTCGGGGATATCGTCTTAGCCATGGGCGCTTCCACCAATAGCGGTTGGCCCAATCAATACGAACTCCGTGGCGGCACCTATTCCGCCATCGCCTCCTTCCCCGTGCTCGAAGCCGCCCGTCAGGCCGCCCTTGCCCAAGGCAAGACCGTCCATTGCGGCAATACCTTGTCCTCCGACATCTTCTATGACGTCGACCCCTTGTTCTGGAAGAAGTGGGCCGATCTTGGCATCATGGCCGTCGAAATGGAAGCCTATGCCCTTTATTGCAACGCCGCCCGCGCCGGCAAAAACGCCCTTTGCATCCTCACCATCTCCGATTCGTTCGTGGCCCGTGAGATTTTGACTCCCGAGCAGCGGCAAACCGGCTTGATCGGAATGATCGAAGTCGGCATCGCCACCGCCGAAGCCTTCGCTGATTAACCATGCCTTATCCCGCCGAGTTGACGTTATTGATTGTCGTAACCGTGATCGCCGCGGGATTTTTGGCCACCTTGTTCTTCTATGGTCCGATCAAGCGTTGGCTTTATGCCCATATGACGGTGCGGATGTATTATTCGAAAGTCAAACGCATCGCCGAAGACCACGATTATTATTTGATCAACAACTTCAAGAGCCGGACCAACGACGACGAATCCTTCCACATCGACCATTTGCTCGTCGGCAACAAATATATCTATTGCATCCGCGACCGTTATTACCCGGGGGCCCTATCCGCCCAACCCGACGATAAATCTTGGATTTATTACAAGCGGAAAAACGCCCAATACATCGATAATCCCATGTTGAAGAACGTGGTCCGTACCGAGCGGCTTGCCTTGGTCAGCGGCATCTCGCGCAACATCTTCATCTCCATCGTGGTGATCAATGACGATTGCTACCTTTCCCCCTTCGATAACCAACAAAAGGATTCTTATTTGATATCCCTCAAAACCTTGCCTGCGCTCATCGCCCAGTTAGAAAGCGAGGATGTGCCCGCCCTCGACGAATGGGAAGTCGAACGGGTCGTGGCCGATTTCGCGGAGTTAAAGCGGAATGGCTAGGCAATCCCGCTCCGCGGTGTATGCCGCCGCTTATCTTTCCTTGAAAGGCCATATCGGTTCCCTTTTGGGCGCCGGGGCCTTGTTTTTCTCGTTTACCTTGGTCATTGCGGGGCTCACCTTGCTCACGCCGCTTACCTTATTGATTACGATTCCGTTTCTATTTGCCCCTGGCTATTTCGTGTTTCTCCTCTACACGGCGAATTCGGTGTCGACCGCCCCGCGCCCCATCCCCTTTTCGGAGCTGCTTCGCCGCTATTTCTCGCCAGGTTATTACCGCGTCTTCCGTCCTTTTGTGGGCATGGCGAAAGCGGTGGGCTTTGGCATGGCCTTCATGGTTCCTGCCACCGTTGTCTATGCCATCGTCTCCAATGCCATCAATCCCGATTTCGGGGTGATGATGGCCCGCTTCATGGACGCCTATGTCAATCTGGATATGAACTTGCTCTCTTCGATTATCTTCGAAGATCCCGCGTTTGTGCATTTGGCCATGTTCGCCTCGTTTGTCTTTTCCGCGGTCGCTTTGACGGAATTGATGATCCATTTCTCCCGTTATTCGTTTAACGTCTATGCGCGTCGCGTGGTCTTGACCTCGGATCTATTGGCCATCAACGAACTCTTCCTCAAATCCTATCGTCTCCATAAGAAGGATGACGTTTGGCCTTATGTTTGGCCCTTAGATGCCTTGAGTGCCCTTTGGAGCGTCTTCTCCTTTTTCCTCGTTGGGTTTTTGGCGATGCGCTTCTCCATCCCGGAGATGTTCGCCTTCCCCTTGGCCCTAGGTTTGGCGTTCTTCTTACTTTCCTTCTTATTGCCGTTTTGGTTTTGTTTGGCCCAAGTGCTATCCCGTCGGGTGATGACCCATATGGTGATGGACTCTTATTATTCGCTGCTTGCCTATGGCAAAGAGGCCCCGCCCCAGCAACAAGAGATGATTCGGGCGAAGATGGCATCCTTCCGCAGCGCCGTCGACCCCTTGGAATGGGCCGAACTCGCCCCCGAATACGAAACCGAGACGGAATAAAGAAAAAACCTCCAGCGCGGAGGTTTTGTTTTTCATGGTGATCCCAACTGGAGTTGAACCAGTCATTCGACCTTGAGAGGGTCGCGTCTTAACCGATTGACCATGGGACCGGCGAAGAAGATTAAACCACGGAAGTTCCCGTTAGGCAAATCTTTTTCTTCCAAACTATCGTTTTGCCTTCTCTAAACGGCGAAGGACTTCTGCTTGGCCTAGGATCTCCAAGACCTCGTGGAGGTTGGGGGATTGGGCCCGTCCCACCACGGCGATGCGGAGCAACTCGGCGCAGTCGGAGAGGGAACCGGCATAGGCCTCGGGGTTCGCTTTATAGTCCTTATTGGAAATGGCGAAGCGATGGGCCGCGCCCACTTCCTTGATAAAGGAGAACCAAGTGTTCTCATCGGTGCCAAATGGCATGGATTTGAACGCTTCGAGGATGGCGACGATTTCCTCATGGGAAAGTTTGCCATTCCAAGGAAGCCCAGCTTCGGCGACCTTATCATATTCATCGGCATAGAAGAAGGAGATCAGCGGATAGATATCGCTATATTTGGCATAATCCTTGCGCGGATTCTTATCCTGCTTGCCGATATTGAGGATCTTTTTGACGTAGTTCGGATTCTCCTCGATGCGGGCAAAGAAAGCAGGCTCATGGGCTTGGGCGTATTCCCGAACCAAGGCAAACTCTTCTTCTAAGGGCATCTTGGCGATGATTTCGCGAGCGAAATAATTGAGCTTATCCATATCGAAGAGGGCGCCGTCGGCGGACATCTTCTTGATGGAGAACTTAAACGCGTTTAGATCAAACGATTTGTTGGCGATGGTCCATTCCTCGAAACTGGAATTGGCGATCGACATCAAATAGACCTTCAAGGCTTCCGGCGGATAACCGGCATCGAGGAAATAAGAGACGGCGGCTTCCGGATCTTTGCGCTTGGAAAGTTTCCGCTTGTTGCCGTTATCTAGTTTCATGATGGAAGGAAGATGGGCATATTTGGTCGGCTTCCAGCCTAAGGCGCGGAACAAATCCAAATGGATTGGCGTGGAAGGAATCCATTCCTCGCCGCGGGTGACGCAGGTCGTCCGCATGAAATGGTCATCGACCACGTGGGCGAAATGATACGTGGGGAGGCCATCCGATTTTAAGATGACCACATCGGTGTCGTTCTCCTGGAGCTCGATTTCGCCGCGGATCAAATCGGTGAATTTGGTTTTCTTTTCATGGTCGCCAAAGCTTTTAAAACGAATGACCCAAGGCGTTCCCTTTTGAATCCGTTCCACCCGTTCCTCGTAGGAGAGGTTGCGGTCGCGGGCATAAACCCCATAATAGCCGGGCAAATCCTTGCGTTCTTCTTGGATTTTGCGGATGGCGTCGAGGTCTTCGGGGGTGCAGAAGTCGGGGTAGGCCCGTCCTTGGCGGATCAGTTCTTTGATGACGGTCTTATAGATCGAGGCGCGGTCGGATTGGCGGTAAGGCCCATAAGCGCCACGGTCGCCTTCGGGGAAATAGCCTTCGTCGGCCACGATGCCAAAATAGGCGAGCTGATCGATCAAATCGCGGTCGGAACCCTCGATGGTGCGCTTGGTATCGGTGTCTTCCAAACGGAAGCAATACACCCCGCCGCTTTGCTTGGCGTAGGTGGAGGAGACCATGGCCGTAAACAAAGAACCGGTATGGAGGAATCCGGTGGGGGAAGGCGCAAAGCGCGTCACTTGGGCACCTTCTGGTAAATTCCTCAGAGGGAAACGCTGCTCCAAATCGGCGATGGTTTCTTTGATTTCGGGGAACAATAATTCGGCTAATTCTTCGTTGTGATCCATAAGTCAGTCCTCTTATGCGGGATGATTATAGTCCGCGCGGGTGCGAAATTCCACACGCGTTCGCATTCAATCTCCGCAAAAGCAAAAAATGCACTTGCAAACGGATTATAGGGGGCTATATAATTTGCAAGCCCGAAAGGGTCATGCTGGAGTAGTTCAGTGGTAGAACATTACCTTGCCAAGGTAACTATGCGGGTTCGATTCCCGTCTCTAGCTCCATCGGCAACCTAAGCCTCCCCGTGAGGCTTTTTTCTTTTATCTACGATAGAACCGGCAATTGTGCTAACCTTAATCAATATGAAACGTCCCCCTTTACTTCATCGTGGCGATGCCATCGCGTTGGTGGCTCCTTCTTTCGGCTGCACGACCGAACCCTACATTACTCGCTTAGGCGTCGCGACCGAGCGCTGGCGCAAAAAAGGCTTTGAAGTGGTGGCGGGCCCCAACGTCTTCCGAGAAGATGGAATCAGCGCTTCCGCCTCGCCCCAAGAACGGGCCAAGGAAATCATGGACGCTTTGCAAAGCAATGCGTCTTTGGTGCTTTCCGTCGGCGGGGGAGAGCTGATGAACGAGATGATGCCGGAACTCGATTTCGCCTCCATCGCCAAATTGCCCCCGAAATGGTTCATGGGCTTTTCCGATAATACCAACTTGACCTTCTTCTTAACGCTCCATTGCGGCTGGGAAACCATCTATGGGCCTTGCGCCGGCGCTTTTTTTCAAAAGCAGTGGCGCTTATGCGAAGCCGATGCCTTTGCCCTGCTACAAGGCCAAACCCATTTCGAGGGATATCCCAAATACTCCATTACCCGCAGCAATCCCGATCGGCCTTTGGCCGCTTATCGCTGCACCCAACCCAAAGTGATCACCCCCCATCTTTACGAAAAGCCTTTCGAAGGGACGTTGATGGGCGGCTGCCTCGATGTCTTGATCCTCCATTGCGGGACCAAGCTCGACCGGGTGAAGGCATTTAACCAAGAACATCCCGAAGGCATCATCTGGTATTTGGAAGCCTGCGATTTGAATCCGCTGGCCCTGCGGCGCGCCTATTTCCAACTTCGCCAAGCGGGCTGGTTCGATAACGCCGTCGGGTTTATCCTCGGCCGCCCCAAATCCGCGATGGAACCGTTGCTGGGCGTGGACCGGTTCAACGCCGCCATCGATATCCTCGGCCCTTTGGGAAAACCTATCCTCATCGACGTCGATCTCGGTCATATCTCCCCCTCCATGCCGATTCGCAATGGGGCGAAAGCGAGAGTGGCCTACGAAAACGAAAACCTCATCATCGATTATTTAGAAGCATAAAGGAGCAACCTATGATTCAACTCAAAATCAAAGATCTCGGCACCATCGAGATCGAACTCGACCGTGAGGCCGCGCCCATCAGCGCCGCCAATTTCACCGCTTTGGTCAAGAAAGGCTTTTACGATGGACTGATTTTCCACCGCGTCATCAAGGGCTTTATGATCCAAGGTGGCGATCCCAAGGGCAGTGGCATGGGCGGACCTGGCTATGGCATCAAAGGCGAATTCAGAGCCAACGGGGTGGATAATCCCTTATCCCACAAGCGTGGCGTCATCTCCATGGCCCGTTCCTATTTCCCGGATTCGGCCGGTTCCCAATTCTTTATCTGCGATAAGGACGATCTCTTCCTCGATGGCCAATATGCCGCGTTTGGCAAAGTCGTCTCCGGCATGGAGGTGGTGGACGCCATCGCCGCGACCAAAACCGGGGCTAACGACCGCCCCAAGACCCCCGTCGTCATCGAAAAGGCCATCGCCATCGACGAACCCGACGTGGAATTTGAAAGGATTCGTTCGTGAACCAAGGGAAAGCGCTCTTCCTTTATAGCGACGCCACGGGAACGGGTTATGTCAACGCCCACCTTCCCGAAGTTGTCGCTCGGCTGAAAGCCGCCTTTTCCTCACTCGAAGTGGTGAAAACCGAATCCCAAGAACAAGGCTGCCGATTGGCCAAACAAGCCTGCGGCACCTATCAATACCTCATCGTCGCCGGTGGGGATGGGACGATGCACCATGTCGTTAACGCCATCGCCGAAGAAGAAAATCCCCCCATTTTGGGTTATATCAACGCGGGGACGATTTGCGACATCGGCGCCAATTTCGGCGTCCACGGTTCCTATAAGCGAGCGTTGAAGATCATCGAACAGGGCCATACCGTCGAATTTGATTTGGGGAAAGCCAACGATATCTATTTCACCTATGTGGCCGCGGTTGGTACCTATGCCGACATCCCCTATGTGACCCCCCGGAAATATAAGAAACGCCTCGGACGCCTTGCCTACTATTTCGCGGCCGTCAAGGAAGCGTTCATACCCAAAAAAGTCCCCGTCCACGTGGAATGCGATGGCCAAGTGTATGACTTAAAGGTCCCTTTCTTGCTACTGCTTTCTGGCAAATACGTCGGCGGTTTTTACGTGAACAAATCCAGCTCCTCGATTCGCGATGGCAAGATGGAGCTCTTCCTCACCAAGCCCGGCCTATTCAACGGCCTCGTCCATTACCTCTTCTTTAAATCGCGCACGGTCAAAATCTCCGGAAGCCATTTCCACATCCAAACCAGCCACCCATTCCCATGGTGTCTGGATGGGGAACCGGGCCCGATCGGGGATGTCGAAATCTCCGTGATTCCGCGGAAACTGCGCATTTTTTGCGCCGAAAAAATCGCGAAAAAAGCGAAATAGCCGTATTTTGCGGTCTTTTTTTGGTTATTGCTAGTCCGCGTGCGTATCGCCTATAATTTGGAAAGAAAATTTGCGGAGGAAAGCAAATGAGAAAAAAAGTAGTTGCCACATCAGTGATCGGCTTTATTTTCATGGTAGCCGGCCTGGTGTTCTTTCCGTTGATTGGTAATTTCATCAACGGAGGGGCCATCTTCAACCTCAACGGGATTCTCAACAACAGTGGTAATCCAATGGCCACGATCCAGAATCTCGTGATCGGTTCCCTTACCAAGGGAGCTCCTATGGGCTTTGTCGCCCTCGGCGTCGCCGCGCTGTTCTTGATCTTTGCGATCGTTGTGCTCATCCAGGCGATCCGGAAGCGCCATGGCGCCGCGGCTTGGGCTTTCATCGCCGTTTTGCTTGAGGCGGTCGTTCTCTACGCCTTCTTGCTCTTGGCCTTTGTCCCCGGCTATTATGCCCAATACGGCCAGTCCATGTATGCCTACAACGGCTTAGCCGTTACCGACCAATTCCCCGGTTTCTACGGCTGGATCTTTGCCGTAGGCAACCAAGCCGGTAATATCGGCCTTGCCATCCTTGCCTTGGTGCCGACCATCGTCTTCGTCACCGGTTTCATCCTCGCCCTCATCGCCGTGATCGGCGAAATGCGTTATCTCGCTTCCCTCGATCGCCCCGAAAAGGCGCCCGAAGTCAGCAATGACGAAGTCTTCGTCCTCGATGACGATGATCTCGAAGATGAAGATAAAGCCGAAAAGGCCGCGGCCAACCTCGAACGCCAAGGTGGCTATCAGGAACGCCGTCCCGAACCCTTGCCTGCCGCCCCTGGCATCCAAGGACCCTTGCTGGTGCAATACATCAACACCTATGCCCCCGCCGGCGAACAACAAGTTCGCAACCAAAAGGGCAATGTCCCCCTTTCCGAAATCCAATCCAACATCACCGGTGAAAAGCCTTTGACCGCCGAAGACATCCGCAAGATCATCGCGGAAGAACTCGCCGAAAAGAAAGAACCCGCTCCCGTGATCGTGTCCGTCCCCGCGCCGGAAAAGCCTGCCGAACCGCAACCTGCCGCTTCGGCTGAAAAGCCTTTGACCGCCGAAGATGTCCGTAACATCTTCTCCGAAGAACTCGGTCGTTACCTCGCCCAAGACGAAGACGGCTACCAAGATGGCGATATCGTCGTCGAAGAAGAACCCGAGCCGATCCTCACCGCCGCCGACATCCGTTCCATCATCGCCGAAGAGCTTGCCGCCGCTAAGCCGGCAATCGAAGAAGAACCCGCGCCGGCTCAACCTGAGGAAAAAGCCCCCGAGGCCAAACCCGAAAACGTCCGCGATGCCATCCGCGAAGAACTCGCCGCCTATCAGGCCGCCCGCGAAGCGGAAGCCCGCGCCAAAGAAGAACAGGCCGCTGCCGCCAAAGCCCGTGAGGAAGAATTAGCTTCCGCCCGTGCCGAAGCCGCCGAAGCCGCCCGCAAGGAAGTCGAAGAAAAGTATCAGACCGCCAAAGCGGAAGAAGAAGCACCGAAGCCGATGACGGCCGAAGACATCCGTTCCATCATCGCCGAAGAGCTTGCCAAAGCCCCGGCCGAAGAAAAGAAGGAAGAAGTCGGCATCACCGCCGAAATGATCCGCGAAATCATCCGTTCCGAACTCAAGGACGCCACTCCGGTTAAGGAAGAAAAAGTCGTGCCCGTGACCGTGGTCGTCAAAGAGAAGGAAGAAGTCGTCCAGCCCGAGCCGCAACCCGAACCGGCACCCGAACCCGAACCGGTGGTCGTCCCCGTGGTCGCCCCCGTCGCCGCCCCGGCCCGTGCCGTTGGCGAAGTCAACCCCGACCTTCCTCCCCACGACAAAATCATCCGCATTCCCTTCCCCACCCGCATGGTCGAAGGCGAAAAGGACCTGAAGTCCAACTACAATGAACTCAAGTCCGAAATCATGTCCTATGGCGTGAAGTCCCGCGTCTCCAATTCCGGCGATACCTTCCGTCTCCACAAAGTCACCTTCGTGAAGATCACCGTTGCCGGTAAAGGCTTGAAGCTCTACTTCGCCCTCAATCCGAAGGATTACGCCAATAGCACCCTTCCCGTCCAGGATGCGGGCCACAAGGGTACCTACCGCGATATCCCGCTCGTGTTCAAGGTCAAGAGCAAACTCTCCGTCCGCCGCGCCAAACAACTCATCTCCGACGTCATGGAGAAGAATGGCATCGAACAGGGCAAGATCGAACCCCATAACTGGGCCGAAGAACTCAAGGACTACAAACCCGCCGGATCCGATAAGGACGACGACGAATAAGCCCAAACACAAGGCCTCCCTTCCAAAAAGGGAGGCTTTTTTGTATAATAGAGCCCAATTTAAAGGAGGTGATGGCAGTTGGACGATATACCTAGTTGGCTATCCGTTTTACTGCTGTTCCTTTTCTTGGCGATGTCCGCCTTCTATTCCTCGGCGGAGACCGCTTTTTCTAACATCAATAAGTACAAATACAAAGCCTTGGCCGACGAAGGCAATCGTCGGGCGAAGTTGATTCTCTATCTCGCCGAGCATTTCGATTCCACTCTTGTTACGGTGCTGATCGGCTATAACGTTTTCGCCATCTTGATCTCCACCTTCTCCACCTTCCTCTTCATGCGGTGGCTTAGCCCATATATCAACGAAACCGCCCTTTCGTTTTTGATTTCCGTCGGCATGGCCATCATCACCTTCTTATTCGGGGACACCATCCCTAAGTTCTTAGGTAAGCGTCGGCCCGAATCGATGGCCGCCTTCTGCGCCTATCCTTTGGCCTTCTTCGTCATTTTGTTTTTCCCGGTATCCTTCCTATTTAGTAAGATCGGCCAAGGCATTGCCAAGCTATTTGGCAGCGATAAGGAAGTGGAACTTTCGGAAGAGGATTTCGCTTCCGCGATCGATATCGCCGAAGAGCAGGGCCTATTAGAAGAAAACGAATCCGATATCATCCAGGCCACCTTCGATTTCGCCGATACCAAAGTCAAAGAGGTCCTCACCCCGAAAACGCGGATGACCATGATCGACGCCAGCAAAATCAAAAAGGAAAGCCTCCATGCCTTCCTCGTCGACACCCCGTTCTCCCGCATCCCGGTGTATTACAAAGACAAAAACAAGGTCCTTGGGATTTTGGTGGTGAAGAACTACCTTAGCGCTTATTTCCAAGATCCGCGCGTCTCCTATCTATCTTATTTGCAAAAGCCTTATTACGTGACCCCGTCGGTCAAAATCGACGATCTTTTGGAAGGCTTCCGGAAACGGCATACCCAAATCGCCTTGGTCAAAAAAGACGATAAGCTCCTTGGCATGGTAACCGCCGAAGACGTGCTGGAAGAACTCGTTGGGAAGATCAATGAGCAAAATCCCGCGAAGGAGGGCTCGTTATGACCCCTTACGCGAAGATGGTGCTCTATTTCTCCATCATTGCCGTCCTCATGCTTTGCAGCGCCTTCTTTTCCTGCGCGGACATGGTGTATTCTTCCGTCTCCTTGTCTCGACTGGAGCGCACGCCTGGGAAACGGGCCAAAAAGGCCTATGATTTGGCGAAGAATTATGAGAATACCATCGTCGCGATTCTCTTTGGCAACAACTTGGTGAACATCGTAGCTTCGTCTTTGGGCGCAGCCATCTCCTTGCTCGACCTCGCCCCGTTTAACAAAAATCCCTCGGTGGCGGCCCTGGTCATCGAATTATCGATGCTTGGTCTGATCCTTTGCTTTGGCGAAATCCTGCCCAAGACCATCGGCAAGCGTTTCAATTACCGCCTCTCCCTGGCTTTCTGCGATATCGTCAAAGGCCTCGGCTATCTCTTCTATCCCTTCGTCAAGATTTCCCATTGGTTTGCGCGGCTGGTTTCCCGTCCCGTGCTCAATCAAATCGAAGAAGATGACGAAACCAAAACCGACGAAGAACTCCAGGCGATGGTGGATGTCATCGAAGAGGAAGGTCTCATCGATGAAGACCAAAGCGAGTTGCTTTCCCGTTCCATCGAATTCAAAGACACCCAAGCTTTCATGGTCATGACCCCGCGCGTCAATATCGAGGCCCTCGAATTCGGCGATGATCCGATCACCGCTTTGGAAAAGGGCAAACTCAACCATTCCCGCATCCCCGTGTTTCGGAAAAACTTGGACAATATCGAAGGCTACATTCCCCTGAAAAACTTGCAAAGAGAGGTTCTTTCTGGGAAAAAGCCGGAGATTTCGGACTTATTGCTCCCGATCCTCTCCGTCCCCCGGAGCATGCCGATTTCCGCCGTGCTGGATTTGTTTAAGCAAGAAAAACGCCATATCGCCTTGGTCAAAGACGAGTTTGGCGGCAACGAAGGCATCCTCACCATGGAAGACATCCTCGAAGAACTCGTCGGGGAAATGTATGACGAGTCCGAAACCAAGATCGAGGACATCGAAAAAACCGATAAGCGCAACGTCTATCATGTCCGTGGCATTACCGAATTCGACGCTTTATTAGAATATTTCGGCCTCCCTCTCCCCGAAGAGGAAGTTTCCTATTCCACCGTCTCCGGTTTCCTGGTTGAGCGGCTGGGCCGCTTTGCGGAAGTGGGGGATAAGGTGAAATATGGCAAACTCGATTTCACCGTCGAAAAAGCCGGCCCCTATGTGGTGGAGTCGGCCTTGGTGGTTTATCATCCTCGCCGCAAAGCTTAACCGTGGATCTTTTGGTGGTAAAGGGTAACGATTTTATCCGTTAACGCCTCCACGCTTTCGTCATTGGAATCGATCACGAAATCGCACGGGGGTACGTTTTCTTTGGCAAAGGCAACTTCGTCGTTAGCGAGCCGCTTTTGAATGAGTTCTGGGTCGTCTCCCCGCCCCTCCATCCGCGCTTTACGCGTGGCTTTGGAAGCTTCCAGATAAAAGGTGACCAGACTCGGATCGCCTAAGGCGATATAGGAAGCCACGCCCACGGGATCGACGACGATACAGCGATCGATGCCAAGCTCGGCTTTCGAGCAGCCATAATGATTGCCGTTATAGTAGGTGGTTTCGACAAAGGCGCCTTCTTGCTCCATTTTGGCAAAGGTGGCTTCGTCGACGAAATGGTAGTCGATATCCTGACGCTCGCCCTTGCGCATGGGACGTGTAGTATGGGTGGTTGCTTTCACAATGCCATAAGCCGACGCCAAGCGCTTGGCGATTTCCGTTTTTCCGGAGGCGGAGGCCCCAATTAACAAAATCATGTTCATATTATGAACAAAAAGCTTTTCGAAAACAATTTTTCACTTTTATTCTCAAAACGCGAGGCATCCCCCGTAAAAGAAAGTAGGAGGACCTCACGATGATTCCATCTGAAAACGAAAACGCCGCCACCTTGCGCAAAGCGTTCCGCCTTGCCTTGCTTGAATTAGGGAAAAGCCCGGATTATCACATCTACGATTTAACCGATGATTTCCTCTTGGGCAGAAAAGAAGGGGAATCCCGTCGTTTGTTGATCCGCGTCAAGCAATTCTTTGATGGATTAAAACCCGAAGAGCAAAAGTATTTCATCTATGAATGTCTGGAACGGGAACGCCATTATCGGTTCTGGTATTTGGGCGATTACCATGAGAAGGAATGGGCCAAGGCCCGCGCGGATATGGAGCAGAAAATCCAGGAGGCATTTCCATGCCGCGTTCTTTGATCCTGCTTTCCGCCTCCTTGCTTGCGCCTTTATTCGCCCAAAAGTCAAGCTTGCCCGTTCGTTATGAAATCGGCCCATGCTTCGCCGGGGAAGTAGGACACATCTATTTAGATGTGGATACGGCGCAATATCCGCGGTTTTATTCGTTCCTTCGGGTCCAAAACGGAACCCGTTACGATTACTACGATCAGACTTACCATCGGGGTTCGGGCGAGCGCGATATCATTGATATTCCCATTCCGACCACATTAACGAATCGAGGCACTTTCACCGTAGAATTCGGTTTTCAAAGCAACTCATTCCAGTCGAGCAAGCCTTCGACCTATGTCATTAATTTCCAAGAAACCATCACGGCGGGACAACGTTACCAAAATCTGGTGATTGACCACGATCAAATCCTCGATCCGGAACGGGCAAGAATCGTACTGGACGAAACCTCTCCCTACCATTCTTATGCCCTTCATGATTCTTATACCTTTCAAGGGGTATCGGCTTCTTCTTCCAATCAACATCGCCTCATCCCTGTTTCGGCTATGAGAATCACTTATAGCAATGAACGATTCGAGAAAGGGAATCTAGCCGGAATCGGGGCCGAATTACGGGTTTTAGATTATCCGGATGACTTTTCGGGCATCGGGGAAAAGATAGGCGATGCCTATCGTTCCATTCCCTTAACGCCGGTGGTTCACGCCTCCAACGGTTACCAGACGACGATGTCGTTCAAACTCGCTTCCCTATATTCCTATTCCCGCATCGATTACCGTGTGGGAGGAAGAGGGCCGCAATTCATCTCGGATCAACTCTATGCGCCTTTGCGGATGGGCCATGACGATGCGACGTATCGCTACCAAATCGTTTTGACCAACGCGTCCGAAGCAAAAGACTCTTTCTTCATCTCTTCCGCGGTGTCTTTTGCTCGCCGCGTATTCGGGCCCTGCGCCCAAAGCGAGTACTGCTTGATGATTGGAGGAAAGGCCTCATGATGCTTTTCATTTATGCGGCATTTGCCATGGTTTTGGGCGCCTCTTTAGGCGCTTCGGCCTATGCTTCGTTTGGCACGCAGCAGGCGTATCTAGGTCTCTATAAGGGAATTCTCGAACGACATGTCGTCGTGCTGGATGCAAGCGGGTCATATCTGGCCAAACCTTATTTCGATCTGGATGGATTAAGGCAAAGCCTTCACGTCTATTTCCTCAACAATTTGGCACCCTATTGCCGCGAATACGATTACGCCGTGCGGGTGAGCGCCGACTATGGCCCGGAATATCCGACTGCCATCGAGATCAACCTTCATACTTCTTACGCCCATTTATGGAATCGTTCCTATTCCGCTTACTTTTCCATCGAAAGGACCAACCATGGATAAATCGCGAATCGTTACTTATGTGGAAGCTTCCTTCTTGGCTCCGTTGTTAGCAAAAGACACCATCACCGATATTTCTTGGAATGGAGAGGCCCTTTTCTACGAAGATCGCGCTCAAGGACGGAAGAAAGCCAAAATCCCCGTCACCAATATGCAAGTGGGGGACTTTCTACGGCAAATCTCCAATTATGCCGAAGCCCAGTTTACTTATCTCAATCCGATTCTGGATGTCTCCTTTGGCCGTTATCGTCTCAATGCAGACTTCTTTTCCATCGTGCGAATGAGAGACGAAAAGGCCTTCTCCTTCTGCTTGCGGATCGGTCATCCGGGTTCGGTGGTTGGAGAGGATCCCGATTTCTTTCCCGGGAAAACCAAACGGCTGCTATTCGAAGCCTTGTCCCGCCGGGAAACCATCGTGATCGCCGGGGAGACGGGGAGTGGGAAAACCGAACTCCAAAAATACTTGCTGATGAACCTTCCCTCCGCGACGCGCGTCATCGCCATTGATAACGTGGAGGAACTAGAACTTTGCCGTGAAGAAGAAGGCACGCTGGATTTCACTTCTTGGCATGTCGATGATCGCAATCCCCGTGCTTCCTTTTCCGCGCTGATCCAAAACGCTTTGCGCAACAACCCGGATTATCTCCTCGTCGCGGAAATCCGGGGCGAGGAAATGTATGCGGCTTTGCAGGCGCTCATGTCGGGAAACCCCATGATCACAACGACCCATGCCGCCTCGATGGCTTTGATTCCCCATCGCCTTGCCCGTCTTGCTCAAACAGGTGGTACAAACCTCGTCTATGAAGATTTGTTGGGCGATATTAATAAACATGTATCTTTACTTGTATACTTGAAGAAAGAAACGAAAAACAACCGTGTCCATCGCTATATCCAAGAGATTGGCCGGTTACTGCCAAGCGGAGAAATCATCACCTTGTTCTCCCTGAAACATGCACAGGAGGAATTATGAAACGCGCCTCCCCCTATCTTTACGCATTCTTCTTCTCCTTGATCCTTGGCGGCAGCGCGTACCTGGCTTCCGACCAATGGATCGTCGCTCTCGGCGTGCTCGCTCTTTCGTTCGTGGCGTCTTCCCTTCTTTTCGTTCCATCTCTCCTACGCCACCTTCAGGAAGAGCGAGTGCGCCATGAATGCTACCAATTCGTCAACTCGTTCCTTATCACGCTTTCGGTGTGCCAGTCGCTTGACCATTCTTATGAAGTTGCCATTAGCGGGATCCAAGGGGAGTTCAAGGACCTAACTGCCAAAATCACCCATATGCGCGTCGATGAGCGCATCGAGTATCTGAAAGATTACTTCCGGCTTGAAATCTACGCCATGTTCGTATCGATCCTTCGCCTCTATATCGATCGGGGCGGGGACGTATTGAACCTTGCATCCGAATTGCTGAATGAACTTACCAGAATCGAAGAGACCGGACGCTATCTCTCCGGCAAGAAGCGGCGAAACGCGGTTCAGTTCGTGCTCATGTGGACGATGGCGCTGCTGGTCATGTGCTTTGTGCGGTTTGGACTCAATAGCTTCTTCGATTCTATCAAAACCTCCCGGACCTTCCTTTTGGGCATCACGGTGTTCTACGGCTTCCTGCTCATCGCTTTCTATATCTATCTTCGCGTTTATACGCGCCCCTTACTCGTCGCCAGAAAGGAGGATTCCAGCCATGGCAAGCCTGCGTAAAAACATGGAAGCGGTGGGATGTTCCTTTAAAAAGGAAATCCTTCTCTATTTGCTCATCGCATTCCTCTTTTTGGGTGCCGGTGCGGCATTATGGTATTTCCGCGGAGCCGATGTGCTGCTTCTAGTTCCAACGGCAGGACTGGTGGTGTTCTCCTTCTTCTATTTCAGCCGTTATTCGACGATTCGGAAAGCGCGTTTGGCGCAATTAAACGATGAATTCGTCACGTTATTTACCTTCTTCGGCATCTACATCAACGACGGGTTCAACGTCTATAACGCCCTCGAAGCGATCCAAGCCTATGCCTCCTTTTCTTTCCGCGCCCATTTGGGTTGGCTGCTCAAAGAAATCGAGGAAGACAAAAGCGTGCGCCCTTATGTGAATTTCGCCGAAAAGATGGAGTCGCTTCAAATCAAAGAGGTGATGATTTCCATTTACCAAATGGTGGACGAAGGCGGTGGCGGAGCCTACATCCAACAATTCCGCCATCTCTTTGGCGCCCTCTCCGATCAACGTCATGAAGAACAGCGCGAAAAGCGGATGTCATCATTAGAAACATTAGCGATTCTGCCTCTTGCAGGAAGCGCGGTTGCCATGGTGGTGCTCGCCCTTTCCATCGTAGAAATCATGGGAGGTATCATGAGTGTCTTATAAATTAGCTTTAATCCTATCCACACCGTTTTTGATGATGGTGCTTTTGCTGCTGGGCGATATCGCCGACATCACCCTGGTCAAAAGCGGTTTGGATTCGCTTGCCACGGTCGTGGGCTATCGCATCGCCTATGGTGGGCGGCTCGATGCCAACACCGAGGCCATGATCGCCGATTATGGGGCAACAATCGTCTTATTAGACGAGGAAACGCCCCGCATCGGTGACACCGTCGCATTCCGCCTCTATAAGGAATACGACCCATTCATCGTTTCGTCTAGCCCATTGCAAATCACCGTCACCCGGTCGACTGTGGTGGGTTATTACGATCATTAAAGAAAGGAGGTGAAGACTATGTCTGAGATCAAAGGGCAACTGCTCGGTGTCTTGCTTGTGATGCTCTTATTTACCGGCATCATGGTCACCGTTTTCGCCAGTTTCAAAGACACCTCGACCAGCATCGCCAATAAGGCGGCGCTCGAGACGGCTTTCGTGGCTGACAACTAATTCGGGACACGAGGGAATTTAGGAAATGTTTGGTGGGAAGCCTTATTCCCTCAAAGAGGGGTTCTGAAGAAGGGCCCCTTTTTCGCTAGGCTTTACCCTGCGTTCCTGCGTTGAATTGGGCTTCCTTTCGCCCTATAATTGCAACGAGGCAAATGACTATGGATAAAATGGAAGAATTCCGTTCGATGTTCGCTACTCGCCTTGGCGTGAAACGGGTCGACGAAAATAAAACGTTAAAAGAACTCGGCTTAGATTCCCTGGATGTGGCCGAAATGTGTCTGGAACTCGAAGATCGTTTCGGCGTCTCCATTGACATCAGCGAATTCGCGTCGCTGAAAACCGTGGCCGATCTCTACGCTTTGGTCGCCGTCAAACTCGCCCAATAAGTCTAATCCTTAACGGATTAAGCGCTCTCAACATCTTTTTACGGTTTCGTATTTAAAGTTGTTGCATTTAAAACGGCGTTTCACTATCATTATCCCGCTGCTTACCTAGCTCAACGGCAGAGCAATCGGCTGTTAACCGATCGGTTGTAGGTTCGAATCCTATGGTAAGCGCCATGGCCCGTTGGAGAAGCGGCTTAACTCACATCCCTTTCAAGGATGCATTCACGCGTTCGAATCGCGTACGGGTCACCAACAAAAAAACGAATCCCCCGATGGGGGATTTTTTGTTGTCGCCCCTCGCTTGAACGCGTTCATTGTTCGTTAATCCGTTCCCCAAGGGCCGCGCCTACCATAGGATTCTCACTTCCCCGCCCCACGGTTGCGCGATATCGTTCTTGATTGCAGTTTGCTATCGAAAACAAGGATAATGATGCAATCTATTAATTGAGGTAGAAAGATGGATACGGAAAAGCGGCTTGGCATCAAAAAATCAAAAGCAATCTTCCTCTTTGTGCAGATGATTTTAACGGTTCTTTTGCTCGTCGCAGCCATTTATTTATTGGTTTTTTCCATCACCAATCTTCTGGGCGGATGGATGGTGGTCTCCTATATCCTGGTTTTGATTTCGGTTATCTCGATTCTGGGGTATGGCATCATCGGATACCGAAAAGGGGATGTTGCCTATTCCCTTGCCATCATCCCCTTTTTAGGCGCGGTTTTCGCCAATCTTCTTTTACCTAGCCGTGACCCATTTCAAGTCGCGATGCTGGCGCTACTTTTTGCCGCGGGTTTCGGCTTTTTGTTAAGACAAAAGGACACCAGATTCACCTATATCGTCGCTTTCGTGATGGTTGGCGCTTCTTTGGCGTTCTCGATTTATTCCGCCATCAAAGCAAATCCACAATTCGCAGGCGATATCTCTACCAACTGGCCGACCTATATCGCCATGTATGTTTCGATTTTCATCCCCACGATTATGTCCGCGACGATCCTTTTGACCTATAACGTCAGAACGACGAGACACCTTCTTGAGATCCGGGAATGAGTTTCCACGGGCGGATATTCGTTAGCGCTTTAGATAAAGATGAGATTATAATTTCTGCATGGTTACTTTTTTTATCGCAATCGCCATGCTGATTGGAGGCTATTTCCTCTATGGCAAATTCAGCGAAAAGGTGTTTGTCATCGACGGAAGAAAAACCCCGGCCGTGGATCATCCCGATGGTGTGGATATTCAGCCTCTTCCAAAATGGAAGGCGTTTCTCGTCGAATTATTGAATATCGCCGGCACCGGTCCGATTTTTGGTGCCATTAGCGGCGCGCTGTTTGGCCCGATCGTTTTTCTTTGGATCGTCTTTGGCTGCATTTTGGGCGGTGCCGTCCACGATTATTTTTCCGGCATGATCTCTTGCCGCAATCACGGCGATTCCCTTGCCCAAGTATCCGGCAAATATGGAGGAAAGGTCCTCAAGGCATTTTTACGGGTGTTCTCCGTCATTTTGCTCATCCTCGTGACGGCGGTTTTCGTGGTTTCCCCCGCGACATTGTTACAAGAATTGACCGGCGGATCGGTCCACGCCTGGATCTGGATGATTGTTATCCTTGCCTATTATTTGCTTAGCGCCGTCGTACCCATCGACAAAATCATCGGCAAAGCCTACCCCGTTTTCGGGGTGATCCTCATCGGCATGGCATTGGCCGTCATCGGCGGGATCATCTTCCAACAAGGGAAGTATCCGATGCTCGAAATCATCGGCCATCTAAAAGATTATTCGGCGATGCACGGGGATTTACCGTGGTGGCCGTTTATGTTCGTTACCGTGGCTTGCGGTGCTGTCAGTGGATTCCACGCAACACAAACCCCCGTCATCGCCAAATGCATCAAAAGCGAAAAAGAAGGCCGCCAAGTCTTTTATGGGGCTATGATCGCCGAAGGCATCATCGCTTTGATTTGGGCGGCGGCCGCGATGGCTTTTTTCCGCACCGATTCGGCGGAGGGGTTCCAAGCACTGGTCGATTTGGGCGGCGGCAATTCGCTTTCCGTCATGAAGATTTGCGAAGGCATCCTTGGTCCCGTTGGGACGGTTCTAGCCATTGTGGGTGTCGTGATATGTCCCATCACCAGCGGCGATACGGCGTTACGCAGTTGTCGTTTGATCATTGCCGAAGCCACCCATCTCGATCAGAAAAAGATGAAGAACCGTTTGATGATCACGCTGCCTTTATTCGCTTTAGTCGTCGGTTTAAGCATTTGGGATTTCGCCGACCCCGGCAATTTCAATATCTTGTGGCGCTGGTTTGCTTGGTCAAACCAAGTCATCGCCGCCTTTGCCTTATGGATTTCCTCCTTCTATCTCATCCAAGAAGGGAAATACCGATGGGGCTCCTTAATCACGGCCATTCCCGCCGCGTTTATGACCGCCGTCACCGCGACTTATCTATTGGGTGAGCCCAAAATCGCGCTGGGACGATGGATTCCCATAAACGTCGCTTATATCGTTGGCGCGGTGATCGCGGTGGCTTCCTTCGTCGCCTATTTTATTTACTTATTTCGAAAGCGGATTTGCCGCAAAGACAACGAAACGCCGCAGATACAGCCGTGAAATTCCCAATTCTATTTGTCTTGCCTTTTCTCCTTGCCGGATGTGGCTCCAACTCGGCTAGCAGCAGCGCTCAACAAAGCGTCGCTTCAAGCGCCTCGTTTGCCAGTGGTGCCGCTTCTTCGAGCAATACTTTGGTAGCCTACTTTTCCGTGACCAAGCACACCAAAGGCATCGCCAGTTATGCCCAAGAGCATCTTGGATGCGATCTCTTTGAGATCGTTCCCAAGCAGGAATATACCTCTGTGGATATCGATTATCAGTCGGACTGCCGTGCTAACCGCGAGCAAAACGATCCTTCCGCCCGCCCGGAAATCCTCAACCAAATCTCCGATTTCTCTTCTTATGACACCATTGTCCTAGGCTATCCCATTTGGTGGAGTCAAACCCCGAAGATCCTCTATACCTTTCTAGAGTCCTATGATTTTACCGGCAAAGTCATCCTTCCTTTCTGCACCTCCGGCAGCTCGCCCATCGGGAATAGCGCCATCAATCTCGCCAAAAGCGCTCCGACCGCCCGTTGGCTTGAGGGAAAACGCTTCTCCGCTAGTGATAGCAAAGAAGAGGTGGCAAATTGGCTGGATCAATCCTTACAGGAGAAAAATATCATGACCTTAACCATTTCCGGTAAACCCATCGATGTGACGTGGGAACAAAATGACAGCGTGACGGCATTAAGCCGCCTGAAGCCCCTCGAGGTCTCTATGTCTCGGTTTGGGGGATTTGAACAAGTGGGGCCATTAGGCCACACTTTACCTAGCCATGACGTCAACCTTACCACCGTGCCTGGTGACATCGTCTTATATTCGTCCAACCAAATCGTGGTCTTCTTCGGTTCCAATACCTGGGCCTACACCAAGCTGGGTCACATCGTGATGTCACAAGAGGAATTAACCGCTTTGCTAGATCATCCCAATGTGATGTTAAACATTCGATAAGTGGGGGAGCATTCCAATGAAGAAAGTATTGATTATTTCGAGTAGTATCCGCGCAGGAAGCAATTCCGAAATCCTTGCAAAAGCCTTCGAAAAAGGGGCGAAAGAGGCGGGAAATGACGTGGAATTCATTTCCTTAAAAGAAAAAAACATCGCGTTTTGCAAAGGCTGCCTTGCTTGCCAAAAAACCAAACGATGTGTCATCGAAGACGACGCCAACGCCATCACCGATCGAATTTGCGATAGCGAGGTCATCGTATGGGCCACCCCCATTTATTACTATGAGATGTCCGGCCAAATGAAGACCTTGATCGACCGTGCCAACTCCCTCTATTGCCGGGATTACCGCTTCCGCGAAGTTTACCTTTTGACCGTGGCCGCGGAAGAAGATGAGGAAGTGCCGACGAAAGCCATTCAAGGGTTGCAAGGCTGGATTGATTGCTTCGACGGGGTTGAAATGAAAGGGACCCTCTTCGCTGGTGGCTATGGCGGCCCTAAGGAAATCCAAAACAGTCCCTTGCTTCAGCAGGCCTTTGAACTAGGCAAGAATCTCTAAAACAAACCAATTCGGCACGATTCAAAGAGCCCCCAAATACGAACTGTACCCCAAATCCTGGACAACAGGAGGAGGGGTATTTTTCAAATCGTTAAAGAAAATAAAAAATATATTTTTTAATAACGGATTTTTCTCATATTTTCTCTTTTCCCCGTATAAGAAAGCGAGAGGCCCTTTGTATGAGTCAATTCCAAAACACTTCCTGTCTATTCCGGGTTTATCCCAATCAAACCCAGGAGCAAAAGCTCCTCTATTCCTTCCTCGTCAGTAAACGAATATGGAACGATCTCCTTTTGCAAGAGAATCGACGCCGAGAGGAGGGTTCTGCGCCAACCCCTTGCGATTTGTTGCGCCTTCAAAGCAAACGTTACGTGGTAAAAGAAGATTGCAAAGGCGGCGACCCCATTGCCTATGGGGAAGTGGGGGCGAACCTCTATCGGGCAATTCGTCGTCACCTCCTCGCGCCCAATCAATGCCGTTACCCCAAACCTAAGGTGATCCACGCGACCACCGGCTCTTATGCCCGGTCCAACGAAGACGGAGCCATCTCCTATCAGGATGGAAAACTCTATCTTCCCTATTTGGAGCACCTCAAAATCCGGGGCCTTAGCCCCATTCCCTTTGGGGCGCGAATCATCTCGGTCGTCATTCGGAAAAAAGCCAGCGGCAAATACGTGGCCTCGATCACGTATTCCGTTCGTGCCAAAGCCCCGGATCCAGCCTCATTCACCCCCGTGGGGAAAACGGTGGGGCTCGACTATTCCCCCGCCCGTCTGTTCGTGGCTTCCGATCCGGACTTGCAGATCACCAAGGAAGAAGTCGCGGCTAATCGAGCCGATGTGCGCAAGATCAAGAAAACCGATTCCAAAATCCGTTCATGCACCCACCTTTCCAACAACCAAAAGAAACTGCGCCTCAAAGAAGGCATCCTAATGGAAAAGATCGCCAACCGGCGAAAAGACCTCATTGAAAAATACTCCACGAAGATCAGCAAGGAATACGATGCCGTTTTCATCGAAGATATCGATGTGAAAGAAATGGCCGATCGCCACAGCCCCTATCGCTTCGGAAGGATCATCGCCCAGTCGGCATGGGGCCTGTTTATAAAACGCCTCAGCCAAAAATGCAAACAAAGGCAAAAAAGGCTCATCAAAGTCAGCCGTTATTATCCTTCCTCGCAGTTATGCTCTTCTTGCGGTTACCGCCAGCAGATCCCTTTGGAAAAGCGAATTTACACTTGCCCTAAATGCGGGCTGCAGATTAGTCGCGACTTCAATGCTGCGTTAAACATCCAAAAAGAAGGTCTGCGTTTACTGAAAACCGCCCATTAAAACCCGTCGACTTGGGTCGCAAGGAGACGTTAAACGCCTTGAGGGTCTCCTCCCGATAGGTAGGGTCCACGCTCGGACCCACGACGCGGTTCGCGTCTCTGGTACCTCGCGTGGTGATGCCGCTGTCCCGTGGCTAGCCACGTGAGGCCAAAGCTTTTTTCTTAAAGAAGGTCACCAAAGCACGCACGATCAGCGTGATCAATAACGCGCTCACGGCGATGCCGGCCGAAGTCGCGCCAGGCTTCCAATCCAAATAATACGAAGCCACGATTCCCCCCAGCATCGCAAGCAGAGAATAACCAAGGGAAGCAAATAAGGTAAAGCAATATCCTTTGCGTAGTAACAGAGCGCTTGCGGTGGGCAAAACGACCATCGAGGAGACGACCAAAGCGCCCACGGCCTTCGACCCGATGGCCACGGCTAGGGCGAATAACAGGGAGTGGAGCAAATCCAGCCATCCCGTCTTGATACCCGAAATATGCGCCTCTTCTTCGCTATAAAGGCAATGGAGCTGGCGTTGGTAGAAGAAAATGGAGAATAACAACGTCACCAGCAGCAAGCCCGCGACGACATAAACCTCTTCGTAAGAGAGCAGCAAAATCGACCCGAAAAGATAGGAATCGAAGTTCGCAGCCTTCGCATAACCCGACAAAATCCCCGATAATGCAATGGCGCCGCTGAGCACGACAACCACGCCAATTTCCGCATGTTTGCCGAATTTGCGGCGCAAAACCCCGATGATCAAAAAGGAAACCACGCAGGTTATGATGGAAATCAGCATCGGGTTTAATCCACTCACCAAACCGATGGCAATCCCGGCGAGTGAAGAATGGGCTAAGGCATCGCCACTGGAAGAAAGTTTTTTATAGACCACGGGTCCACCTAGCAACGGAAACACCAGGGCCAACATGGTCGCCACGACGAAGGCGATGATCATGAATTCATAATGAAACATGGTGATGCCCCCTTTCGAGTTCGTGCTGATAACTTAAGATTTCCCCGTCTTCGATGAAATAGATGGCATCGGCCTCTTCCAAATCGTGAGGATGGTGGGACACGAATAGAATTGTCTTTCCTTCTTGATGCAATTCATTAATCAAATGGACTAAACGGTGGTGGTTTTCTTCATCGAGCCCCGCATCGGGTTCGTCGAAAATGACTAAAGTGGGGTCGGCGACGATGGTTTTGGCAAGCCGTGCCCGCTGCAATTGACCTCCGGATAGTTCGCGGAGCAATTTCTTGCGCAGGGGATATAGATCGAAACGGTGAAGAGCCGCTTCGACTTTCTTTTTATCATCCCGGTTTAGAAACCATTTCTTTCGCCCGATAAGCCCCATACCGACGAGTTCTTCGACGGTGCATTGGAAATCATGGTCGTCGCGACCCGAAGTCTGCGATAGATAGGCGATGACTTGGTCGGTCACCGTCAGGGTTCCGCTTTGTGGCTTTAAAATCCCCAAAGCCAATTTCAAAAAGGTGGATTTGCCACCCCCGTTGGGCCCGAGGATTCCGACGAATTGGCCATCCTCCAAACGGAAGGAAATGTCTTTTAGCAAGGCACGGTCGGCATAGGAAAAACTGACGTGGGAAAATTCGATCACGGTTTTGCCTCCTGGATTTTATGAAGGTTTTCTAAATAGACGCTGAAGTAAGTGGCACCCTCGGCGATTTCGTCTTCTTCTAATCCTTCTAAGGGATTGAGCGATTCGGCTTTCGCGCCGCTGGCCTTGGCGATGGCTTGGGCGACGGCGGGGCTAGCGAGCTCCTCGAAAAAGACGGTGTCGATTCCATAGGAAGCAATGGCGTCCAACACTTGCGTCATCGTTTGCTGGGTCGGTTCTTGATCGGGCGAGAGTCCATTGATATAGATTTGTTTGAGATGGAATTCATTACATAGATAACCATAGGCGGCATGGGAGACGGCAATCGGTTTTCCCGCAATGGAGGCGGCGATTTCCTTGGCGCTTGCTTCCATTTCCGTCAAATCCGCGCAAAAAGAAGCGAAATTTGCACGGAATTCTCCGGCATACGAAGGCAAGGCCTGAACCATGGAGGATAAAACTTTTTCGCCCATTTGGCGGTATAAGGCCGTATCCAGCCAGATGTGAGGATCGACGGCACCGTCCACGCTTTGAGTGGGCAGGCCTTCGCTTAATATGATGGTTTTCTTTTGATAGGAAGGGAGCAAGGAATCCGTCCACGCTTCCATGCCAAGCCCGTTGACGAAGCAAAGGGAAGCATCGGCGATCTTCCGCACGGCGCTGGGAACGAGTTCGAAATCATGCGGTTCGGTACCGGCGGGGGTGAGGTTTTCGACGTCGATCGCGTCGCCTCCAATGGCATCCGCCAGAAACCAAACCGGATAAAAAGAAGCGACCACCAAAGGCCGATCCAGCTGCGTTGGGCCACAAGAACATAGCCCAAGAAGCGGTAAGAGGAACCTGATTTTGCGCAATGACTTGATTCTCATTTATCCTTCTAATTGCAAATGATTTGCATTTGCGACTATAATATAGCATCGTCCCTTAGGGAGGGCAAAGGAAATGAACGAAAAAATATTGCTGAAAGATCATGGTCTCAAAGCCACGCCATCGCGTCTATCCATCTTGCATTACCTTTCCACCCTCGATGCCCCCATCACCGCTGAGGAACTCTTCCGCCGCTTACAAAGCCAAGGGCTTGATCTCTCCACGCTTTATCGAAACCTCAATACCTTCGTCGAAGCCGGACTTGCCAAACGGGAAGTGGGGCATCACAAAGAAAATATCTATTCCCTCATCCAAGAAGAGGAGCGCCATTTTTTGGTGTGCTTACGCTGCCAAAAGAAGATTCGGTTAGAAGGCTGCCCTTATCACGAAGTCAACGAAGCCATCGAATCCCAAACCGGTTTCCGTGTCCTCGATCACAATACGGAAATCTACGGAATCTGCCCAAATTGTCAACGTCAAGAACCTTGACCTCCCTTTTCTACAAAAGAAAAGATGCGTTCTACTGTGAAACTGAGTAAAATGTTGTCAGTTTTAGGGTGCATCCCGTCTTAGGAGGCCTTATGGCAACAAGAAAACTCATCATCGAACGGCGGAAAGGCCAATTCGGCCGTTTTCCTGCCTGCGCGATCCTCTCCGACGAAAAACGAATCGGGGAGATGGCGCAGGACCAAATGAAAGGCGAATTCGCCATCAGCAAAGGCGAACACGCCATCCAAGCCCAAATCGAAGGACCCGATGGCCGGCTCTATCGCTCGAATTCCTATTTTTCCCTCGGTGGGAAGGACGTTGTCCTTTATTTGACCATCGATGGCAGCAAACTCGTTCTCGCCTATCGTTAAGGAGACCATTATGAAAGAACAAGAACCCATTCTCTACGAAGGAAAACCCGTTGCCGACGGCGATAAGCCCCTTCGCCCCAAAATCGTCAAAGTCGCCAAAATGATCGGCGGTCCCTCGGGGATGATGAACAAAATCGATGCCAATGCCCCGGAATACTATTCCCTTGCCGGCTCGGTCTCCGATGAGGAATGCGATTTCATCCTCTCCCTTGGACTTCGCAAAATCCGGACCGATGAATATGTGGCCAAGAAACTTGGCTGGGACATCGACCGCGTCCACAAAGTCGGCGATCACCTTGGCTATCTTGGCACGCTTCGCGTCGACTATTTCGAAGAAGACGGGCATTACGAATACTTCTGCCCCATTTTCGCCCCTGGCCTTTTGGAAATCATGGTCGTTTCGCCCAACGCCAAAGACCATCCCGAAATCCGTCGCGCCTTCAACCAATACACCCATGACCGCCTCCAAAACATGGGTCCGATGATTCCCGAAGGTTATGGCCTCATGCGCGTCATCCCGATTGAACGCGCCCTCCCCAAAGACGAGAAACCCGATCCCCGCGATACCCTTTCCTATTATTTGGATAAATACGACTACTATTCCGTCGGTCAATGCTCTTGCCGCGTTTCCCGTACGACCATGGGCGAAGGCTGCGGCCATCTTGCCGATGATCGTTGCATCAAACTCGGCAAAGCCGCCAAATACTTCGTCCGCACCGGCAAAGACCGCGAAATCAGCCGCAAAGAGCTCGAGACCATCATGCACAATTGCGAAGAAGAAGGTCTCATGCACTGCATCCCCAACATCGAATCCATCCGCGATGGCAATACCACGGCTATTTGCGACTGCTGTGATTGCGCTTGCTTCGGTTTGCGTCCGGTCGAAGAATTCAAGACCAATGACGCCGTTGCCTCCAACTATCGTTGCGTCGTCGAAGCCGCCAACTGCGTTGCCTGTGGCAAATGCGTCGAATACTGCCCGACCAACGCCATCAAACTCGGCGTCAAACTCCATCAAAAATGCGAGCCGAAAATCGCCTTCTCCAAATCCGTTGGGGATCATGGCGCCGCTAGTGTTCGCAACCCCGACTATCGTTTCACCCGCACCGACGTCATCCCCGAAACCGGGACTGCACCTTGCAAATCCTGGTGCCCGGCCCATATCGGGATCCAAGGCTATATCAAGATGGCCAGCGAAGGCCGTTATAAAGAAGCCCTCGCCCTCATCAAGCACGAGAACCCCTTCCCCGCCGTCTGCGGCCGTATTTGCAACCATCCTTGCGAACTCCATTGCACCCGTGGTTCCGTTGATGAGGCCATCGCCATCGACGACATCAAGAAATTCATCGCCGAGCGCGAACTTTCTCCTGAAGGACGCTTCCTCCCCTGGAAACGCCACGATTATTCCGATAAGAAGATTGCCATCATCGGCGGCGGCCCGGCTGGTTTAAGCTGCGCTTATTACCTCCTCCAAGATGGCTATGACGTCACCGTCTTCGAAAAAGAAAAGAAACTCGGCGGTATGCTGACCCTTGGCATCCCCGCCTTCCGTCTGGAAAAGAACGTCGTCGAAGCCGAAATCGACATCATCCGGGAAATGGGTTGCCATTTCAAAACCGGCGTCGAAGTGGGCAAAGACGTCACCATCCCCGAGCTCCGTAAGCAGGGTTTCAATGGCTTCTTCATCGCCATCGGCGCCCAAGCCTCCCGTCACCTTGGCTTAGAAGGCGAAGACCATCCCGATATCATGGGTGGGATCGATTTCTTACGCGAAGTCAACCTCGGCAAAGGCAAGAAGTTCAAAGGCGAAGTCATCGTCGTCGGTGGTGGTAACGTCGCCATGGACGTCGCCCGTACGGCCCTGCGCCAAGGCGCGACCAAAGTCGATCTCTATTGCCTCGAATCCCGTGAGGAAATGCCTTCCGCCAAAGAAGAAATCGCCGAAGCCGAAGCCGAAGGCATCGTCATCCACAATTCCTATGGTCCGAAAGCCATCCTTCGCGACGGCAAGAAACTCGAAGGCATGTCCTTCCGGAAGTGTCTCTCCGTCCGCGACGCCGAAGGCCGTTTCAACCCCACGTTTGACGAAACCGAAATCATCGAAGCCAAAGCCGGAGATATCCTCTTGGCGATCGGCCAGTCCTTCGATTACGGTAAACTCCTCGAAGGCACCCAGGTCGAACTCACCCGTGGCAACACCGTCCTTGCCGATCCCTTCACCTTACAAACCACCGATCCCGATATCTTCGCCGGCGGCGATTGCCATCGTGGCGCCCGCTTCGCCATCGAAGCCATTGCCGAAGGCAAAGCCGCGGCCATCTCCTTGCATCGCTATGTCCAGCCCGGACAACTTCTCGATGCCGGACGCAACCATCGCGATTTCTTCGGCCTCGATGTCAATAACATGGAACTCGATGGCTTTGATAAAGCCCCGCGTCAAATCCCGCAATCCCGCCCCATCGACACCAAATCCTTTGCCGATAATCGCGGGATCTTTACCGAAGACCAAATCAAGAAAGAAGCCGCCCGTTGCCTTAGCTGCGGGAAAGCGGTGGTCGATCCCAACCTTTGCGTTGGCTGCGGTCAGTGCGTCATCAAATGCCAATTCGATGCCGCTCACCTCGTCAAGAAGACCAAGATCTACGCCAGCAGCTTCGACTCCTTGCTCCCCAAGGCCATTGGCCACACCATCAAGCGCGGCATCAAGATCGCCGCGACCGCGTTGAAGAGGGATTAAGCCATGCATGAGCTTGGCTATGCCACCGAACTCGTGGCCACCCTCGAGGAGTTGATGGACCAAGAACACCTCAGCGTCATCCGTTCCGTCACGTTGCGCGTTGGGGAAGCCACCGGCGTCATCCCCCGGTATCTTTACGAATGCTGGCCTGCCGCCATCGAAGATAGCCGTATCCCCGATTGCGAGCTAAAAATCGACTATACCCGCGCCGTCGGACGGTGTCGGGATTGCGAAGAGGAATATATCGCCTCCGCCACCCATGGGGTCTGCCCCAAATGCGGCTCGAAGGAATACGATCTCCTCAACGGTTACGAATTCGAAGTCGTGGAAATCCACGGCAAATAAGGAAATCTCTCCCATTTCTCCAAAGGAGGTATATCATTTTCGTATGCTAAATCGTTCCGCTTTCGATCCGCGTGTGTTCCATGGCATCGCCCACCGCGGATACCATGATCAAGTCTCCCCCGAAAACTCGATGGAGGCTTTTGAAAAAGCCGTTGCCGCCGGGCTGCCGTTTGAATGCGATGTCCATCTAACCAAAGACGGGCAAGTCGTCATCAGCCACGATTCCCTTCTGAAGCGTATGACCGGCAAGGAAGGAAAGATCGAGGAGCTCACCTTAGCCGAACTCCGGGCTGGCTATAAATTGCCGAATGGTGCCGACCTCCCCTTGCTAAAAGAGGTGCTGGACTTTGTTCAAGAACGGGTCCCCATCGTCGTCGAAATCAAAGTGGTGGACCGTAACTACAAAGCCATCGTCGCCGCCGTATTGCCCTTGCTTTCCCGCATCAAAGAAAAGAAAAACATCTCCATCATCTCCTTCGATCCGCGAGCGCTTACTCGCTGCAAGAAAGCCGGGTTTAGCCGCGGCTTGCTCATTGAAAAGAACAACACCTGGGTGCTCATGTTCCGCGGCAAATTCGATTACCTCGACGTCGAGGATTGCCTCGTCGACGAGCCGCGCATCGTCAAATATCGCCGTAAAGGCGGACTGGTAAACGTCTGGACCGTGGATACCCAAGAAAAATTGGCCCACGTCAAAGGAAAAGTCGACATGATCACCTTCCAGCATCTGCCCCTAGATGCGGTGGAGGACGCTCATCATGGATAAGGAAGCCTTAGATCGCTGCCGCAAAGCCATCGCCGAAGCCAAAACCATCGTCTTTTTGGGTGGGGCGGGGGTCTCCACGGGATCGGGCATTCCCGATTTCCGCTCGCCCCAAGGGCTATATAACGTCCGCAGCGAATACGGCGTGGAATATGAAACCATCCTCTCCCATTCCTTCTTTGAAACCTATCCCGACGTTTTCTATGACTTCTACTGGAAGCATATGGTGGCCGAAAAGGCCAAACCCAATCGTGCCCACTTGGCTTTAGCCAATTTTGAGCAAAAGCATCATAACCTGACCATCGTCACCCAAAATATCGATGGGCTCCATCAAGACGCCGGCTCCGTCCACGTCCTTGAAGCCCATGGTTCGGTGCGCCGCTACCATTGCCAAAAATGTGGGAAGCCCTATGCCCTCGACCAAATTCCCCATCATGGGGTTCCCCATTGTTCTTGCGGTGGCCAAATCAAACCCGACGTCGTCCTCTACGAAGAACCCTTGGACGCCGCGACTTTGGAAGAAGCGGTGCAACGGGTGCGTTTTGCCAACGTCTTGATCATCGGTGGCACCTCGATGCGGGTCTATCCCATCGCCGCCTTGCCCCAATATTTCAACCTCGGCACCCAAATCATCATCAATGCCGAACCGACGCCTTACGACCGGTATTGCGATTACGTCTTCCATGAGGATATCGGTGCCACGCTCGAAGCGCTATTAGAGGATTAGCATGGGCCATTTCTTCGCGCATCTTCGTCTCATCACCAAACATCGGCATCGCGTGATTTCCAACGGAAGGAAATGCGGGATTTTCTGGCATTGCCTCAAGCACGATCTTAGCAAATATTCCTATAAGGAATTCCATACTTCGGCAAAGTATTATAACGGCCATCATTCCCCCGTTTTTGAGGAGCGGATCCATAACGGTTACTTTTCCACCGTCTGCCAACGCCACACCCGTAAGAATCCCCATCATTGGGAATATTGGACCGACTATTTTATGGGCCGTCTCGTCGTCAAGACGATGCCTTGGGTCTATGCGACCGAATATGTCTGCGACATGCTTTCGGCCTCCTATGTCTATAATCCAAAGGGATTCACCCCGGAAGCGACCCTGGATTACTTCATTCACCGTCAAGACCATTACTATATGACCGCGGCGACGAGGGAATACGTCACGTGGTGTTTGACCCGTTACAAAGACCTCGGCTTTGCCGGATTAAAGAAAAAAGATACGAAAGCCAAATACGCCGAAATCACGTCACGTCTCCCCCAAATCGAACTTTTCGAAACCCTTCACCCTACAGGTGAATTGCCCTCCGACCCAAAGATGGCTATAATGCAACCGCTCCAAAGCAAGGAGAACCCATGAGAAATCGTTCATTCGTAATCGGATGTGGGCGCCTTGGCGCCTCCATCGCCAGCTATTCCTCGCAACAAGGCGAGGATGTCGTCGTCTTGGATGCCAACAAGGAATCTTTTGGCAAACTCGACGATTCTTTTACCGGTTACACCATCGTCTGCGATGCCACCGATGCCTCCGAGCTGGAGGAAGCGGGCATCAAAAACGCCTACGAAGTCATCGTCACCACCGGCGACGACAACGCCAATTTGTTCATCGCCCATATTTGTCACGATATCTACGAAATCCCCAATATCTTCGTCCGTTTCGACGATCCGGAGAAAGGGCTACTCATCCAAGGGAAGAAAATCAAACCGATTTACCCCTTCCAACTTTCCCGCGACCGGTTCAACGCATTGCAGTTACAGCGAGGTGAAGAAGAATGAAAGTCGTCATTGCCGGCGGCACCAGCCAAGCCGAATTCATCATCTCCATGTTCAAGGGGAAGGACAACCAATTGATCGTCATCAACCCCGATAAAGCCGTGGCCGATAACCTCGTCAAACGCTGCCGCGTCCCCGTTTTGGTGGGCCAGCCCTGGCGGAAAATCACCTTGGAAGAGGCCAACGCCTACGATAGCGACGTCTTTATTTCGCTTTGCGAAAAAGACACCGATAACTACGCCTCCTGCATCCTGGCCAAAAACGTTTTCGCTGCCAAAAAGACCATCTGCGTCGTCAATAACCCCAACAACGTCGAGCTCTACAAGCGACTCGGGTTGGACTCGGTGATCTCTTCGACTTATCTGCTCGCCCAATCAATCCGCGGCGAATCCTCTTTGACCTCCATCATCAAAACCCTCTCCCTCGATAACGACAAGATCAACGTCGTCGAAGCGGTCATCCTCTCCAAATACTCGATTTGCTTCCAAGCCATCAAGGATATCCACTTCCCCCGATATGCCTCCATCGCGGCCATTTATCGCAACTTCCAGATCATCATCCCTTCCGGTATGGTCGTCCTCCAACCCAAAGACACCTTGCTGATGGTCACCGCCCCAAGCAACATCAAGAAGCTTTTGGCCTATGTCCAGCAAGAACGCGAAGGCGGTTTAGCCACGATTTCCCAACTGGTGCAAAACAAGATGCGCACCTCGAAGAAAAACGCGGATGGATCCACGGAAACCCTGCCGGAGAAAAAAGAAGGCACCGTGGTGGCCTCCGCCCCGCAGGCAAACGTCTCCGTCAAAGATGTGCGGGCCGCCCGCAAAACCATCATCGCCGCCAAACGCTCGACGGCCCAAGGCAAAAAAGAAACCAAAGGCAAATAAGACATGAAGGAACGAAAGGAAGTCACCGGATTTCGGCTGGTACTTGGCTATTTGGGGATCTTTTTGATCCTCGTGGGCTTTTTGACCGCCTCTCCCTTGATTATCGTTTTCGCCTACCCGGAAGAACATGGAGCCATCGTTCCCTTCTCCATGGTGGCCCTCGCCGATATCGTGGTGGGGCTGCTCTTCTATTTCCTCTTCATCTTCCGTAGGAAACGTTCCAAATTCCGCCGTCATGAGGAATTCGCCCTTTTGACGTTTATCTGGGTATTCGCCGTCATTTCCGGGGCTTTGCCGTTTTATTTTGCCAAAGACCACCTGGTGGCGATGAACTTCACCAAAGCCATCTTCGAATCCACCTCCTCCTATACCGGCACGGGGCTCACCGGATTCATGGATTACATCGATGTCGAAACCGCCTTTGCGCCCCATGTCTATACCTACCATCGTTCCCAAATGCAATTCATCGGGGGCGTCGGCTTGGTCTTGCTCGTCGCTTCGGTCTTAGGGGCCAACGCCGGGGTCAAACTCTATGTCTCCGAAGGGCATAGCGATAAGCTGCTCCCCAACATCGCCAAATCCGCCAAGCTCATCTTCGGCATTTACTCCATGTATAGCTTCTTTGGCACCTTGGCCTTATATTTTGCCGGCTTGCCCTGGTTCGATGCCGTTTGCACTTCCATGTGCGCCTTGTCGGGTGGCGGCATGTCACCGCGATCCACCAACATCGGCTTCTACCGTGGCGTGGATGGGGGCTATCTCCCTGGCTGCATCTTCGCCGTCAATTCCATCGCCGTCGAAGTCATCGTCATGATCCTTGTCATCCTGGGGATGATTTCCTTCGTTTTGCATACCTTCTTACTCCGGGGCAAATTCAAAACCTTCTTGAAGGATTGCGAAACCAAATACATCATCTGCACCGGTTCCCTCGCGTTATTGATTTCCTTCTTGGGGGCTTGCTCCTCCGTCTCGCTTCAATTGCAACGGGGTTTCTTCGACGATGCGGGCAATATCTTCCGCGACGTCATCTTCTATGTGGTGGGCTCGTTTACCACCTCCGGCTTTGCCGTGACCAGTCCCACCTCCACCTATCATCTATTAGATGGCGGTTCCGCGGCTTCCTTAGGTAAGCCATTGCTCTTCAGCTGTATCCTCTTGATGCTCGTTGGCGCCGACTCGGGCTCCACCGGTGGTGGTATCAAGCAATTCCGCATGGTCGTCGCGATCAAAGAGATCTTCTATAACATCCGTTATAAGTTCGCCCCCCATCATCAGCTCCAGCCCCATGTCGTCTATCGTTATGGCGAAGTCAAGGATATCGACGAAGAAACCGCCCGCGAGGCCTTTAACTATGTCTTGCTCTATTTGGGGGTGTTCATCGTTTCCGTCTTGATCCTTTGCTTCCATCCCTCCTTTGACGCCGAAATCGCCGCCTTCGACGTGGCTTCGGCCATGGGCAACGTCGGACTTGGCCTCGTCGACTATGTGCCGCTTCCTCATGAAGGAGTGGAATTCATTCCCTATTGGGTCTTATCCATGGATATGTTGCTTGGCCGTTTGGAAATCATGCCGATTATCTATGCCGGCAGCAATGTCCGTGAGGAAATCGCCTACCATCTTAGCGAGCGCCGCAAACGCAATGCCGAGATCACGGCTTTAGAATAAAGGAGTCTTCTATGCTGATCGATGAAATCAAAAAGGCCAATTTATTGGCCATGAAAGAACATAACGCCGACAAACGGGCCGCCTATTCGATGGTCATCTCCCGTTATCAAACCTTGCTCACTTCGGGCAAAGGCGGGGAGATCAAAGACGAAGACGTCATCGCCATTTTGATGAAATTCGCCAAGGAGCTCGAAGAGGAAGCCGAAGGCTATCGTAGCGCCGGTCGGGAAGAATCCTATCGTTCCACCTTGGCCCAAAAAGAAGCGGTGGCCGCCTTCTTGCCCAAACTCCTCTCCGAAGGGGAGATCAAAGCCATCATCGCCGGGCTTGAGGACAAATCTATCCCCTCCGTGATGAAATATTTCAAAGCCAACTATGCCGGGAAATGCGATATGAGTTTGGTTTCGAAACTCGCCCGCGGCGCCTAAAATCTTGTTTTCTCCTTTTGATAAGGATATAATCCCTCTCGCCTTAAAAAGGCAATTGTTCCTTCGGGGCAATAGGGGCATGGTTCAATGGTAGAACAGAGGTCTCCAAAACCTTTGATGAGGGTTCGATTCCTTCTGCCCCTGCCATCATCGAAACAGAAACGACCTGTCACGGTCGTTTTTATTATATAAGGATCATGAACATCTGCATTTTTGACCCGAATTGGTATGACCGAGGTCGGGCTATTTCATCTTGGAATGTTTAAAGAGAATGTAATTTAGTTAAAATTTGTTTGTAATCTCCGCTAAATCCAATATTATTGTATTTGGAGGTGCAAATATGATAATTACCACTTCAATGTTAAGAAGGAAGTACAGCGATTATAGCAATCCACTAGATAAAATCAAAAGAGATACAAACAGCGGTGTTCTTATCCGACTTACCAGGGGTATATATGAAACCGATGGTGGAGTCAATCCCTGTCTTTTGGCATCTTCGATCCTATCCCCCTCTTATCTTAGCTTTGATTGGGCATTGTCTTATTATGGATTGATACCTGAAAAGTCAGTGGCTGTGACATCCGCAACTTTAAACGTCAGAAAGAACAAAACATTTGTGAATAAGTTTGGCAGATATGAATACAGTGATATTCCTGCTCCCGCGTTCTCAGAAGGTTTGACTTATCTGGAAAGCGGGGAATATATCGTCAAGATTGCCACCAAGGAAAAAGCCATCTGTGATTCTTTGTCTAAGTGGCGAGTAGTGAGAAACATCAAAGATCTGAAAGAACTGTTGTTTGTTGACAAAAGAATGGATGAAGATGAATTCTCCACTTGTGATTTCAAATCAATGATGAGATTGGCAGCTCTATATAGGAAAACCAATTTGGATATGCTGATTAAATTGATTAGAAAGGAATATGACCATGAACCGTGTGATTGAAACAATGCTGGATAGATATAAACCGCAAAACAACGAGGAAAGAGAAAACGCCATCAAAGAAATCATGCAAGAAATAGCTTTGGCTGGTCTGTCTCGCGGTGGTTTCTTCGATAAGGCGGCTTTTTATGGTGGAACATGCTTACGCATTTTTCATGGTTTGAATCGTTTCAGCGAAGATCTTGATTTCGCTTTGCTGGAAAAAGATCCAAGCTTTCAATTGGAGGCTTATTTTCCTGCATTGGAAAAAGAATTCCAATCCTATGGGATAGACATAAGCATCGAATCAAAAAACAAAGACGAAAATAAAGCTGTACAAAGTGCTTTTCTTAAAGGAAACACGCTGATGCTCATGATGTCCTTTTTCCCAAAAAGCGAAGATGCAAGAAGAATAGTGTCCAATCAAAAGATAAAGATCAAGTTTGAATTAGATACCGATAACCCAAGGGATGGTATCACTGAATTCAGATACCAAATGCTGCCTGCTCCGTATGAAGTGCTTATATTTGATGAAGCCACTTTGTTTGCTGGCAAGATACATGCAATTTTATGCAGAAATTATAAAAACCATGTGAAGGGAAGAGATTATTATGATTATCTTTTCTATATTGGAAAAAGAAGCGAAATCAATCTCAGATATCTTGAAAACAAACTGAAGAATACTGGTGGAATCATTGATGACGATGAAATCCTGACATTGGATAAAGTAAAAGAATTGCTGAAAGCCAAATTTGAATCTGTTGATTATGAAGAGGCTAAAACAGATGTCTCTAACTTCATCAGCAACAAGGAAAGCCTCATTTTTTGGAAAAAAGAACTGTTTGTTTCAACACTCAGTGAACTATCTGCCAGTGAATTCAATGGATATCATCACTAAGACAAAAAGGCAGATGTCAACTCCTATTGCATCTATACAATAGCTGAGAATGGGAAGATGGATATCAATCTGGCAAAGAAGAGTTTCACGCAATATCTATGGTTCGTATTTTCCAAGTGCAATGAACTATGGAAGCTTCAAGAACTGTTTGATCATGATGAATGATTATGACAGGCATGTATATTCCTTTGATATCGTGAGCTAGAAGGAGGAATTCGAATTTCCGCGCCCGTATTGTTTTTCTCCAAGAAGGAAAGTATATTATAGGTGGCCTGGGGGAAACCTCTAGGGCTACCGAAGCGCCGACAGTTACGTCGGCATTTCTTTTCTATGAGACGTAGCAGACAGTTGGATATTTATATCGATGAGTCGGGGAATTTTGCTCCATATACGAAACAAAACCCGATCTATTCGGTGTCCTTTATCTTTGTAGAAAGAACGAACGAAACATCGGAGCGTTCCTCGTTCTTTTCAAAATCCCTTTCCAGGTTGCAGGGCGGCGAAACGTTTGTCCACGTTGGGAACCTTGTCCGCGGAAAGGACCCTTACGAGGGGATGTTACGCGAAGACCGGCAGAAGCTCTTCTACTGTCTTTTTATGTATGCTAAAAGGCTTGACATGTCGTTTTACTCTTTCCATGTTCACAAGGACGAGTCCGGCGGTAATGTCTTCGGCTTGTCCGCGAAGATTCATGCGGCTATTGAGAAGATGCTTGCGGACTACCACGGGTATTTCGAATCCTTTGGCCGCGTCGTTGTCCATTATGACAACGGGCAAACGGAGTTGGGGTTGGTCCTGCAATCCTCCTTTCTAGGGGGTGTTCCTTGTGAGGTACAGTTCGTCGAAACGCGCCAGCAAGAAGAGCCGATCATGCAGGTCGCCGATATGGTCTGCTATTTAGAGACCCTATATTTCAAGCTAAAGGAAGGACATCCGACGAGCTCAGATCTTTCTTTCTTTGGCAAAACGAAAACGGACATCGATCGGAAATACCTGAACCCGCTGAGAAAAAAGAAGCTGAGATAACTCCCTATCTTTTCACGCCATTGCATAGCATTTACGTATAATTAAAGTGGTTAACCATTATGAAAAGCAAATTACTCTTAGCCATTTTGACATCTACATTATTGCTTAGCGGCTGTACAGCTGTTGATAACGGAGAATATTATTCATTTAACGATATTGCTGGTATCGAAACCTCAAATATTATCGATTTTAAGGTTAGCGAGAGCATTTACACGTCGTTTGCATGGCAATATCAATATGACGATTATTCGTTTTTAAACACAAAATATGAAAAAATTGATTTCAGTATCAAGACTGAAATGTTTGATAAAGAACCATCCGATGGTGGCGATGCAATAACCATACATTTGATGACCGATATTCTTTTAGAATCATATCCGCCTCAAAACTATTCATTTAATATGTACATTAGTCACGCGGATTATCATTTATATTATGGATCCACAATTGAAGGAGCCACTAATGCATATCGTTCCAAAAATAGAATATCTGATAAATATATAAGCTTGTTAAAAGACCAAAGGAATAGGGATGGTGCATATCTTTTAAGAGTTAGTGGCAATTCAAACGCATCTCCTGATTTGCCAAAGACTGGGCATTATGCTCCTGGACACAAATTCAGTTTTAAAGTCGAACATGTCACTGATTTAACATTTTATGCATATTTGAATGAAGGGTTGCTAACACCAGTGAAAGATGATGGAACATTAGGCGGTTATTCATTTTATGAATTTGAAATGCCCTCTCAGGATTCGGCGTTGGCGATAACAAGCGACGAGTTTTATGTATATAGACCATATTCATTTGCAGAAGTATTTTCTTGGGTAAATGCTATTACAAAGGATACATTGAAGGGTGTTTGTATCGAAGATGGCTACATTGGTGTTAATCCTGAAACTGCCAATCCAACTATCAAATATAGCGAAGATGAAAGAGATATTGATTATAATTTGATGGTTTTAGAAACAGAGCCTCTTGTCAAGACTGGATACCAACATATTGATGGTGGCACTTATCGACTTGTAACGTACGTTCTTAATAATGGTGCTGAATACGAAATCGAAATAAATAATGGCCATGTTATTTATAGAGATTTTAATTCATATCAGGAATTCAGGTTTGATTCTACGCCAACGAGTATGCCTGATGTTTTTTATCCAGAAAACAATTGATTTGGAGTTAGCAAAAGGATTCGAGCCGAATTGCAGGTTTGAATCCTTTTTTTGTTTCTATAAGGCTTCATAAATCACTTTTATAAACTATCTAAAACTCTAAAATTGTTGGCATGAATCATTTTGTTATTAATCAATCTGTTATTCTTGGCGGACTAGAACAAGCCATTCAAATTAAGGGAGTTGACAATAATAATCCCCTATTATTAGTGATTCATGGTGGTCCTGGCTGTTCTGAAATGGGTATAAGCGCTACATATCAATTTCCTTGGGAAGAAAAATATACAGTAGTCAACTGGGATCAACGCTACGTTGGGAAAACTGCTTTATTATCTGGAAACAAAGCAAAAAACAGTTTTTCTATGAACGATATTGTCGAAGATGCTCATCAGCTGTGTTTATGGCTTTTAAAAGAATTCAATAAAGAAAAATTAGTTGTTATTGGGCATTCTTGGGGTACCGTGATTGGATCCCAACTCGCTTATTTATATCCTGAATTATTGTATGGTTACATTGGATGGGGCCAAGTTGCTAATATGATTAAGAATGACCGCATCGCGTTCGAACATATTCGTGAAGAAGCAATTAAGCGCAATGATAAGAAGACATTGAAAAAGATTAAGAACTGGGAAGGCTATCCAAATGGAGATAGTCCAAAAGAGGAAATGCTTAAGAATCTTTTTAAACTAACATCTATCAAATATAGTTACGGATATAGCAGCACCAAATATCCAAGCGCTTTAAAAGAATATCGCCATAACATCAAAAACGCTAAAAAGAATCTAGATTATCCAAATAAAGCCATCCATTATATGTATAATTCCACACCATATTTGGATATTATGTTTGGCGATTTAATGAAGTTTGACTTATTAGAATGCTGCCCTGGTTTTAAAATGCCAGTACTATTTGTTTTTGGCGATAATGATTGGCAAACTCCATTTGTTTTAACAAAAGAATACTTAGAAAAGATTAAAGCCCCCTTTAAATCATTTGACCTAATCTACAATAGTGGACATTCTACTGCGTTAGATAATCCAGAAGAATTTGCAAAATATCTTACTGAAAAAGCCTATAATTTTATCTTTTGTTCAAGAAGGTAAAAATAGGGCGTTCAATGTAATTAGGAAGTGTTCAATTGCCATCAAATCACTAATTCATACCCACAGAAGCATAGAATACTTTCGTATTTAATCAAAAGTATCGATGAACAGCCGACTTCAGCTGTTTTTTGTATCATCTACGTTCGCCAAAGCCAATTTTGTTAAATAGGATTGATACAAGTGTGTCAGTCCTTTTTCTTAGCTGTTGATTCCGTCTCTGATTGTTTTGACCGTTAAATCAATCATGTCATCAACCGGCATCTTTTTCTCTCTTCTCACCCATTCTTTATAAAAGAATAAAGTAGCGTTCACCAAATATCCGATTTTAAAACTTCTATCCATCGTAATCGTGGTTTCGTCAACGCTTCTGGTCATGACGTCTTTGATCATTTGATTCCTGATATAGGCGTTTTCACTATTCAAAGTAAGGCGTTCATAGAACTTTCCTTGCGATTCCGAAAAATAGAAAAACTGCTTTGTGCATTCATATAAATCATCAATGGGATCCAATCCTTTGACTAAATTAGAAAAATCGTCCGCTAATTGTTTTTGCGTGGCTTCTAATAAATCATCCAAAGATTGGTAATGGAGATAAAACGTTTTCCTATCGATGGAAGCAAGACGGCACAACTCGCTAACGGATATATCTTCAAAATATTTGCTCGCCAACAATGTTTTGAATGCATAACGTATCTGCTGTTCTTTTTTGATATATCGTTGGTCCATTTTAATCCACCTTTTTCCTTAAGCTGTGGAATAAGCAAGTTCGCTTCTTGCTGCGTTAACGAAGCCATTGTATTCTAAGCGTGCAAGTTAATCAACAACTGTGGAATAAGTGGAGGAGACCAGGATGAAAACAGTGAAGTTAAACAATGGAATTGAAATGCCCCAATTGGGTATCGGCGTTTACGCTTTAAGCCCAGACGATGCGGAATTTGCCGTCAAAACCGCACTGGAAAACGGCTATCGCCTCATTGATACCGCCAATGTTTATCGCAATGAAAAAGCCGTAGGTCGCGGAATCAAAGCCAGCGGAGTTAGCAGAGAAGAAATCTTTATTACCACCAAGTTATGGCCGCAAGATTATAAGTATGAAGACGCTAAAAAAGCGATCGACGCTTCTTTGAAAAGACTAGGCGTGGACTATATTGATCTGCTTCTTCTTCATCAACAATATGGGCCATATTTGGAAGCATATAGAGCCATGGAAGATGCGGTGAAAGAAGGCAAAGTAAGAGCAATCGGCTTGTCCGACTTTAACGCAAAAAGATTCCAAGATGTCGTTGATCATGCCTCCATCATGCCGGCAGTGCATCAGGTTGAAACTCATCCGTTCTTTCAAGAAAGGGATTTAGCGGACTTGGCGGGTAAAGTGAATTGCCACATCGAATCCTGGTTCCCGCTTGGCGGAAGGGATGATATCCAAAAGATCATTGGTAACGAAACGGTTGTTCGCATTGCTAACGCTCACCATAAATCGCCGGCCCAAGTCGTGCTAAGATGGCACTTGCAGATGGGATATATCGTTATTCCTGGAAGCAGAAACAAAGATCACATCTTAGATAACATCAATGTCTTTGATTTTGAACTAACAAGCGAAGAGATGGAACAAATCCATCAATTGGATGGCACGGGTAGATTCTTCAATATGAGCGAAGAAGATCAAGAAAGATGGTTCTTAGGATCCACGATTGATTTCGATGCCCAAAAATAGGAGGCTAACTATTAGAAATCAATAGAAATTTCTCTTCTTGCGACTCCTCTTTGCAAAAGCCGGCCTGAAAACCGCGCGAGGCGAGTGTCGAATCGCGGAATCGTTCTTTGAAAAAGCTAGACTAACGCAGTTTGGACG
>JAFTDF010000037.1 GCA_017454295.1 Bacilli bacterium
CCGTAAGTATATGGGCACGCATCCCACAGCGGCCCACATTATAGCGGAAACCCTCGATCGAGGCAAACCCGCCCATCAGACTTCCCAAGAAAGGAGATTGTATTCTCGGGTCTGAATGGTACGAATTGAGAATACAAGGCCCTTTTATGAAACTTTATAAATCTTGGGTGTTTACCGTTTTGACCTTGCCCCTATTAGCAGGGTGCAATCAATCCTCTCAGACCACTTATATCGGTCTCGTTTCCGCGATGGATGAGGAAATCAAAAAGCTTTTGGAAGAAGCGGAGATCTCGAAAACCGAGACCTGGGGAAACGCCACTTATCATATCGGCAAACTGAAGGATCATGATGTCATCATCTCCCGAGCCGGCATCGGCAAAATCAACGCCGCTTCGGGCGTGACGAGCCTATTGACCCGTTATTCGGTGTCCCATGTCCTTTTTACCGGCGTGGCCGGGGGCTTACGGGATGAGACCGATATCCTCGACGAAGTCATCGCCACCGCGGTGCTCGAACATGATTATGGGCGCCTTGAAAACGATGGCTTCGTGTGGTGTGGGGGCGATCCGGCCATCCCCATCCCGGGAGAAGTCTATTACCCGGATGAGCGTATGGTGGATTCCGCTTACCGTGCCTCCGTGGAGGTGATGGGCGAGGAAAACGTTTTTAAAGGCACCATCGCCACGGGCGACCAATTCATCGCCTCCTCTTCCTATGTCGATTACCTACGTACCACCCACAACGCTTATGCCTGTGAGATGGAAGGGGCGGCCATCGCCAAAGTCTGCACGGCCTTCAAAGTGCCCTTTGCCTTGCTCCGCGTCCTTTCCGACAAAGCCGATGGCTTTGCCACGGAAACCTATGCCAATTTCATGGACGATGCCTCGGAGCAATCCAACAAAATCGTGTTGAAGATCCTCTCCCTTTTGGATTAGTCGCTTTTCAAGATTCCGTTCCGGAATTATTATTATCCTAACCTTAGGAGGAACCTTATGAGCAATGCCAAAGTGTATCGCAAAACCCTGCCGTTCTCGTTTTTGATGTTCTTGATCGATCTCCTGGTTTTAGGAGTCATCATCGGACTTGCCACGGCCGGTTATTTCATCGCCAAAGACAATGTGAGCTGGCACGCTTTCGTCGGTCTAGGGATCGGCTTAGTCGTCGGCATCATCATCTCCGTCATCGTCACTTATTTGGTGCAGAACCGCTTCAAAGCGGCGCAAATCGCCATGATGACCCGCGGCGTGACCACCGGGGATCTTCCCGACCATATCGTCCACGAAGGCCTCGCCGAACTGAAAGGGAGGTTTGGCAAAATCACCCTCTATTTCTTCATCACCAGCGGCATCAAAGCCGTCTTCCGCGAAATGGGCCGAGCCATGACTCGAGCCGGCAAAGCCGTCGGTGGCGATGTTGGGGAGGGTGTCACCTCCGCCATCGATAGCGGCGTCCAAACCGTCATCGGCTATCTTTGCGATTGCTGCCTCGGCTGGATTCTTTACCGCAAGGACATGAATTCGGCCAAAGCCGCCTGCGAAGGCTGCGTCATCTTCTTTAAGCATGGCAAGAGCCTCGTCCGTAACCTCGGCCGCATCTTCGGGATGGGCTTGCTTTTCTTCATCCTCATCGGCGGTGGGCTCTTCGGCCTCCTATATGTGATCTTCCGTCAATTCCCCCAGGCTTTCATCGACCTAGGCGCCCAGATCGCCAAAATCGGCACCGAAACCGCGACCGATATCCCCGCCTGGGTCTCCGATCCCAATCTCCTCGGCATCGTCGTGGCGGCTATCCTAGCCATCGTCATATGGAACATGGTCCATTCCGTCTTGATCCGCCCCTTCATCTTGGTGGGGGTGCTCCGCAACTTCATGGAAGCGGGCAAAGCCCATATCCCGACGGATGCGGAAATCGGCGATCTCGAGAAGAAATTCCCCAAGTTCTCCAAACTACGGCAAAATGCTTAGTTCAAATAACGCGGTGCCAAGCCGCGTTTTTCTTTGAAAAGCATCATGTTACAATATGGCAAAAGATAGGAAACACCCGTTATGGCAAAAATCCACTTCGACGAAGAGAGAGCCGCTTTCACGCCTATTTTGGCCATGGAAGAGGCCAGCCGCTGCTTACTCTGTTTAGACGCCCCTTGCTCCAAGATGTGCCCCGCCGGCACCGATCCGGCCCAATTCATCCGTTCCCTCCGTTTTAAAAACGTCAAAGGGGCGGCCAAAACCATCCGCGAGAACAATCCCTTAGGTGGGGTGTGCGCCCGCGTTTGCCCCACGGAACATTATTGTGAGCAAGGCTGCTCCCGTTCGGGCATCGATCGTCCCATCGACATCGCTCGGCTACAACGTTACGCCACCGATATGGAAGCCGCATTCGGACTAGAACTGGTCAAGCCCGGGCCTAGTAACGGCAAAAAGGTGGCCGTCGTCGGCGGTGGTCCCGCGGGGCTTACCGCCGCGGCGATGTTAGCCAGAAGCGGATGCCAAGTTACCGTTTTTGAAAAGCAAGGCAAAGCCGGGGGTTATTGCCGTTATGGCATTCCTTCCTACCGTTTACCCGAAGCCGTCTTAGACCAAGAAATCGCCCATATCGAAGCCTTGGGCGTGAAGATTTCCCATTTCGCCCCGGCCAATGAGGTCGACGAATTGCGCAAACATTATGATGCGGTGGTGGTCGCCGATGGCTTAGGAGAGGCCAAGACCTTACCCTTATTCGAAGACAATCCTTATACCATGACGGCCATCGATTTCCTCGCCAAGGCCAAACAAGGTGAGATTCCCGATGTCCGCCATGTCCTCGTGATCGGTGGGGGCGATGTCGCCATGGACGTTGCGACCACCTGCAAGAAAGCGGGCATCGAACAAGTCAGCGATGTCGTCTATGAGACCCTATCCGAATTCAAAGCCTCCAAAGCCGAACTCGAAGGAGCGAGAAACGCGGGGGTGTCCATCTATGATGGATTTGTGCCTAGCGGAGTCAAAAAGAACGTCGTCACCTTCCTTCATCGCAAGGCGGAGATCACGATGACCCTCGAGGCCGATTTGATCGTTTTGGCGGTGGGTCAGCAGCGCTTGCCAAGTCAACTAGGAGAACCCACCGACCGCGACAATATCTTCTATTGCGGGGATATCGTCGAAGGCGATAAGACCGTCGTCTGCGCCGTCAAAACCGGCAAGGAAGCCGCCGCAAGGGCCCTTGCTTATTTAGGAGGAGACCAACAATGAAAGACCTCTCCATCACCTTCATGGGGGTGCGTTTCCCCAATCCGTTCTGTTTATCTTCCTCACCCGTAGGCAATTGCTACGATATGTGCGCGAAAGCCTATGAATCGGGCTGGGGCGGGGTCGTCTTCAAAACCATCGGTCCGAAACATTATTTGATCGATGAGGTGTCGCCTCGATTCGACGCTTTGGCGAAAGAAGGGGCACCCTTCGTCGGCTTTAAGAATATGGAACAGATCGCCGAGCATTCCCTCGAAGAGAATCTCTCCGATTTGAGACGCTTAAAACAAGCCTATCCCGACCGTGTCCTCATCGCCTCCATCATGGGCAGCAACGAGGAAGACTGGGAAGAACTCGCACGTCTGGTCACCGAAGCGGGGGCGGACATGATCGAACTCAATTTTTCTTGCCCCCAAATGACGAGCCATGCCATGGGGAGCGATGTCGGTTCCAATCCCGAACTCTGCCGGAAGTATTGCCAAGCCGTGAAGCGGGGCACCCATCTTCCCTTCATGGCGAAGATGACGCCGAATATCACCGATATGTGCGTTCCGGCCTTGGCCTCCATCGAAGGTGGGGCAAGTGGCATCGCCGCGATCAATACCGTCAAGTCCATCATCAATGTGGATCTTAACGCGAAAGTGGGCTTGCCCATCATCGACGGCAAATCTTCCATCTCCGGGTATTCGGGGAAGGCGGTGAAGCCGATTGCCTTGCGCTTCCTCCAACAGATGCGGAGCCACCCCGATTTGAAGGACGTGGAATTCTCCGGCATCGGTGGGATCGAGACCTGGGTCGATGCGGCCGAATTCATTTTATTGGGTGCGAAAACCTTGCAAGTCACGACCGCGATTATGCAATATGGCTATCGTATCGTCGAAGATCTTTGCGAAGGCCTCTCCTTCTATATGGAAGAACAAGGCGTGGATTCCTTAGAGGAACTCGTAGGTCTAGCGAATCAAAACATCATCCCCGCGGAAGAATTAAACCGCGATTATATCGTCTATCCCGAGATCGATCGATCCCGCTGCGTTGGCTGCGGAAGATGCGTCATCTCTTGCTATGATGGGGCCCACCAGGCCATGATGTGGGACGAGGAAACCCGCCGCCCCCATTGCGAAAAGGAAAAGTGCGTGGGTTGTCTCTTATGCGGTTTGGTGTGTCCGGTCTCCGCGATTACCCTTGGGGAACGGAAATTAAAACCGAATCGTCCCGAAACGGATTTGGATCGTATCCAATTGCAAAATAACTTCGATAAGATCCGTTAAAAGAAGGGCCATGACCTTAAGGTCAATGGCTCTTTTTCATGCGGTACATCTCCTTGTCGCTGCCGCGGACCGCATCTTCGATGATTTGCCCTGGCGAATCGATGGTGAAACTGCCCACGGATAAGCGTAACCCGAATTGCTCGGTCCGATAGCCTTTGGCGAAGACGAGGATATCCTCAACGAGGCGTTTTGCGTCTTCTTTGCTCATATTGGGCACCAGCGCGAGAAACTCATCGCCACCCATGCGGAATAGATGGGCGTCTTTCGGGAGCGCGTCTAAGATGGCGTCACGGGCAAAGCAGATATAGAGGTCCCCCGCGGCATGGCCATAGGCGTCGTTGATGCACTTCAAGCCATCGCAGTCGGCGGAAATCAAGGTGAGGGGCATTTCGATGTTCCCTTTCATCTCGGCGACGAGTTCTTCGAAATAGAAACGGTTGTAGACGCCGGTGAGTTGGTCGGTGATGGATTTTTGGTGGAGTTCTTCTTTCAATAACTCGGAATCGGTGACGTTATTGATGATGGCGATGATGCCGCTTACCTTGCCACTACGGTCGAGCAAAGGCTCTTTGACGACTTGCAGATATTCGACGCCTTCTTCGTCCTCTTCTTTAATCATGTAACTCATGCCCCGACCCGATCGGATGATTTTGAGGTCGCTTCTGCGGGCGATTTCGGCGTTCTCCTTGCTTTTGCGGACATCGAAGTCGGTCAAGCCGCGGATCGATTCGTTTGGGCTCCGTAAGTGGTGCCAGCGGTTGGAGCAGAAGACGTAACGGCCATTGAGGTCTTTGATGTAGATGATCGAAGGCAGCCGACGTAACATCTTCGAGAAATCGTCGAAACTGGCGGAGGAACAGAATTTGATGGTGTTACGGATCCTTTGAATCACCGCTTGTTTGGGATCCCCTTGGCGGATGAGGCCAACGACCAAATCGGAAAGGTAGGCGCAATCGTCTTCCTTGTGCTCGTCGTCGGTGAGGAGAAGGATCGGAAGCGTGAACATGAAACTATTGCGCTTGCCGACATAACGGAAGAGGCGGTCAATGCCTTCTTTGTCGCTGGGGTGATCGATGATGAGCGCGTCGATGAGCTCGTAGGATTCATGGAGGAGCTTCGTCATTTTCTCGGCGGAATTGATCGGCATCACCTCAAATTCACCTTGGAGGGTTTCGTTGAGGTAGATGACGCGGGGATTCTCTTCTAAATAGGCAAAGGCGATTTTATGCATAAAAGTGCCCCTTTCTATCTTCACTATGGAAACTATAGAAGACGGCGCGTTTTCCGCAACGCTTTCTCGCGGGGAGGCACGAAAAAAGCCCCGCAAGGAGCGGGGCCTAGAACGCTTAGCCGATTAATAATTGGCGACGGAGAGTTCGAAATAGGATTGGGGATGCTTGCAAACCGGGCAGATCTGCGGGGCGGCTTTGCCCACGTGGATGTGACCGCAGTTACGGCATTTCCAGATGACGACGTCTTCGGCGATGTAGACGACTTCCTTTTCGACTTTCTCGAGGAGCTGGCGATAGCGTTCTTCGTGGTGCTTTTCGATTTCACCGACCATGCGGAACTTGGCGGCGATTTCCTTGAAGCCTTCGGCTTCGGCGATTTCGGCGAACTTGGGATACATATCGGTCCATTCGTCATTTTCACCCTGCGCGGCGGCAAGGAGGTTTTCTTTGGTGGAAGGGACCTCGCCACCTTGCAGGTATTTGAACCAGAGTTTGGCGTGTTCTTTCTCGTTGTCGGCGGTTTCGAGGAAGATCGCGGCGATCTGTTCGAAACCTTCTTTCTTCGCCTTCGAAGCGAAGTAGGTGTATTTGTTGCGGGCCTGGGATTCACCGGCAAACGCCGCCTGCAGGCATTTTTCCGTTTCGGAACCTTTTAATTCCATGGGTATTCCTCCGTAGTTTTAATAATTATGGGGGCAAGAGGCGGATTAAGCAAAGATTATTGCTTATGCAACCGCGAAATGATGGCGGCGGTGGATTCTTCCTTGGCATGGCCATAGGTGTCGATCATCATCGTCGCCGAATGCCCGAGGTAACGGGCCGCGGCTTTGACTTCCGCCATATTCTTGCATACCGCCATCAGCATCGTGGCTTTGGTGTGGCGGACCCCATGGGGCGTGATCCGCGGAACTTTGGACAGTTGCATGTAGATGCCCATCCTTCGCCGCAAGGTGGATTTGGCGGTGGGGCGGAAGTGGTTCCTTGGGGTGCTGGGGAAGATGAATTCCTGCTCGCTTTGGGGCGCTTGCCGCTGGTAGTGGCGTAGCAGCAATTCATAGGTATGGGGATCGAGCTTGCAGATGCGATAGGACTCGCTGGTTTTGAGTTCTTCGGTCACCACGAAATGATGTAGACCTTGATATATAACTTGCTGCTTTATTTCGATGGTTTCTTTCTTTCGGTCAAAGCAATCCCAAGTCAATCCCGTGAATTCGGAGATGCGCGCCCCTAAGGTGCAGAACAAATGGAACATGGCTTCGTCGAAGCTATCCGGGGGCAAAACGGAGAGGAAGGCGCGCAACTGTTTGGGCGTCCAAATCTCTTTCTCCCGGGACTTGCGTTTGCTCTCTTGGACGTTTTCCAAGATATTGGCGATGTCGGTCCATTTCTCGGCGGAAAGGTATTTCCATTTCCAAGCCATCTCGAACATCTTCCGCGCGGCGGAGATGATCTTATTTTTCCATTGGCTGGAGATGGAGCGGTCTTGAACCAAACGGTTATACCAGGTCTCCACGAATTCGGGGTTGAACGTCTCGCGGATGGGGCGGGCTTGGAATTCGCGCATGTGGACATGGGCCATCGAATCGATTTGCATGACGGTGGAGGGGCGGACGTGGTGGCCCCGATATTCCTTGAAGCGGCGGATGAAGGTTTCAAAGATGGGGGAGGCGGCGAAGATCTGGTCCGTTTCGATGCGCAGGGCGAATAGCCGCGGCAAAGCCGCTTGGGCCTCTTCTTGGCTAGCGAATCCTTTGCGGGCCATGTGGATGCGCTTGCCTTGGATGGTGCGGACGCAGTCGATGACCCATTGGCCATTGCGAAAGAAAACGCCCGGGGTGTGGGTTGATGGGGTGTCGTTCATGATGTTTTACCTCCTTTTCATGACGATATACCCCTATTTTAAGACCCTCCCATTGCCCATTTTCCCTCTCTACCTGCGCGTTTACATATTCCCATACCCGCGTGTGGCGCTTATAATTACTCCAACAGCAAAAGGAGACCATTTTATGGCATATGGCATATTGCTCGATTATTTGATGGGTCAATCCATCGATGCTTTCCGTTACTTCGGTGCCCACTTCGGCTATATCGAAGTCGAGAAAGAGGAGGTGGTTCCACCCAAGACCAAAGGCGGCAAAGCCCGCAAAGTCAAAGTCCAAGACAAACTCTATGGCGTCTGGTTCCGCCTCTACGCCCCCTTGGCAAGCGATGTTTCCGTCATCGGCGAATTCAACGGCTGGGACGTCCGCTCCAACAAGATGAACAAAGTCGACAGCTCCGGCGTCTTTGAGACCTTCATCCCCGGACTCCACGACTATCAGTCCTATAAGTATCACTTCAAGAACGCCCGTGGCCAATACGTCGATAAGGCCGACCCCTTCGCCTTCTATAGCGAATATCGCCCCCAGACCTGCTCCCGTATTTATGATATCGAGGGCTTCCCCTGGATGGATGGCGATTGGATGAACAAGCGCACCCGCAACTTCGATACCCCGATGTCCATCTACGAAGTCCATCTCGGCTCGTGGAAGGGCAAAGTCGGCGACCGTTACCTCTCTTATGAGGAGATCGCCGATTACCTCATCCCCTATCTCCAAGAAACCGGCTTCACCCACGTGGAGATCATGCCGATCACCCAGTATCCCTTTGATGGTTCCTGGGGCTATCAAGCCACCGGCTTCTACTCGGTAGACTCCCGTTATGGCAACCCGAAGCAACTCATGTCCTTCGTCGACCGGATGCACCGGGCCGGCTTCGGCGTCATCTTGGATTTCGCCCCCGTCCATTTCGCTAACGATTCCTATGCCCTCCGCGAATTCGACGGCTCTTGTCTCTATGAATACAGCGACCCCGCCCATACCTTGTCTCCTTGGGGCTCGGCTCAATTCGACCTCGGGAAGGATCCCGTCCGTTCCTTCTTGATGTCGGCCATGAACTATTTCCTCACCTATTTCCATTTCGACGGTATCCGTTGCGACGCCGTCTCCAACATCGTCTATTGGGATGGCAATAAGGCCAACGGTGAGAATACCGGCGCCACCGAATTCATCCGCCGCCTCAATGGCAAACTCCACTATGCCCATCCCACCGCGATGATGATCGCCGAAGACTCCACCGACTTCACCAAAGTCACCCACCCCGTCGAATATGGCGGACTTGGCTTCGACTATAAGTGGGACCTCGGCTGGATGAACGATACCCTCAAGTATTACTCCAAAGACCCCGTCTACAAGAAGTATGAGCACAATAAACTCACCTTCTCGATGGCCTATTTCTACAGCGAGAACTTCCTCCTCCCGTTAAGCCACGACGAAGTCGTCCATGGCAAAGGGACCATCATCAATAAGATGTGGGGCGACTATGATCAGAAGTTCGCTTTGATCCGCAACCTCTACGCCTATCAATTCGCTCACCCCGGCAAAAAGCTCAACTTCATGGGGAACGAGCTCGCCTCCTTTGACGAATGGAACGAGCAACGCTCCTTGCCGTGGAACCTCCTCTCCTTCCCCAAGCACGATTCCGTCCGCCGTATGATCCGCGACCTCAACCTCATCTACGCCGCCGAAGACGCGATGAAGGTCGAGGAATATAACCCCGCCCATTTCCGTTGGCTCATGGTCGACAACGCCGATCAATCCGTCTTCGCCTTCGAACGCGAATATGGCGATTCCGATTTGATCTTCGTCTTCAACATGACCCCCAACTGGTACGAACATTACGATATCGGCGTCTACCACGAAGGCACCTACGACGAAATCTTCAATTCCGACAAGGATGTCTATGGTGGTTGGAACCAATATAACGGCTTGCCCGCGGTGGTGGAGAATTGCCCCGGCCCCGAAAACCGCCCGATGAAGATGACCATCAAACTCGGCGGCTTCTGCGCTTGCATCTTCAAGCGTCGCAATGAAAAGCCGGCGCCCGTGGAAGAGGCCCCCAAGCCCAAGAAAGCCCCTGCCAAGAAAGCCCCCGCCAAAAAGGCAGCCCCCAAGAAAAAATAAGGAGTACCAAACCCCATGTTTGATAACAAAGCAGATTTTCAGGCGACCTTCGCCCGCCGCTTAGAGGAAAAATATGGCCGCACCGTGGCCGACAGCCATATCACCGAACGCTATGAGATCCTTGGCGAAATGGTGCGTGACTTCGCCGGCAAAGACTGGCGCGCCTCCCGCGACAGCATCTTGAAAAACGAAGACCGCCAACTCATCTATTTCTCGATGGAATTCCTCATGGGACGTTTGTTAACGTCCAACATGCAAAACCTCGGCGTTTACGATATCGCCAAGGAAGGCTTGGAGGAACTTGGCATCGATATCGGTGAACTCGAGGATATGGAAGCCGATGCCGGCTTGGGCAATGGCGGCTTAGGGCGTCTTGCCGCTTGCTTCCTCGATTCCATCGCCTCCTTAGGGTATCCCGGACACGGCAACACCATTCGTTATGAATATGGCTTCTTCCGCCAGAAATTCGTCAAGGGACAGCAAGTCGAATTGCCGGACCAATGGCTCCGTAACGGCTTCGTTTTCGAAGTCCGCAAGCCCAAGCATGCCGTCGAAGTCAAATTCTATGGCCAAGCCGAAACCTATCTCAAACCCAATGGCGAATATGGTCTTCGCACCGTCAACGCCACCTGCGTCCGCGCCGTTCCCTATGATGTCTCCATCCCCGGTTACCGCAATGGCGTCGCCAATAGTTTGCGGTTGTGGTCGGCCGAACCCAGCGAAGGCAACTTGCCCACCGACCAATCCTTCGAATCCTATCTCCAGACTTTGCGTGAACTTTGCCACGGCCTTTATCCCGATGATTCCACCGAACACGGCCGGATGCTACGTCTCCGTCAGCAATATTTCTTAGTCTCGGCCGGTCTCCAGTCCACGATGCGTTCCTTCAAGCGTCGTTATGGTTCCTTGGATGACCTTGCCAAGTATTACGTCTTCCAGCTCAATGACACCCATCCGATTTTGGCCATCCCCGAAGCGATGCGCTTATTGATGGATGAATACGGCTATGGCTGGGAAGGGGCGTGGGCCATCGTCACCAAGATGTTCGCCTATACCAACCACACCGTCATGCCCGAAGCCCTCGAGAAATGGCCCGTCCAATACGTCCAGCAGCTCGTCCCGCGGGTTTACATGATCATCGAGGAAATCAATCGTCGCTTTAACCTTAAGCTCAACGAACTCAATGTTTCCCCCGATCGCCGCTACGCGATGCAGATCATCAAAGACGGTCAGATCCATATGACCAATATGGCCATCGCCACCGTCTATTCGGTCAACGGCGTCGCCAAAATCCATACCGACATCCTCAAATCCTATACCTTTAAAGAGTTCTATGAACTCTTCCCCGAGAAGTTCAACAACAAAACCAATGGGGTCACCCATCGTCGCTGGCTGATGTATGCCAACCCGCGTTTAAGCAAAATCATCACCGACAAAATCGGGGATGGTTGGAAGAAGAACTTCGAAAAGGAAATCGGGAAATTCAAAGCCTTTGCCGATGATCCCAAGGTCCAAAAGGCGGTCATGGAAGCGAAGTTCGCCAATAAGAAAGATTTCGCCAACTTTGTCTATAGCGCCTATGGTATCGAAATCGATCCCAATTCCATCTTCGATGTCCAGGTGAAGCGTCTCCATGCCTATAAGCGGCAATTGCTCAACATCTTCCATATCATTCATCTCTACCATAAGCTGAAGGAAGATCCTTCCTTCCAGATGATCCCCCATACCTATATCTTCGGAGCCAAAGCGGCGCCGAGCTATACCTATGCCAAAAAGATCATCGAGCTCATTTTGGCCGTCGCCAAAGTCGTCAATAACGATCCCCACGTTTCGAAGTACCTGAAGATCGTCTTCGTCGAAAACTATGGCGTCTCCTTGGCCGAACGCATCATCCCCGCCGCCGATATCTCCGAGCAGATTTCCACCGCCGGGAAGGAAGCTTCCGGTACCTCCAACATGAAACTCATGATGAACGGGGCCATCACCTTAGGGACTTTAGACGGCGCCAACATCGAAATCGCCGATTTGGCCGGACGGGAAAACGAAGTCATCTTCGGTCTCACCGCCGATCAAGTTCAGCAGAAGACCGATTGGGGCACCTATTCGCCTTGGGATGTCTATAACTCCGATGTGCGCGTGAAGAACATCATGGATTCCCTCTTCACCGGTCCTTGGACCGCCGGGGATCCCAACCGGTTCCGTATGATCTTCGATGAGATCATGAACCGCAACGACCAATTCTTCGTCCTCGCCGACTTCGATGCCTATTCGAAAGCCTGCCGCGCCGCCGAGGAAATGTACCGCGACCGCGCCCTTTGGGCCCATGCCTCGATCATGAATATCGCTTCCAGCGGCTATTTCACCTCCGACCGCACGATCGAGGAATATAACCGCGATATCTGGCATCTCCAGAAACTCACCGAGCAAAAGTAAGTATGACCGAAGACTTCATCGACCTGTCCGCGTTTTTCCCTTTGCAAGCGGCCTTAGACCAAGAAATCGCCGAGAAACATGGGATCGATTACCCCTCGACCTTTTCCCGGCGCTTGCTTTCGCTGCTAGTGGAGCTTGGTGAATTTGCCAATGAAACGCGTTGCTTCAAATACTGGTCCTTAAAAGGCCCCGGGCCGAAGGAGAGGATCCTCGACGAATACGCCGATGGCCTTCATTTCCTGCTCTCCCTTGGGATTCCTTTGGGGGTCAGCCAATATAAGCATTATTTCAAGGTCGAGGAGAAAGACCTCACCGAGGCGTTGCTCACGGTTTATGCCAATGCCGTGGAATTACGGAAGAACTATACGCCGGAGCAATACGCGAAGACGTTCGGTAGTTACCTGAACCTCATTCCCTTATTCGATTATTCCGTTTTGGAAGTGGGGGAAGCCTATTTGAAGAAACTCGGGGTGAACCATCAACGCCAGGAGGAAAAGTATTAATGCCTTTGCCTTTTAAGATAAAAATCGGCTGGATTGCCTTCCTCGCGGATGTGGTGGGGTTATTCTTAATCCTATTGCCCATCTATCGCCTCACCTTAAAAGACGGGGAGACGGTGACCGCCTCTTATCTATGCCCCCTTTGGGAATGGGTGTCCAAGAACCAAGACACCTCCAAGACGACCATCGCCTTGGTGATTTTGGGGATTGCCGTGGTGCTATTCGCCCTCTCCTATTGGCGGTTCATCCTTGCCTTAAAGGCCAAGGAAGAAGATGAGAAGAGCGACAAGTTTGATAAGAATTTCGTCTTCGGCTGTTTCCTTAGCGCCGCCGCCGCTGCCATGTACGGGCTGATGGGCGTTGGTATCGGCCACTATATCGCCATGGCCATTGGCCTAGTCTACGCCGGTGCCAATATCGGGGCGATCGTCTATCACTTCAAGGTGCTCTCCGACGTATAAGCGCAACAAATCAACGAAAGTCGCGAAACAATCGCGGCTTTTTTCGCGCGCATTGAACCATGGATATTAAAGATAAGGCCCTGGCAAAGAAGGTCCGCCCGATGTGGTGGGCTTTTTTACTGCCTAAGGATGGGAAGAGTAGAGGGTGCTTAAATCTATATCAATTTATTATGGGTTAAATCAATTACTTATATTTTTTCGTATGAATGTAAGCGTTTACAATGTCCACGATGAGTACTATTTCCAAACGACTTTGCTTGCTTTCCATGCCGTTGCTGCTTGCTAGCTGCGCGATTTCCTCGCCACTGGATTTTTCCAGCTCCAGCAAAGAAGAAAGCAAGGCTTTATCGCAAGAATCCACGTCTCAAAGCAAATCTACGGAGTCCTCTTCCAAGGAGTCTACCATGCCCTCTAGTTCTTCTTCCTCCTCGGCCAAATCCAGTGTCGATCCCGGTTCGGTGCACGCCGACGTCCTTTTCGTCGGCAATAGCTTCACCTTCTATAACAATCTCGACGAGACCTTCGTCTCCATCGGCAAATCCATCAACATGGATCTCAAGGCCTCGCGCCTTGCCTTAGGCGGGCAAAAGCTGATCGATACGGCTTCTTCCACCGATCCTTTGGGCAAACAATTCGATGCCGCCTTGAACCATCCTTACACCCATGTTGTGCTACAGGAACATTCCACCAACCCCTTAAACGATTACCCCTCGTTCCTAAGCGGCGTCAAAGCCTTGAAGCAAAAGATCAACGCCAAATTGCCAAACGCCGAAATCTATCTCTATAGCACCTGGGGCTTCCAAAACTTGGCCAATAGCCGTCACTGCACCATCCCCGAAGCCGAAGCCGCGCTTCGTGACGCTTATCGCCGTTGCGGAGTAGAGGCGGGGGTGAAAGTCTCTTATGCGGGCCAGGCGTTTTCGCAAAGCTATGTCTCCCATCCCGAAATCAACCTCTATTTCACCGATGACAAGCATCCTTCCTATGCCGGGACCTATTTGGCCGCCTCAACCCATTTAGGGACCTTCTTCGGCGTCGATATCCGTCCCGCCACCTTCCATGGCGATTCCTCCAAATCCATCGAAAGCGGTGGTCTCCAATATATCGCCGAATCCTACGCCACGACCTTGCGCGGCATCGCCTATGACGTGGCCTTCTCCCTCACCTCGAAATAAAAACATAAAGAATTAACAAGGAAAGGAGTTATTTATGAAAAAAAGCCTGTTAATCGTATCTGCCCTCTCGTTGGTCACTTTGCTTGGATCGTGTGCATCGAACAGCGCCGGTTCGTTACCTTCCGATCCTACCCCCTCTTCTTCTGCGGTCCCTGCCTCCTCTTCGGTTGCTTCGACCCCCTCTTCCGTGCCGACGTCCGAAGCTTCGGGTTCGGGCGAAGTGATCACTCTTCCTACGCTTCACGTCGCCCTTTACACCAAACAAATCACCGATACCGATGCGGCCGAAGCCTTTAAAACCGCCTTTGCCGCCTATGTCGCTTCTAAGGGCTATGCGATCACCACGATCACCTATGACTACGTCGGCTCTGGCAAAGTCTCGACCTTAAATAGCGAACTCCAGGCCTTCGAAGCCGCCAATTATCCCTGCGATGTCGTCTTGGGCGCGAAAGCGGTGGCCGCCGCCGATGCCCCTTGGTTCAACGAAACCTTCGAGGTCTATATGAATGGCGATGCCAACTTCGAATTCGATTTCGGTGGCAACACGACCCGTCGTCTTTGGCAGCGCAAAGAAACCACCAATGACCAAGCGGTCCTCCTGATGATCAACTATTTCCGCAACTTGGCCGGTTTGCCCGATGAAGGCGGAGAGCCCTCTTCTTCCTCCTCCGAATCTTCCGCCACCTCCTCGGAATCCTCCGTGACTTCCTCCGAATCCTCGGCCACTTCTTCGGAAACCTCCGTGACTTCCTCCGAATCTTCGTCCGTCACACCGACCGTTTATCCTGTCCTCCATGTCGGCCTCTATGAGTACCAAATCAGCGATAGCGATGCCGTCGCCACCTTCTTTAGCGGTTTCAATACCTATTTGGCCGCCAACAACATCCAAATCACCTCGATTACCCAAAATCTCATTGGCAGCGGCAAAGTTTCCACCCTCGATAGCGAAATCCCGCCCTTTGAAACGGAGCATTATGAGTTCGATGTCATTCTGGGTGCCAAAGGCGTTTCTTCTACCGATGCTCCGTGGTTTAATGCGACTTTCGCGGTTGTGAAGAAAGACGGCAACAATTACGAATTCCCCTTCGGTGGGAAGACCGATCGCCGCATCTGGACACGTAAAACCAACGCCCATGCCGAAGCGACCCAGGTGCTCGTGGATTATTGCTTCACCTTAACCGCCTAATCCGGATACTCGGATAAGGCAAATTCCGCAAAACGACGAACAGGCGCAGTCTCAGGGTAGACTGCGCTTTTTAGTAAAACGACGTCTCGTTTCGGTAAAGGTTCTTTGGTTTTAATTTCGTGGACGTGCCCTAACTTGATGGCTTCGGCGGCGATGCTGCGGGGGACAATGCCGATACCAAGGTTCTTTTCCACCATCGGTAAGACAGTGGAAGCGCTGTCGAGCTCGATGCTGGGGGTTACGGAAATGCCATGGGCCGCGAAGGTTTCGTCGCAATACTGCCGTAATTGCATGACCGTGGATAGATAAACCAGCGGATAGGTGGCGAGTTCGGAGAGAGAATGGATGCCTTTGAGGAGCTCGGGATAGCCCGCTCCGCAGATGAAGATGTTATCGAAGGATTTTAGTTTCTTCTCGATGACGTCATCGACTTTCTTATAAGGGGTGGTGACAAAGGCAAGATCCACCTCGCCGGAACGAAGCATGGCGATGGTGGCATCGGAAGAGCGGGAGACGATCTTGAATTTCAAGGAGGGGTGGGCCGCTTTAAATTTCTCGAGGAGATCGAACAAACATTCATCCAAAGCGGTGATGGTGGCCCCCAAGGTGATCGAACCGCTTTGCAGCGTGAGGCTGGAAGAGAGTTCGGATTCGGCTTTGCTAATCATCGCGTAGGCCGCGGAAACGTGGGAATAAAGGAGTTCCCCTTCTTTGGTGAGGGTGACGCCTTTTTTGGAGCGGGTGAATAGTTTCACCCCCAGCTCGGATTCCAGGTTTTTGATGGTCCTGGTGATGGCGGGTTGGCTGGTGTAGAGCTCTTCGGCGGCGCGGGTCAAAGAACCGCGTTTGGCAACGGCGTGGAACACGCGATAATAGTCGTAATTCATAGTCCAAGTATATCATGCGTTTTTGATATGCCATATATAGAAATGAATTAGTTTTCGATATGGACACATTTGGGTAGAGTATGGTTAGGTAAAAATGTAAGCGGTTACAACGTAACCCGGAAAGGAAGTCTTGATGAAACATCCAATCAGGATACTATTGCCTGTCCTTGCCGCGACTTTGGGTTCCTGCTCTTTGGTAAAAACCTTTGAGCAAGACCTCGAATATCGCGTGATCGTCGGCGAGACGATTGTCGAGAAGGGCACCATCAACATTTTCAATAACGCCGTCTTGCCCGAGGTGGCTTCCCGTAGCGGCGAGCAAATCTTCTATAAGTGGTATGTGGGGGAGGGCTCCTATGATAGCAAAACCGATCCCAGCCGCCTCTATGCCGAAGAAGGCTTGATCCGTTATAACGACGTTTCCAAATACGCGACCGGGAACGTGGTGAACATCAAAGCGGTCTATCTCAATCCCGAGGATATTCCCGCGCCGTATCTGACGATCCGTTGGTATGCCAAAACCGGAACCTCCGGTTTGGACCAAGCCACCATCGATAATTGGCAGCCCTCTTTGGTCAATTACCTCAAGACCCAAGGGGCGACCGCCGAGGATCTGGCCGATATCGATATCAAGGGCTATGACGGGGCCGTGGCCGATTTCGGGGCCGCCGTACTCAAAGACAAGGTCGTCGATGTCGTCATCGGGGTCGGCAATAACATCGACTCCGCCACCGGAGGCAAGCTTCCGGTGAAGGAAAAAGCCGGCAATATCCCCATGAATGGCAAGACCCGTTATGTGGCGCGGCTAAACGATAAGCCCCTGACCGTCGCTTTATATCAATGGCTCCAGACCCCAGAAGGATATGCCGGGTTCACCCTCTAGGAGGCTAACTATTAGAAATCAATAGAAATTTCTCTTCTTGCGACTCCTCTTTGCAAAAGCCGGCCTGAAAACCGCGCGAGGCGAGTGTCGAATCGCGGAATCGTTCTTTGAAAAAGCTAGACTAACGCAGTTTGGACG
>JAFTDF010000038.1 GCA_017454295.1 Bacilli bacterium
AAGACAGACGAAAAAGCCACTTTGGTTGGGGCGTTTAAAGAAAGCGGCGGAGTGGTTTGCTATGACAAAAGGATAACCTACGATAATTTGTCGGAATCTCAGTTCTCGCCCATAGATTCTTACGGAGATGCGGGCGGACCAGTATTTGAACTGCATTATAACGGTCCAGACGAATGGATGGGTTATTCCTTGGAAGCCGTGGATTACGAAACGTCCCTTGTTTATTGCAAACAAGGAAAAAACCCCGAAGACGAATCGTATTCCGCTTTGGTAAGAGCGCACGAAAACGTTGAACCGACTCCGGGCGTAATCGGAAAGAATCACTACCCAATCGTTTTGTCAGACAAACAGTTGGACTACCTCAACGAAGTCATGTTCCTGGACGTTCAAATTGGCGACGTGCTTCCGTTTTCCTTTTATCAGACATTTAGCTTCAGGGCCTCTTTTGTACTCGTAGATTCGTATTCCGCCGGCAATTCCGTGGCTCGAGGAGATTTGTCTTCGCTTCCGCCCGCCATTCTTCCAAGTTCCGCGGTTCAACGTTTCTATGAAAACGTTGGTTTGTTTTCGGATGCTTTCGAATCATCGATCGGCCGCGCCTTTGAAAGATTGGACGCCTATATAGACGACAATGGAGTTGATTTGGAAAAAACGGGCAGAAACGAAAACTATCGTTTCACAGAACACACGTTCAAAAGCACATCTTCGGTTGGAATGCGCTTTTATCCAAGCGAAGCCGAATTACCGTTAGAAGAGTCTTTGTGCATATACTGGGGGCAACTTCCCGCGAACGAAGACGAAATCATGGTTCCTAGCAAAGACGTTTTCGACTATCTCTCCCCAAACGGCGCAAACGCATCCAAGCTGGCCGGGTTTTTCGACGAATATCCCGATGGTTTCCCTTTGGCCGTAGAAGAGGGGGCTAATGCGGGCTTCTCGCTGCCGCATCTTAAAATCGTCGGGGCCTATGAGCCCCTTGGCCCGGCGATGCGTAATTCATCCGGCGAAATCATCCTTAATGAGGACGGAACCCCGAAAAGGCCTTTCTTCACTTCTTTTTGCTGCCCCACGATCGTCCACGATAATGTTTACGCAGACGCTTGGAAGTACGATTTCGAAGAAGGCCGTCATTTCAAAACGCGCGGCCACGGCGATGTGATATCTAGCGACAGGCTATTGCAAAATTTTGATTTGCTCCAGGACGGAACAATCGTGCAGCTGGCCAATGAGATAAGGTTCGAACAGGCGCTTTCGATGACGCGTGGGCTGGCTTCGTTTTGCCAAATCCTGGCATACGTGTTGCTTGCTGTATCAGCGACCATACATTTTATATATGGAGGCATCGTCATCGGAAGGTTGTTAGAGCTTAACGATAGATATGTCCGTTTCTGGAACGTTGGTAAAAAAGCTGTGGCAGCAAGTTGCCTGTCCGCGATAGGTTTTTTGGCCCTGCCATCCTTTGCGCTAGCCCTCATTGTCGCCCCGCCTGCATTTCTGGGACTAACCTATCAGCTTCCTCGGCTGAACGGATTCTCGTTTCAGATTATGTGCCAGACCGGCATAGGGTATGCTTTCTTTGCGGTTGCCCTATTTGTGACAGCGCTAGTTGCCGGATTAACCCTGCTCTTAGGAATGAAAAAGCATGGAAATAAACGTCAAAAACATCTCGAAAACATATAAGGCGAAGCAGGGGAAACGAGTGGTTTTTGCCAATCAAACCGCATCTTTTTATTCTGGGACGATCAACGTATTAAAAGGACCAAGCGGATGTGGAAAAACCACGCTTTTGTCAATTCTTGGATTGCTTGAAACGCCGGATTCAGGCCATGTGGAATATGTTGGGTTTGGCGAAGAACGGAATCGAAATGCCGCTTTCAGGCGGAACAATGTGTCTTTTCTGTTTCAAGAGGACCCGTTGTTTGAGGACATGACCGCCGAGGAATATCTCCGATTGGCCGGACCGGGCCGCGACGATTTCTCAAAGCGTGTAGAAAAATTAGGCATTTCCCCTCTACTAGGGAAAAAATGCTCCGAACTTTCGAAAGGGGAATTCGCAAGGCTTTCTATCCTGCGAGTTATCGCGGAGGACAAGCCTATTGCCCTTTTGGATGAGCCGACGGGCAATTTGGATGCCGAAAACAAAAGAATCGTCTTCGAAACGCTCGAAAGCATGGCGAAGGAACGTTTGGTTATTGTTGCCTCCCACGATTTTGACGAGTCAAGTGTGAGTAATTGCCATGTTTACGAAATAGGCGGCGGGGAAATCCGTCCTCTTTTCGAAAGAGGAACGACGGCGGATTGCGCAATCCCCGACCGCAAACGCCCCAGAAAAACGCTTGGAAAAAATATAAGACGTCATGCATTGAAGTCGGTGTTTGGCAAAACAAGGCGCTTGACCGTTTTTTCCGCAATCGCCTCCATGGCTTTCGGCTTCTTTGTGCCGTGCTTGGCAAGCGCGTCTTTGTTCGATTCCAAATCTTATGTAGCTTCCGCCTTGACGGAGGAGAGGGTCTTAAGCGTTGAAACCAAATCAAATCAAACGCTGGCCAAATGCTTCCGTTTGTGTTCCAACGACGTTTATATTGATGGGGCGGGGACCATCCCAATCCCGATTTGCTATGGCGGTGAAGGCAGCCTTTATTTTGAAACAGAAGTTGGTAGCATGGCGGACGACCAACTGTGGCTGCCAAAATCGATTTGCGACGAATCCCGCGTTTCCGAAGGCGACAAAGCCATCTTGTATGGCAAGGAATATGGGATAAGGTCGATCGAAGACGATTTGCGGAATGACGGCTCTGTTGGCTTGTTTGGGGTGGTGCCCGCAACGCTGGCCACGGAGCGCTTTCGCTCATCAAGCATCCGCCTCGTGGATGAGAACGTCGAGCCTTTGCGGAATTTCCTTTCGAATAGCGGGATACGCCTGCCTGTCGCAGGGAGGCTGATTCCGAGTCAAGGCGAAGTTTTTTCTTTGGTCGTGCCGGCGACGCTGAAAGAAAGCGGGTGGAGCGAAGAGAAAGTTTTGAGCCTTTTGGGCGACAGAGAGTTCTTGATCAAGCCAGGAGACACCGCCTCCGGAGAATTTGACCTCTCGACCGTCTATAAGCGGATTTCGTTCGGAGGGGTGGAATTCTCGTATCAGGAAGAAGACAGGCTTTTCATTTCCATCTCGATTCCGAGAAGAGTCTCTGAAGAAATCGAAAAGAAGTATTACGAATATGGCCTTCTTTCTCTTTTTGGAAAAGACTCTTACGTCGTTCCTTCCGACCAATTCGAGCATATCGAACTGTCCCCAACCGAGACGGACTTCCGCGGAGCGGTGTCCCAAGGCGACGCCGAGTCCGCAAAAACAATTGCCTCGCTTTCTCCGCTTTTCTCTATCCTGGCGGTTTTCGTTTCCTTCTTTTGGGTGGCCGCGATAGTGTTTCTTGAGTTTAGAATCGGGACAAGGTTTTCGACGCACTCCATGTTCATGGAAAGGGTTGGGTACGCTAAACCCAAAGCTTATTATCCGTTTTTGGCTTCGTACACGTATTTTTGCCTCATTCCGTTTGGCTGCTCTCTGATCGCATCGGTTGCGTTTGGCGGAAAGTTCCTTTCGCGTTGCTTCGGGGTCGGAATCGCTGGCTTTTCCTATTATTTCCCGGAAATATGGCTAGGCGCCGCCTTCTCGTTGCTAGCTGTTATCGCGCTTACCATGGCGCTCTGCATATTCTGCCTGAGGCAAAGCGGAAGCCGGAAGGCAATCCAAGAAACAATTGGGGATTAGCATAGTTTTTGGCATAGATTTGCCTTGCATTTATCTACCGCTTTGTCTACTACTTTATCTACCACTTGGGGTTTCCGTTTGGCCCCGAGCCAAACCGTCGAGGGTTTCTACGAAGGCTACAGCATCCCTGTGAACGAGGAGCTTTCCTCCATCTTCCTCGCCATCCACCTCAGCGAAAGGACGGGGAATGCATGGCGGAAAGCGATGCGCCCAATCCAATTATATGTCGTTTCAAGCAATCGCGATTCTGCTGGCGATGCTTTTGGAAGAGAGTTGTCGCAGGTTCAATAACGACGTTTACAAGCAAATAATAGATTTCTGTCTGGAAAAGAACAGAGGCGAAATATAGATATGATCCAGCCAAGAATATTTCTTCGTTTTTGGAATTGGTGAACAATATTATTAGGGGTCTTGAAACAATAGACAAATTAGAAGAAAAACTTGTCCAAGGTATTTTGAAAGAGACTCCAAGCTTTTTAAGAGATATGGTCGAAATGTTAATAAAGAATATTAGAAAAAAGCTGATGGCGACGGCTATTATAAAGAATAAATTGGAGTGGTGATAGCATGAATGGAAGTGTTTCTTTTTCTAGATATACCAGCAAATAAAGGATAGGGAATGCCCAAGGCATCGGACGTTTTCAAAACAGGGATTCCGAAATCTGGCTTTTCGCCGTCCCGCAGACCCTGTTGAAAAGGAATTCGATCGTCGCCCTGAGGCCGTGTTTCCTGACGTGGCTCCATCTGTACATGAAGAAATTGCCATACGCCTCCAGCTTGGAGAATTTGATTCCGTTGTGGGACTCGAAGCAATGCCTCAGGTAGGAACAGCAGTTGCTCATCAGCTTCATCTTGCGTTCGTATTCGGCGTCCCCGGCGACGAACTTCACCCAATCGTCCCCGAGCGACAGCTCCCTCACGGCCCGGTTGTGGCAGCTGGCGCCGTCGTGGGTGAGGAGGGATCCCGGCTCGATCCTGCCGGAAAGGCATTCCGACACCATCGCGCTTCCCGGGGTGCCGAGCCTTTCGGCGAAGAGGTGGCAGAATCCCCGGCCCGAGGAATCGAAGGCGACCTCCATGTAGGCGTCCTTGGCGATCCTTCCGGCGTAGGTGGTCCATACCCCGTCGACGAAGCCCGAGGCCCTGATCGGGGCGAAGCGCATCTCATCGATCCAGACGTGGCCGGAAAGCCTCGATTCCATCGACCATTCCCCCGCGGCGTCGAGGCATCGGTCGACCCAGTATTGGGCGGTCTTCACGTTGACCCCCGCGATCTCGGCGACCACCCAATCGGGGCAGTCCAGCGTTATCAGCGTCAATATCGCCCTTATCTTCGCCGGCGTCAGCTTCGACGACGACAGCGAGGTGGAGGAGGTGTCGGAATAGTGGCGATGGCATTTCGGGCATTCGTAGCTCCGGACCCCGTCCTTCCTCCTCCCGTCCCCCATGAGGGGAACCCCGCATTCGGGGCACCTCGGGTCCCTTTTGTTCCTCTTCGAGAGCTCGGCCTTCTCGAACCTGGCCCTCCCCCTTTCCCGGCGATCCGCCTCGGATCGGAGCAGCGCCAGGGCGGCCGACAGTTCGGCGTCGCCCATGGCCGACACGGTTTCCTCGTCCAACATGAAAATCCCTTCCAGGGGATCGGGAGGCGTTCCGGGGAAGGGATGAATGCTAAACAACCAATCCGAAGCGCCTCCCAATCACCTTTGATTGTTTAGCGCAGGGATTATACCACGTCTGCGTTGCATCCTTTATTTGCTGGTATATCTAGTTCTTTTTTAGGTTCTTCTTGTTATTTTGCTTTTAATGGCAAAACATTGGAAGTTTATTGCGTTAACGGCGAAGCTAAAAGTCTTTTATGGGAAGAATTGTCCGATGGGGCATATAGTTCAACCAAAAAGGAAATAGCCACAAATAGGCTTGAAGGACACTCCTTCGACTTGAATGTGGATGTTGTTTTTTACATCGATCCAAAAGGATATGGCTACCATGGCGGCCTTGATTTTGGAAAAGTTATTCTAGAAATCAATGTTTTGAAG
>JAFTDF010000039.1 GCA_017454295.1 Bacilli bacterium
CCGTGGTAAAATCCGACATGGCAGATGCCTCCCTGAACAAGAGCATTCTACCAAAAACGCCGGATCCATCGCGGTTCCGGCGTTTTGTTATTGAAGAGCTAGTTTTTCAACAGCCCCAAAATCTTATTGCAACTCAATTATAGCATAACCCATGGGCCTGCCAAGTTCTGGAGGAGACCCCAAAAGACGGAGTTCGCCATCCACGCGTGTAAATTCTTGCGGGGATGGTATAATCTTGCCATTATGGACAAATCCCGCATCCGCAACTTCTCGATCATCGCCCATATCGACCATGGCAAATCCACCCTCGCGGACCGGATTTTGGAACAGACCGGGACCGTGGAGCAGCGCTTGATGAAGGAGCAGCTCCTCGATTCGATGGATCTCGAGCGGGAACGGGGCATCACCATTAAACTGAACGCCGTCACCTTATCCTATAAGGCCAAAGACGGACAGGAATACATCTATAACCTCATCGACACCCCGGGGCACGTCGACTTTTCCTATGAAGTCAGCCGCTCCTTAGCCGCGTGCGAAGGCGCTTTATTAGTCGTCGATGCCACCCAAGGCGTGCAAGCCCAAACTTTGGCCAACGTCTATTTGGCCATCGATAATGACTTGGAGATCATCCCCGTCATCAACAAAATCGACTTGCCGAGCGCCCGTCCCGATTTTGTCAAAGAGGAAATCGAGAAACGGGTTGGGATCCCTGCGGACGAAGCCTGTTTGGTCTCGGCCAAAACCGGCGTCGGCGTCGGCGAAGTCTTAGAAGCGGTGGCGGCTTTGATTCCGCCTCCTGGCGGCGATGAGAATGCGCCGCTACAAGCCTTGATCTTCGATTCCTATTACGATTCTTACCGGGGCGTCATCGTCCAAATCCGCGTCAAAAACGGGGTGGTAAAAGTCGGCGATGAGATTTTGCTTATGCAATCGGGGAAAAAATACCTGGTCACCGAAATCGGCATCCGCACGCCTAGCGAAGTCCCCACCGGCGTCCTCCATTGCGGGGAAGTCGGCTATCTAGCCGCCCAAATCAAAGATATCCATGATGTTTTCCCCGGCGAAACCATCACCTTGGCTAACGCCCCCGCCGAAGCACCTCTTCCCGGCTACCGCCATATCCACCACATGGTCTATTGCGGCCTCTATCCGGTAGATAGCAAGAAATATGGCGATTTAAAAGACGCCTTGGAAAAGCTCTCCCTCAACGATTCATCGTTGGTCTATCAGCCCGAAACTTCCCAAGCCCTCGGCTTTGGCTTCCGTTGCGGGTTCTTAGGCTTGCTCCATATGGATGTGGTGCAGGAACGTTTGGAACGCGAATATAACCTCGATTTGATTTTGACGGCCCCCTCTGTCATTTACCGCGTCACCAAAACCGATGGAACCGTCCTTGAGATCGATAACCCCTCCAAATTGCCTGATCCCAGCCACATTTCCTTTATTGAAGAACCTTATGTGTCCGCTTCGATCATGGCCCCTCAGGATTATGTGGGGCCGATCATGGAACTTTGCCAGCAGCGGCGGGGCATCTACACCGACCTCATCTATGATGACGATACCCGCGTCACCGTCAAATACGATCTCCCCTTATCGGAAATCATCTTCAATTTCTTCGATAAGCTGAAGTCCTTCACCAAAGGCTATGCCTCTTTGGACTATGAACTCGCCGATTATCGACGGGGGGATCTAGCAAAGATGGATATCCTCTTAAATGGCGAAGTGATCGACGCCCTCTCCTCCATCGTCTTTAAGCCCAATGCCTATCAACGGGGTCTAGCGATGGTGAGCAAACTCAAGCAAATCATCCCCAGACAGCAATTCGAGGTGCCCGTCCAGGCCGCGATCTCAAATAAAGTCATCGCCCGTGCCGATATCAAGAGCATGCGCAAAGACGTCTTGGCCAAGTGCTATGGCGGGGATATCAGCCGGAAGAAGAAATTGCTTGAAAAGCAAAAAGAAGGCAAAAAGCGGATGAAGGCCATTGGCTCGGTCGAAGTCCCGCAGGAAGCCTTCATGTCCGTCCTCTCTTTGGATGAGGAATAAAACGAACGAATCACAAGGGAGACCTATGGTCTCCTTTTTTCTTTGTCTCAAGAAAAGAAAAGCGTTCGTATAAGAAAGTAGGGTAGTTTATTAGCAAAACAATATACCCATGTTGCAAATACACGCGAGGCAGGTATAATAACCATGATTATCAGCTTTCTCGACAAAGAAACGGAAAAAGTCTTTTGCCAAGAGTTCTCGAAAAAGATTCCGAAGTGATCACCCTGAAGGAGGGTTGAAACATGGTGCACATCAAAACCCCAAGTGCAGGCGAAATCTTATGGGGAGAATTTATGAAACCCATGGGGATTTCCGCTTATCGCCTCGCTCATGATATCCACGTTCCGGTTTCGCGCATCCAAGATATTCTCCATGGTAGACGCAGTCTAAGCGTGGATACCTCCTTGCGTCTTGCCCGTTATTTCGGGATGTCGGAACGCTTTTTCATCGATTTGCAGTTAACGATCGACATCCGCCAAGCAAAAGAAACGATGGGCAAGGACTTAAAAGCAATCCAACCTCGCGCCGTCCAACCTGATAAAACGGCGAAGCAGCCTTCCTAGCCCCTAACAAAACGAGCGAAATTAGTAGTTTTTTGGTTGATTCCATCTTTGATGCTTGCTTTAATATTCCTAAGAGGCACGTATGGAACTTTACGAACAATACACCGATGTCGAATATAAGACCCAACGAGGGGTGCGTTCCGCACTCCACATGTCGAACATCGACCCCATCTGGGCCAATGTGGAGCGGTATCGCCATCCCTTCCGGAAAGGGCTCTCCCTTCGCACCGTGCGTCAACTTCCTTATTTCTACGTGCAAACCCCGGCCTTGCAGGAAAAGTTCGAGGCCTTCGCCAAAAAGATCAACGATTTCGTCTTTGAATACGGCAACCTCGCCCAAGACGAGGAATTCGCCCGCCCTATAGAAAAGTCCCTTCGTCACGAGATTCTTTCCTATTTGATGACCATCGAAGGTATCCGCGTCTCGGACGTCACTTTGAAGGCCATCGTCAACGGGATGTACCGCAATAACGAATCCGGGGCCGAAGTGCTCCTTGGCTACCAAGAAGGTCTCAATGCCTTCATGGAACGGCCCTCCCCGGAAATCGAAGAGGATTTCTTTGTCCGCGCCTACGAATATCTATGCCGCACCGACGAACTCACTTCCTTCTACCGGATTGGCGCCTCCAATGAACGTTATATCGGCATCCAAGTCGGCACCGTCGCCGAAGCCCCCAGCGAGGAAATCGAAGATAAGCTCCAAGAGCTTTGCGCCTTCATCCGTAACGATCCCTTGCCCGTGGCCCTAAAAGCCTTTGTGGCGATGATGGGGGTGATGGCCATCCGTCCTTTCGCCGCCCATAACGAAGCGATGGCTTGCCTCACGGCCAAACAGGTCCTTTGCAATGGCGGTTATGGTCCTAGCGCCTTCCTCCTTCCTTTGGAGAAAGTGATGCAGCGGGGCGAATCCTTCGACGATTATTTCGGCCAAACCCTCCGTTATGCCGATATGACCTATTTCCTCACCCATGCCATTGGCGTCTTCTCCCCCGTACTGGAAAACGCGCTCAATGCCATGGTCAAAGCCAAAAACGCCGCCTTACAGCAAGAATTCAACTTAGGCATTGCCAAAGACGAACCGGAGGTTCCCGTCGATGTGGCCCCCAAAGCCGCACCCGAACCCCCCTCTCCTGCCCCCGTTCGGGTCGCGCCGGTCCAAGTGGAAGCCGTCGATAAGGAAATCCCCCTCGTCGACGAAAGCGCCTTCCAAGGGCAACGCGCCGTCAGCGCCCCCCGGGCCTCGCTAAGCGATAAGGAAGTCAAAGAGACCGCCAAGTATCTGCGCGAATCCCATCCGCAACTTAGCAAAGGGCAATGCCTCTTCTATGCTTCCCATTGCACGATGGGCCGTTACTACGCCATCGCCGATTACAAGAAAACCATCAAATGCGCCTATGAAACCGCCCGCACCTCCATGGACAAACTCGCGGCCGAAGGGTTCTACCGCAAAATGCAGGTGAAAAACAAATTCGTCTATACCCCCATCAAACAAGGAGAAAAATCATGAACTTCATCCCCCATATCTATGCCAATAACCAGTGGTGGTGGGCCCTCGTCATCGTCGGCATCTTCATCGTCATCGTCGGGCTCGTCATCCTTTTGAAGCGCCATTTGAAGGCCTTTAAGAGCGACGAAAAGCCCAAATCCGAAAAAGAGATCGCCGCCGAAGAGCTGAGCCGCATCCTCCAACCCGTGGAGGAAGAGAATACCGATCAAGAATAAAGTGGCTTCTTCCCTTTATATCCACATCCCTTTTTGCAAAGGGTTTTGCCCCTATTGCGATTTTCCCAAGGCTTATTATTTCGAAGATCAGGCAGATGCCTATCTTCTTTCTTTATTCGCGGAGGCCAAAGCCAAATGCCACGGCCCTTACCGCACCATCTATTTCGGTGGGGGCACCCCGACTTGCTTGAACCTAACACAGTTAGAAAGCCTTTTAGGCTTCTTTGCCCCCTATCTTGCTCCTAACGGAGAATTTTCCTGCGAAGCCAACCCCGATTCGCTTAGCGAGGAAAAGATCGCTTTGTTAGCCCAATATGGGGTGAACCGGGTTTCTTTGGGGGTACAAAGTTTCTCCCCGAAATACCTGAAACTACTCGGCCGTCATCATGACGCCGAGGATGTAAAACGCGCCGTGAACTCGTTACGGGAGCATGGCATCACCAACATCAATCTCGATTTGATGTTCGCTTTGCCCGCCCAAACCGTCTCAGAAGTCCAAGCGGACGTCGCTAAGGCCATTGCCTTAAAACCCACCCATATTTCCGCCTATTCGTTGATTCTCGAAGAAGGGACCGCCTTTTTTGCCCGTGGGGTGAAGGAAGCTTCCCAAGACGACCAAGCCGATCAATATGAAGCGGTGCGGGCTGCCTTAGAAGAAGCAGGATATCGCCGATACGAGGTCAGTAACTTCGCCTTGCCCGGATTTGAATGCCGCCATAACCTCGCTTATTGGCATGACGAGGACTATGACGCGATCGGACTTGGTGCGTCTGGCCATGATGGAAAAACCCGCTATAAAAACACGGTAAATGTCCCCGATTACCTCAAAGGAAAATGGAAACTGGAACAGGAAACCCTTTCCCCTAAAGAAGAAGAGGAGTGCTATTTGCTTTCCAATCTCCGCTTGGTGGATGGGTTTGCTCTATCTTCCTACAAAGCCCGATTCGGCAAAGACTTTATTTCGGAGCATCAGGAAGCGGTGGAATCGCTTATGCGTCGCGGCCTATTGGAAACCGAAGCGGAAACGGTGCGCGCCACCCCGCAAGGACTCATGCTCTTGGACACCGTTTTGGTGGACCTGTATTAATCTAAAAAACCCCATAACATCGAACTTTTTCTTTAGAAAATATCGTTTGACAGTGCTTTTATTATCTTCGATAGTATCTTTATCCTCTTTATTTCGAAAGGAAATTTTATGAGCAAAAAGAATTTACCGATCCTGGTACTTTCTTCCGTCATGGTTCTCGCTTCCTGCGGCGGTGGAAATTCCAGTTCTTCGGCCGCCTCTTCCGCCTCCAAAGATAGCAGCGGTGCCGACTCTAGTGCCAACTCTAGCGCCGCCTCTTCCGGAGCCAGCGGCGGCACTTCGACCTCCTCTTCCTCCAGTGCGGAAGCCGAGCCCACGTTGACCTTCGTCACCAATGGCGGCACGCCGATTGCCACCGTTACCGGCGTCAAAGGCTAAACCATCGACTACTCCCAATACGTCACCACCAAAGAAGGCGCCGAATTCTTGGGGTGGTATGCCGACGCCAACCTAAGCATCGCCGCGCCGACGACTTTCCAAGGGGCCCAAACCGTCTATGCCTTCTGGACCGGCATGCCTGGCGGAACCGGATTCTATTACGGTCACTACCCGCAGAAAAAAGTCACGGATTACGGCTTGAAAGCCAAAATCAAAGACTATGGGGTCAGCAAAGGTGGCAATGACTACGAATACGAAGGCAAGCGCTACCGGAAGGTGAGTCAAAGCAACACCCAATACGATTTTTATTCGTTTGATTGGATTCGTTGGGATTATGACGACCTTGGGGACAATCGCTATTTGCTCACCTCCCACGCCGCTTTGGATTATCGGCAGATGTTCGAAAATATCCCGAGCCAATACTACACCTATACCCAGAAAATCAGTTATATCCAGGATTTCACCAATTCTGATCTTCATCAGTGGCTCAATAGTGAGTATGCCTATGGCTTCCTCCAAGGCGTCTTCACCGAAGAAGAAAAAGCCAATGTCGAAAGCCCCGTTTCCGTGCCGAGCTATAACGGCAATTGGGAATGGAAACATATCACCGACTGGTGCTATGAAACTACCGAATATTGCCAAACTCAGGGTGGCTATTATGACAAAATCGTCGGTCGCGATATCCCTGGTGATGATAAAGGTACCGATGCCTTCCCTTATTGGTTTAGGACTTATGCGCCCCGTAACCAGGCGGAGGAAAACCAAGGCAAAGAGCCTTTACTCTATTACTATCGCAGTGCCGCTCCCCTCGGTTCCAACGCCGTCGAATATCGCAGCGATGTCGATAAATATCAAGGCGTGCGTCCCCAGCTCACCGTTAACTTGAATGAAATGGGCACCCGCACCCTCCATTTCAACACCGGCGAAGGCTCCCCAGTAGCGGATGTGACCACCCGGGTCAAGAACCTCGCCACCACCAAAGTCAACCTCCCGGTGGAAGAACCCGAACGCGATGAATACGTGTTCGAAGGTTGGTATAAAGAGCCGGCCTATATCAACAAAGTGGAAAACTTCTATGAATTCGGCAAAGAAGAAATGGAAGCCACCCTTTATGCCAAGTGGCGTTATGACACGACCGTTTACTACAACGACGTCACTTATCACCTCAATGGCGGCACCAAAGCCGCATCTACGCCGTCTCAATTCGCCAGCGATGTGACGATTGCCCAACAATTAAATGGCAAGGATCCCACCTATGATCGGTATCACCAATTCATGGGCTGGTATTTGGATGAAGCGCTCACTCAGCCGCTCCCGGATACTTTAAAGACCCGAAAGCCCATCGACCTCTATGCCAAGTGGGCGGAACTTGATCCGCTGGATATCGACTTCGTTTATAACGACCTCGGCGACGGCACCTTTGAAGTTGCCGCGAAGTCGGATGTGGTCTTCGGCGATACCTTAACGATCCCCGCCGCCAAGAAAGACGGTTCCCCCATCGTGAAAGTTGCGGAACGCGGTTTCCGTAACCACAGCGAAATCAAAGCCGTCGTTTTGCCCGACGCCATCGTCGAAATCGGCACGAGTGCCTTCGAAAACTGCAAAGTCGCTTCCTTCACCGCCGGATCTGGCCTCGCCAAAATCGGCGACTATGCTTTTGCCAACTGCTCTTTCGTGAACGTCACGATGCTTGATAACGTCGAATACCGAATCGGTGTCTATTATGGCAATGCCAGCCTCATTACTTGCGTCATGCCGGAAGCGATGAAAGAAATCCCCGCTTATTTCTTCAACGGTTGCACCTTGCTTTCGAACTTGACCTTGCCTACCGTGATCGAAAAAATCGGCGCCCACGCTTTCTACCGTGCTTTCGTCGCGGAAATCCACCTCACCTCCGCGCTTGCCGAGCTCGATGCCTCCGCCTTCCAAAACGCCAACATCGGCAAGCTCTATTGGGAAGGCGATTTCGACGAAATCCTCACCTCGGCCGCCAACTTATTTGCCGGTGCCACCCTTGGCGAGTTCCATCTTGGCGGTGACGTTAAGAAGTTGCCTTCGAACATGACCTTGCCGCAAACCAAGGCCTATCTCGATGGCGGTCTAACCGCATGGTGCAATGTCAGCAATGCGAATACCTTGCTTCAAAATGCCACCGACATCTATTTTGCCGGCGCAAAACTGAGCGGCTCGATTGAAATCGGTGACGGCCCGACTGCCATCCCCGGTTATACCTTCAAGAACGCGACCATCGATAGCCTCACCTTACCCGCTTCGGTGACGAGCGTGAATAGCACTGCGTTTAGCGGCGCCACGATCAAAGGTTTGACCGCACCCAACACCAATGTCGTGAATAACCTCAGCCAGTCGCAGAAACAAGCATTGGAAAAGCTGACCATCTTGGATTACAACACCCATTTGACCTATTTCAACGCGAATTTCACCAATCTCAAGGAAATCAACCTCTTGAGCACCAGCGCCACCTCTTATAGCAAAGTCAGGGTGACCTTAGGGTTCATCGGCGCCAGCGATGGAAAGTTGGAAAAGGTGTATGTCGGCCTTGGAAACTTCGACCTCACCGAAGGTTGCCTGAGTGGGCACCTCAACCTTTCCGAAGTCACCGTTCCTTACTATGGAACTTACAATCGCCCTGGTTCCTATAACCTCTTCAGCAATGCCACTAGCCCGGCGCAGAATCTGAAGAAGCTCACCATCCTTGGCGGTATCGTCTATGGCAATAATCCCTCTTCCACCTACCACCGCGCCGTGGCCGGACTCGAGGAAGTGGTGATCGGCGAAGGCGTCACCGAGATTCAAAGCTATGCATTCGCCAACTACGCCGGCTTAAAGAAAGTGACCTTCCAAGGGAACGCTCTTACCACCATCGGCAATTATGCCTTCTATAACACCGGAATGACCTCCTTCGTCTTACCCGCTTCGATTACGAACTGCGGCGAAGATTTGTTCAAGGACTGCGCGGGCATGAAAACCTTATCCGTCGCCAGCGGCAACACCCGTTACGTCAGCCCCGAAGGCAGCAACTGCATCATTGATTCGACGCAGAACATCGTCGTCGTTCGCATTCCGACTTCGGTGATTCCCGACACCGTGACCGTGGCCTCCTCCGGATTCTATCGCGATATCAACGAAGACACCTTTGCGGTGCCTTCTCGCATGACCAAAATCAGTTCCAATGCATTCGATGGCGCCACCATCCGCATCCTCGATCTCTCCGCCAATCCCGATCTGGTGATCGATAATGGTGCCCTTGCCAACATCAATGGCTTAGAAAAAGTCATCCTTCCTTCTTTGGGTAAGACATTCGGCTCCTTCTTCAGCTCTGGCGATCCTGGTTTAACGACCATTCGCAGCGTTGAAATCAAAGGCGGCACCTCCCTCCCCGCGAATGCTTTCGCCAACTTGGAACAGCTGACCGAAATCGTTCTCCCCGACACCTTAGAAACCCTTCCGGAATATGCTTTCAAGAATTGCACCGGCCTCACCGGAGCGATGAGCTTCCCGGCCGTGACGAACGTGGGCGATTATGCCTTCTACCATTGCGGTTTGACCGAAGTCAACCTTCCCGAAGCCACCTATATTGGCTACTATTGCTTCCAAAAGAGCACCAACTTGGTGACGGTTACCTTCCCCAAGGCCACCACGTTGAAGAAGAATTGCTTGGCCAACTGCACCAATCTTGGCGTCATTACCATTCCCAAAGGTATGGCCGGATTCTCCGAATATTCCTATATCTTGGAAGGCTCGAAAGCGGTGGGTATTATCATCGAAGATGGGACGACTGTCCTCATGACGACTTTGCTCTACGAATGCGAAGTCGAATGGATTTATATCCCCTACTCCGTGAAATCCGAAAAGATCACCGGCACCTATAACAACAATTATGGTTCGGCGACCAAAGGGACGATTGGCAAAGTCTATTATGGTGGTTCTAACACCGGTAGTTTCACCTCGATGCTCGATGGGAAAGACAGCTTAGGCAATCCCAATTTCGCCGATAACTCCAAGAGCGTCTACAAAGCCGCGACTCTCTACCTGAATCGGACAAGCTCCGGCTCCGGCGGTTGGCATTGGGTCGATGGCTTACCCGTCGAATGGTAAACCGCTAATACCGATATTTGGCACCCCTGCGGGTGCCTTTTTCATAGCGCTATCCACGTACTGCGTTATAACAAGGCGATATGAAAGCCTTGACTTGTGCGCGCTGTGGCGAGCCTTTGCGTGAAACCCCGTTGAATGTCCCAGATTACCTCAAAAGAAAATGGGAACTGGTGAGGGAAACCCTTTCCGAGAAAGAAGAAGAGGAACGCTTCTAGCTTTCTAGTCTCCGCTTGGTGGATGGGTTCTCGCTTTATGCTTATAAAACCCGATTCGGCTAAGACTTTCTTTCTTGCCACCAAGAAGCGGTGGATTCGCTAGTGCGTCGCGGCCTGCTGGAAACTAACGCGGAAACGGTGCGCGCCACCCCCGCAAGGACTCTTGCTCTTGGACACCGTTTTGGTCGACCTCTTTTGAGCAAATAGACGATTGACAATTCGTAACGTTTGTTACAAATTTAAGGACGTTTTTCAACGAAAGGATCACAAAACCAAATGAAAAAACCTCTTTTGCTGCTTATTTCCGCAACCCTGCTAGCTTCCTGCGGCGGCGGTTCTACCGGTTCTTCCTCTAAGGCCACTTCTTCCGCCCAGAGTAAAGAAGAATCCAGCGTCGTCTCGTCCTCGCAAGCCCAAAGCTCCGTCCAGTCCTCGTCCTCCTCTTCCGCCCCGGCCTCCTCCTCTTCCGCTTCGTCTTCGAAAGCCGCTTCTTCCGCCCCGGAAGGATCCGCCGCCACCAACCCCTATACCGGTGAGGCGATCCTCAACTTGGCCAAAGCCACCAGCTCGAACATCAACCAAACCAAGCTCAGCTCCAAGGCTTATTTCTTCAAGGCGGTCATCCTCCGTCACAGCGTCCGTTATAGCGATGACGGAACCTATTATGTCGATATGGAACTCAAACTGGCCGCGGGAAAGACGATCCGCGCCTTCCGCATTGCCACCAAAAACAGCAACAAGTACGGCGTCCTCAATGCCCAAGCCGGCAAAGAGGTCGTCATCAACGGCAAAATCGGCACCTATTACCAATGGGGGTCCGACTTTGGCTGCTATGCCATCACCGGTGACGATAGTGACGATGCCTATATCGCCGCCGACGTCGGCACCGAAATCGCCGATGAGACCATCGATATCACGGGCAACTACGATAAGTATTGGGCCCAAGGCATGACCAAGCAGTCGACTTTGGGCGATCCCTCCCAATTCGGTTCCGCCCTTAAGGGCACCGCGCCTCGCTTCTTCTTGGTTAACGATCGTTGGCGCACCAATACGAACACGACGATGTTCACCTTCCCGTTCACCAAAGCCGTCATCTTCTCCGACAACGTCATGACCGGCGTCCTCACCGATACCGTCCATTTCGAAGGGGAGCGGTGGACCTTCAAGTATCGTTTCCTCTTGGCCAATATCGGTGAAAACGGCGCAACCCGCATCAATTACACCACGACGAACCCCGAAGCCACCGAATGGGTTACCGGACAACGCTACGAAAACGGTCGCTTCGTGATCGACGAGATCCCCGCATACGTCTGCGGCATTGAGTTCCAACTCGAAACCCCCGCCAATTACGGCGTCATGTCGAACTTCCCGGTCGGTGGCTGGGCTTATAGTCTTAGCAAGACTTCTTGCCGCTAAATCGGTTGCTTCACCTCATACAAATAGTCCCTGTCGTTCAGGGACTTTTCTATTTTTGGCACTTTATTGTTGACAGTGCTAACGAGCCCTCTATAATGATGTTGGCACTCAGAAAGAGAGACTGCCAAAAAGCAAGGAGGCCGCGGTATGACACGTAGTGAACAGATCCTGAAACTGATTGTCGAGCACTTCATCAAGACCGCCCAACCCGTCGGTTCCCATACCTTATTAGAAGAATATGGGCTCGATTGCTCCTCGGCCACCATCCGCAACGAGATGAACGCCTTGGAGAAGGAGGGGTTCTTGGAAAAGACCCATACCTCCTCGGGCCGTGTGCCTTCCCCCAAAGGTTACAAGTATTATTGCGATAACCTCCGGGGTGACCGCATCGACTCCTCCGTCAAATACGCCCTTCAAAGCGTGTTGGAGAAGAAGGCCCAATCGGTGGAAGAGGTCATCAAGCAATCCTGCTCGATCCTCGCCGATATGACCAACCTCGCTTCCGTCGTCCTCGGACCCAAGATCAACGAAGAGCATCTGGTCTCGATCCAAATCATCCCCCTGTCCTCGAATTCGGCCACCGCCGTCTTCGTCACCGACCAGGGCTATGTCGAGAACAAGACCTTCCTCCTCGATGGCAAGGAATCCATGGATGATGTGGTGAAGACCGTCAACTTGCTTAATGATCGCCTAAAGGGGACGCCCATCGCCGACTTGGTGGACAAGATGGAGGCGATGAAACCCGCCCTCTCCGACTTCATGGTGGGGCAGGACATCATCTACCAAGCTTTGCTTGAAGCCTTCCTCAAATTCGCTGAGGAACGAATGAACCTCTATGGCAAGGAAAACCTTCTGAGCCAGCCCGAATTCGCCGACGATGCGAAGAAATTACGGAAGCTACTCGGACTCATCGACGATCCGAAGGCCTTCCGGGAGGCCCTCGAGGAAGATGATTCCTCCCGTGTCTCCGTCCACATCGGGGGAGATGGCACCGAAGACGTCTCGATCGTCTCGGCCAAAGTCAATATCCCCGGTGGGAAAAACGCGTCCATCTCTTTATTAGGACCGACGCGTATGGATTATGAGAAGGCGATGGCGACGCTCGATTACGTCAGCCAAACCCTCGACCAATTCTTCGCCCAAAATCAGGAAGGAGGGACATCATGGAAGAACGAAACGAACAACAAGAAGCCCAACTAGAAGAAGAGGCCGCCCAAGAACAAGAAGAAGATCTTGGCAAAAAGGTCTCCGCGAAAAAATACAAAGCCCTCGAGGAAAAACTCGAGAAAGCCCAGGCCGATTGCGAATCCTGGAAAAACCAATATTACAAGGCTTATGCGGATACGCAGAACCTCCGGAAGAGCCTCGAAGAAGAAACCCGCAGCGCCATCCGTTACCGCGCCGAGGGCTTCCTCGCCGATCTCCTCCCCGCCTTAGATGCCTTCCATATGGCGTTAGAGGCACCCCCGCCTACCAAAGAATGCGCCAATTACCTCATCGGATTCGGTTACATCTATAACCAATTGATTCAGGCCTTGGCCAGCGAAGGCGTCAGCGAACTCTCCCCGAAAGTGGGGGACCGCTTCGATGCCACCTACATGCATGCCATGGAAGAGGTCGAAGACGAATCGGTCGAACCCGGCCACGTCTGCAAGGTCCTCGCCAAAGGCTATAAACTCCACGATCGCCTCATCCGTCCGGTCCGCGTCAATGTGGCCAAGGCGAAAGCGGAGCCCAAAGAAGAAAGCAAGCCCGAGGAAGAAGTTCCCCAGGCCTAAGATAACAAAGGAGAAATTCAATTATGGCAAAAGAAATCATCGTCGGTATCGACCTCGGTACCACCAATTCCGTCATCAGCTATATGCAAGCCGATGGCAAAGTCAAAGTCATCCCCAACCCCGAAGGCACCAACACGACCCCTTCGGTCGTCGCCTTCAAAGGCAGCGGTGAGGAAATCGTCGGCAACGCCGCCAAGCGCCAAGCCGTCACCAATCCCGACACCGTCGCTTCCGCAAAGCGGAAAATCGGCACTGCGGACAAGTTCCACATCGGTTGCCTCAACAAAGATTTCACCCCGCAGGAAATCTCGGCCAAGGTCCTCTCCTATATGCGTTCCTATGCCGAAAAGAACCTCGGTCAGACCATCAAGAAAGCCGTCATCACCGTTCCGGCCTACTTCAATGACGCCCAGCGTCAGGCCACCAAAGACGCCGGCACCATCGCCGGGCTCGACGTCGTCCGTATCATCAACGAACCGACCGCGGCTTGCCTTGCCTACGGCTTAGAAACCGATAAATCCGAAAAGGTCCTCGTCTTCGACCTTGGCGGCGGCACCTTCGATGTCTCCATCCTCGAAATCGGGGATGGCACCTACGAAGTCCTCTCCACCTCGGGCGATACCCGCCTCGGCGGCGACGATTGGGACCAGGTGATCGCCGATTGGATCGCGGCCCAAATCAAGATCGAAACCGGTGCCGATTTGAATGATAAGATGGCCCGTCAGCGCTTCCTCGAAGCGGCCGAACGTGCCAAGATCGAGCTCTCCAGCTCCCTCGAAGCCACCATCTCCCTCCCCTTCATCGGTATGGGTCCCAATGGTCCGATCAACTTCGAAACCAAACTCACCCGTGCCAAATTCCAGGATTTGACCCGCGCCTTATTGGAACGCTGCAAAGCCCCGATGGAACGGGCTCTCAAGGATTCTGGCCTCTCCTATAACGACCTCGGCGATATCCTTATGATTGGCGGTTCCACCCGTATGCCCGCCGTCCAGGAAATGGTCCGTCAGGTCACCGGCAAGAACATCAACCTCTCCATCAACCCCGATGAAGCCGTCTCCATGGGCGCCGCCCTCCAAGGCGCGGTCATCGCCGGCGATGTGAAGGACGTTGTCCTTCTCGACGTCACGCCGCTCACCCTCGGTATCGAAACCCTCGGTGGGGTCATGACGCCGTTAATCAACCGCAACACGACCATCCCGACCACCAAGAGCCAAATCTTCTCGACCGCCGAAGACAATCAACCCGCCGTCGACATCTCCGTCTACCAAGGCGAACGTCCGATGGCCCACGATAACAAGCTCCTTGGCCACTTCTCCCTCTCGGGCATCAAACCGGCCCGCCGCGGCCAGCCTCGCATCGAGGTCACCTTCAACATCGACGTCAACGGCATCGTCAAAGTCACAGCCAAAGACCTCGATACCCAACTCTCCAACGACATCACCATCTCCGGTTCCAACGGTCTTTCCAAAGAAGACATCGATCGTATGATCAAGGAAGCCGAAGAGAATAAGGCCGCCGATGAGAAGCGCAAAGGCGACATCGAAGTGAAGAACAAAGCCCAGACCTACGTCGACGAGATCAACCGCACCCTCACCGAACAAGGCGACAAGATGCCCGCCGATCAAAAGGAACAGCTCACCAAGATCCGCGACGAAGCCCAAGGCGCCATCCAAGCCGATGACATCGAAAAGCTCCGTGAGATCGTCGGCCGGCTCGAAGATGCCGCCGCCATGGCCGCCCAACAGCAGCAACAGCAGGCCCAAGGCGCGCAAGGCAACCCCTTCGACCAGGGTCAGCAAGGCCAAGGCCAACAGCAAGAAGGCAATCAGACCGCCGATGATGTGATCGATGCCGACTTCACCGATAAAAACTAAACCAAAAACAACCTGCACGAAGCGGCGCCCCCAAGGCGTCGTTTCGTTGCGAATAAGAAAGGAGGGCACCCATGGCCAATAAACGCGATTATTACGAAGTGCTTGGCTTAAATAAGTCCGCTTCCAAAGACGAAATCAAATCCGCCTACCGTAAATTAGCCAAGCAATACCACCCCGACCTCAACAAAGCCCCCGATGCCGCCGAGAAATTCAAGGAGGTACAGGAGGCCTATGACGTCCTTTATGACGACAACAAGCGCCGTGCCTACGACCAATTCGGCCACGCCGCCTTCGAACAAGGCGGATCCACCGGCGGAGGAGGCAACCCCTTTGGCGCCGGCTTCTCCTCGGCCGGATTCGGGGATATCGACCTTGGCGATCTCTTCGGTTCCATCTTCGGAGGTGGGGGACGCCGCCAGTATCAGCAAAGCGGTCCTGCCAAGGGCCAGGATAACGTGATGCGGGTCCGTGTCAAATTCATGGACGCAATCAACGGCACCAAAATCGTCCTACCCGTCACCTATGACGAGCCTTGTTCCCATTGCCATGGGACGGGCGCCGAATCGCCTAGCGACATCACTACCTGCCCCCATTGCGGTGGTTCCGGTACCGTTTATCAGCAACGGCAAACCCCATTCGGGGTTTTCCGCCAAGAAGGACCCTGCCCCCATTGCGGTGGACGGGGGCGTATCGTGCGACAACGCTGCCATCAGTGCAATGGCGAAGGCTATACCCGCGTCCGCAAAGATGTGGAAGTCAATGTCCCCGCCGGCATCAATTCGGGCCAGCAGATTCGCGTCACCGGCAAAGGGGGACGCGGCTATAACGGCGGTCCCAATGGCGATCTCTACATCGATATCGTCGTGGCCGACCATGATGTCTTCGTCCGCGATGGCAACGACATCCATATCGAGGTCCCCTTATCCTTCGTCGATTGTGCCTTAGGCACGACCATCGATATCCCGACCGTCTATGGGGAGGCGTCCATCAAAATTCCCGAAGGCACCCAACCCGATCAAATCCTCAAGCTCAAAGATCGGGGCGTGAAGGATTTGCGGACCGGCAAGCCCGGAAACCTCTATGTCCACATTAAGGTCAAGACGCCGACGAAGCTAACCAAATCCCAAAAGGATCTCCTTGCCGCCTTCGCCGCCCAGACCGACAAAAAAGAATCCATCTTCGCCAAATGGAAGAAGGAGCGGTTCAACAAATAATCTTCGAGGCACCATTCGGTGCCTTTTTCATACTCACGTCGTTTCAAACTTTCGCTTTGCCCAAGGAGGGCTTATACTAAGCCCATGCCGTATTGCCGTAATTGCCATCAGGAAATCTCAAAATTTGATACGGACATTTGCCCGTATTGCGGGGAACGCCATCCCATCGATTCCCATTATCAGACGATGGATGTGACCCGTGGGTTTTCCTCATTGGAAGGCCAATACGAATTGCCAAAGGCAAAATCGCTAAAGGTGACCCGTTTGCTTTGTGCATTCCTGGGGTATTTAGGTATCCATTGGTTCTATATCCATCGGCCGAAGCGGGGCGCCGTCGATTTACTGCTGACCTTGCTTGCGATCGGGGGCATCGGCTCTTTATTACTATTAACCCCCTTATCGCCGGTGGGATGTTATTTGATTCCGTTTTTCGCTTTGTGGGCGGTTTATATCGCCGAAGCCATCGCCATGGGGCGGATCGATTCGCCCAAAGATGGAAGAGGGGAGTTTTTGAGGTAAGATGCAACATTATTTCGGAACGGTCGTTTCGGGGAAAGCCATCCTCGAAGGGAGCCAAGCCCATCATCTGATCAACGTCAAGCGGGCCGAGATCGGCGAAAAGATCGAGGTCACCGACAATGGGGAAACCTATCTCTGCTTCGTCAAAGATATCGATCCCCTCGAGATTTTGGTGCTTGAAAAAGTCGAAACCCTCCGTGAGCTCGATATCCATATTACCGTGGCCTTCGCGCTCCTAAAGGGCGACCATAACGACCTGATCGTGCTAAAAGGCACCGAACTAGGCGTCGATGATTTCGTGCCGTTTGTGTCTTCACGTTGCGTTGTTTCTCCTAAGGAGAAAGAAGATAACCGAATCCTCAGATTGCGGAAAATCGCCGCCGAAGGGGCCGCCCAATGCCGCCGCTCGGTGATCCCCAGCGTGTCTAGCTATCAAACCCTCGACGATGTGCTAAAAAGCGAGGCCGAGGTCAAATTCTTCGCCTATGAAGGGCTCGCCGGCAGCGGGGATTCCTTGCTTAGCGTCGCCAAAACCCTCAAAAAGGGGCAAACCGTGTTGCTAGTGGTGGGACCCGAAGGCGGATTCACCCACGAAGAAGCGCGCCTGGCCTTGGATTATGATTTCACTTTAGTGTCTTTGGGACGCCGTATTTTACGGGCCGAGACCTCGGCGATTTATGGCGCCTCTATCTTGGGCGCGTTTGGAGAGGAATAATGGATTTCTTTGCGACCCTCACCAAAAAACAAAAGACCACGGCCTTCGATTCCTCCTCGGAGATGCATTTTTTCCTCGATAATTCGGCTTTGCTCGCCGATTTACCCCAGTTTAAGGGATTTATGCGGGCCACGGCCCCTTTCGACGTCATACGGGCGAATATCATTCTTCGTGCCTTACAAAACAAAGAATTGATCCAAAATGCCTTGGGCCGTATCAATAAGCACGGCACCGATGAGGAAAAAGCCCATCTAAAAGAAACGATGGAGGCTTTCTTGGAGACCCTTCCCTACCTAAAGGAAGGGAAAGAGAGAATCTTCGTCCCCATCTTTCCTCGGACCATCAACCGTCTCTACGCGGGCGATTTCGAGAAGTTCGACGAACGCCCCTATAAGTCGTTGCTCCGCGGCTATAGCGAGTCTTTGGCGATCGACCCCTTCGATGCCTATGGCTATGCCCTTTACGATTCTTATTTCACCAAGCTGATCCTCGTCGATAAAAACGATAAAGAAGCGGTGTTCCTCGATTACGATTCCCATTCCCTATTTGCCGTCAACGTCGATGGCCGACTCAATTCGCGCATCGCCTTATTCGACAAGTATTTGGGCAAGACTTACACCAACCATTTGCTCGAACGGGTCAAACCGGTGGTGGCGGCGTATCTGGCGGGAGACCGCGAAACCATGATAGACGCATTAGTAGATAATGGGTTGATTTCTAGGAAGTTAATTTTTAAGATTTATTACGAAGAACGCAAGGTTTTTTCGAAAATCTACCGATAAGTGCTAAATGGAAACTACGTTCTTTATTCATACCCTTGGATGCAAGGTGAATTCTTATGAATCCTATGCCCTAGGCGAAGAGCTTAAGCGCCTTGGTTACGTGCCAACCTCCAAGAAGGAAAACGCGGGGATTTTGATTTTGAATACCTGCTCCGTCACCGGGAAAGCCGATGCCAAAAGCCGGCAGCATCTTTCCTCTATGCGCAAAGCAAGCCCCCATGGCATCTTGCTCGTTATGGGTTGCCATAGCCAAGGCCACGCGGAAGCTTGTGCGAAAGCGGGGGCGGACATCGTATTAGGCGCCTCTAGCCGAGCAAAAGCGATTCCCTATATCCAAGAATTTGAGAAAACCCATCGGCAAATCGTCGATGTCAAACCCAATCTCCGTCATGAGGATTATGAAGAGCTTGGCACCTTCTCCTTTGGAGAGAACGCTCGGGCGTATCTGAAAATCCAGGATGGCTGCGATAATTTCTGCTCCTATTGCTATATCCCCTTTTTAAGGGGCAACAGCCGTTCCCGTCTCCCGGGCGAAGTCATCAAGGAAGCCAAAGCTTTGGTGGACCGGGGCTATCAAGAACTGATCCTCACCGGGATCCATCTGGGCGGATATGGCAAAGACTTAGGGGATGGCTCATATCGACTAAGCACTTTGATTAAGAATCTCCTTTTGGCGGTGCCGGAGTTATTCCGCCTCCGCATCTCTTCTATAGAAGAAAGCGAGATCGATGACGAATTGATTGCTCTGTTACGTGATAAACCCCAAATCGCCTCCCATCTCCACATTCCTTTGCAAAGCGGATCGAAAACCGTTTTGGAGCGGATGAAGCGGAAATACGACAAAGAAGGTTTCTTAAGAAAGCTGGCCGCGATTCGCGCGGCTCGCCCCGAGATCGCCATCACCACCGACGTTATTGCCGGCTTTCCTTTGGAAAGTGATGAGGAATGGGCCGAAACGATGGATTTCTGCAAAGAATGCGGCTTTGCCGAAATCCACGTCTTTCCCTTTTCCTCCCGTCCGAAGACCTATGCCGCGACCTTGCCGGATTTATCGCCCGAGATCAAAAAGAAGCGCGTTGCCGAGCTATTGGCCCTCTCCAAATCCATGCGGGCGGAATACGAAGCCCGCTTCGAGGGCGTGGCCATGCCCGTCTTATTCGAAGACTTCGATGCGGAAAAGCACCTCGCCTATGGTCACACCTCCAATTATTTGAAAGTGGGGGTCCCCGCCGAAAAGCCTCGCCATGGCGAAGTGGAAACCATCATCTACGAAAGTTCGATAGCAGCGGATTAATTCAGGATTTTTTTGACATCGTCTCAATTTTTCTTTTGCTTTACGCCCTGGATTGCCTATAATTCGTCTCGTCTTTCAGGAGGAAGAAACAATGGCAGTCCCACAGAGAAGAACTTCCAAAACCGCGAAGCGTTTACGCCGTACCCACTTCAAACTCGAAGTCACCGGCCTCACCGCTTGCCCCCATTGCGGGGAGATGATCCGTTCCCATCGCGTTTGCCCCAAATGCGGCTACTACGATGGTAAGCAGGTCCTCAAAGTCGCCAACGAAGGAAAGTAATTCGGAAAATGGATGCTAAGGCATCCTTTTTTCATGCTAGAATATGGCCCATAGGAGAACCTTTATGGAATTAAACCGTTATTTCGATCATACCTTACTCAAACCCGACGCCACCTCGGAACAGATCAAGAAGCTTTGCGCTGAAGCCCGCAAATACGAATTCGCTTCCGTCTGCGTCAACCCGGACTTCATCGAACTTGCTAAGCAAGAACTCGCTGGTTCGATCGTCAATGTCTGCACCGTCATCGGTTTCCCTTTGGGCGCCATGACCAGCGCGTCCAAAGCCTTCGAAGCCAAAGACGCGATCGCCCGTGGGGCCGACGAAGTCGATATGGTGCTCAACGTCTCCAAAGCCAAAGAGCATGACTATCAAGCGGTGGAGGAAGATATCCGCGCCGTCAAGCAAGCCTGTGGCAAGACCTTGCTGAAAGTCATCCTCGAAACCTGCCTCCTCACCAAGGAAGAAATCGTCGAATGCTGCAAAGCCGCCGAACGGGCGGGGGCCGATTATGTGAAGACCTCCACCGGCTTCTCCAAAGGAGGAGCCACGCCCGAAGACGTCGCCTTGATGCGTCAAACCGTCGGCGATCGGCTCGGTGTGAAAGCCTCCGGTGGCGTTCATAACCTCGCCGAGGCCCAGGCCATGATCGACGCGGGTTGCTCCCGCATCGGCGCCAGCGCTTCCGTCGTCGTGATGGAAGAAGCCGCCGCCAAGTAAGAAAATCGTTGATTTGTACCGTTTCTTCCCGTATCATCTTGACGTTGCAAACAGGAAGGAAGTGAGTACAAGTGGCCATCAAAACCGTCGTCCGTGAAGGCGAAAACGTCGATGACGCGCTCCGTAGATTCAAACGCGGCGTCAATAAGTCCGGCATCCTTCTCGAAGCTCGTAAGCGCGAAGCCTACCTCAAACCTGGCTTAAAGCGCAAAATGAAATCCAAACTTGCCCGTCGCAAGAAATGGTAATCATCATCCCCCGGTAATCCGGGGGTTTCTTTTTCTCAAAACGAGGGTCTGCCTGCGTATAAGAAGGTATGGAACCCCTTGTCCAAATCCAAACCCATGGCTGCGGCTTCACCAGCGTGAAGGCCTTGCTCTTGCACCTAAGCAAAAACCCGGATTTCGCATATCTACCCGAACCCAAGTGCGAGGAAGCACCTCCGTTAAAACGGATTCTTGCCTATGGCAGCGAATATGGATTGAAGCTAAAGGGGTTTGCGGCCCTTGATATCAAAAGTGCTTTCCCCAAGGATTATTGCCCCTGCCTCGTGATGCTTCGACGCCCCCAAGGCCCCCATATGGCGTTGCTATTGAAAGCGGGTTTTCTACTTCGTCTTTATGATCCGGAGCGGGGGATAATCTATTTGACGCGCCGCGAGTTTGCCAAAACCTGGAGCGGGGTGTATATGCGCCTCCAACCGCCCACCTATTTGCTGACGCCACCCGAGGTCAAGATTCGGGAACGGCCGTTTCTGCCTTTGCTAGCAATCTCCTCGGCTTTGCCGAGCATCTCCTTGGTGCTAGGTTTGGTTTTCTTAGAAAAAGGCGGGCTTGGGTATGGTTTCCTCGGTCTTGCTTTGCTGCTACTATTTGGAAACCGAATCCTGCTGTTTTTCGCTTCTCGATGTTTGAATGAGCAAGCGTTTCCCCGTTTGCGTGGATGCGGTGACCGCAAAGAGGTCTATGCGGCCTTCCAATCTTATAAAGGGAGCTTCCTATCCTTACCCCTGAAAGCCGGCTCGATTCTGGGAATGATCGCTTCTTTGCTCTATGTGGGCAGTGGGGCCTCTTTCCTATTGCTGCGCGATATGGGCTGTTTCTTCGTGGGTTGTTTTCTTTTAGAACTCTATCGGCAGCGAAAAATCGAAAGGGACGCTCCCGCGTTTGCCTCTTTGGAGCGGGATTATTACCAAAGCGGACACGAGGACAAACTCCGCTTGCTTCTAAAGCGTCAGGAAGGGATCGGGGCTTTCTTCGCCCGCATCGGCTTATGGTCTTGGCTGTTGCTTGGGGCGGTGCTTTGCTCGTTGCTATTAGAAATCGAACTTCCTTTTCCAGTGGCCTTATTGCACCTGTTCTTGTTTTTCCCATTACGCGAGGTGGCCGCGTCTAGCCAAAACCTACCTTCCCAAATCAAAGAATACCGGCGTGCCAAAGCCCGTTTTTACACACCCCTATATGAGGAAGGGTTTTCTAATTAGAAAAAGAAGTCCATAATATTGCCATATGGAACTAATCTTCGATAATGACGTTTCCCCCGAATACGACGCTTTGGAAGACGAATATCGCGCTCTCCTATCTTTCGTCTTTGCCGACTTAGGCATCCGGACGAATTATGAGGTGGACGTTTCCCTCGTCGACGCGGAAACGATCCAAACGATCAACCGCGATTACCGTTCCACCGACCGCGTCACCGACGTCATCTCCTTCGCCTTCGAAGACGATAAGAGCGACCTGGGCAAGATCGTGGGCGATGACATCCCGCGGATGTTAGGGGAGATTTTCATCTGCGTCCCCCGTTGCCTTGAGCAGGCCAAAGAAATCGGCAATACCCCGAAACGGGAATTCCGGTTCCTCTTCGTCCATGGTTTGCTCCATTTGCTCGGCTATGATCACATGAAACCCGAAGACGAAGCGATCATGTTCCCGTTACAAGACCGGCTATTAACCGCCTATGAGGAGGCCCATCCATGACCAAAGAAGAACTCGTTGCCCTTGCCATCGAAGCCAGGGAACGCTCCTATTCCCCCTATTCCCATTTTGCCGTTGGGGCGGCTTTGCTTTGCCGCGATGGCTCCGTCTATATCGGGGCCAACATCGAAAACGCCTCTTATCCTCTATGCATGTGTGCGGAACGCACCGCGCTATATAACGCCCTTTTGGATGGCAAAGCCCAGGAAGACTTCTTGGCCTTGGCCGTCGTGGCCGATACGGAAGGGCCGACTTCCCCGTGTGGGGCTTGCCGTCAGGTCCTTTCCGAGCTCTTCCCGCCCGAGGCGCCCATTTATATGGCGAACCTGAGCGGCGCCCTGCAAGAGACCTGCGTTCACGAACTTTTGCCCTTTGCCTTTGATGGGGAGGATTTATGAGAAGCGGTTTCGTCGCCATCTTAGGGCGGCCCAACGTCGGCAAATCCACCCTCGTCAATGCGATGCTTAGCAAAAAAGTTTCCATTGTCTCGCCCAAAGCCCAAACCACGCGCGATGCGGTCCTTGGCATCCTCACCGAAGCCGATACCCAAATCGTCTTCCTCGACACGCCGGGGATTTATTTCGGCAAGGAAAAGCTCGATTCCCATATGCGGCGGAGCGCTTTTTCATCTTCTCGGGAAGTCGACGCCATTGTCTATCTCCTCGATGCCGGGGATATCGATTTGGCCCGCGATTTCAAAATCATCGATTCCATCCATAGCGAAGCCCCGATCTTCTTTGTTCTGAATAAGATCGATTTGATCGACCCCGAAACCGGGAAGAAGATCCTCGGCCAAATCCGCGATAAATATCCGACCCGGCCCATCATCGAGGCTTCTTTGAAGAACAATTTCGGCTTAAAGGAAATCAAGGCCGCGGTTATCCCGACATTGTCGGGAGAGGCGCCATTCTATCCCGAGGATTGGCTCACCGACCGTAACCTCGATTACCAAGCCAAAGAAATCATCCGCGAGAAGATGCTGTATTTCCTCGATAAGGAAGTGCCCCATTCCTCCGCGGTGAAAATCACCTCGTTCAAAGTGGTCAAAGACGCCTTATCCATTGAGGCTTTGGTCGTCGTCGACCGCGAATCCCATAAGGCAATCGTCATCGGCAAAGGTGGGGCGATGATCAAAAAGATTTCCATGGCCGCCCGTCAGGAAATGGAAAAGCGGTGGCATCGGCGCGTCTCTTCCCTGGTGTTAAAGGTGGAAGCCCGCCCCGGGTGGCGAAGCCGCGTCAAAGACCTCGTGGAACTTGGCTATGGCGACACGGGAGAATAAACGTTATACCGGATTCGTTTACCGTCAGACCCCCATTAAGGAAAAAGACGCGATGGTGTCTTGCATCGGGGAGGAAGGCTTTTTTTCCTTTTTCGCCCGGGGCGTGATGAATCCCGCCTCCAAGGATTTCGCCGTCACCCAAGAAGGGAGCTATGGCGAATTCGAACTCAATGTTTCCACCCAAGACGCGTTGCGTCTAAAAGAAGGAAGGTGGATTGCCTCGTATCGCAAAGACGGGGACTACGAAGCCACCTTTGCCTTACAGGCCTTATTTGAAATCCTTTCTCGCGCCGTTCCCGAAGAAGACAGCTCAACCCTATACCCCTTCGTGGAAGCTTTTCTAAAGGCGCTAAAACAAGGCGGGGATCCCTATACCCTCTTAGCCATCCTTTTGGCGAAAACCTTAATGGTGGAGGGCTATGGTCCGACCATCGACTCTTGCGCCGTCTGCGGCAAAAAGGAAGACATCGTCGCCTTTTCCCCGGAAGCAGGGGGACTACTTTGCCGCGAAGACGCCGAAACCATGGGCGTGGCGAAGATGCCCGTGAGCCAACTGCGCGCCTATCGGGCCGTTTTCTTGGTGCCACCAGAGAAATTCGGCACCTTCACTTTACCCAAACTTGACCTTCTCCCCATCCTTTCGTTGCTCGGGGCGATGGTGGAAGGAAGCGTGGGCGTGTCCTTAAAAAGTCTCGCCACGATTCTCCGTTATCAATAGTCACTTATAAAGGGTTGACATGACGCCCGGAAAAACTATAATTTGGACGTTTTTGTTTTTCTATTAGAAATACTGCATTCAGGGGGACCAATTCATGGCAAACAAAACTAGTTTTGAAACCATCACCCAGCATCTTCAAAACACTGGGTATATCTATCAGGGTTCGTCGATTTATGGCGGCCTTTCCAATACGTGGGATTATGGCCCACTTGGCGCCGAGATCAAGCGCAACATCCGCGATGCCTGGTGGCGCCGCTTCGTCACCGAAAGCCCGACCAATGTCGGGATCGACGCGGCCATCTTGATGAATCCCCGCGTTTGGGAAGCCACCGGCCACGTCTCCACCTTCAATGATCCGATGTGCGATTGCAAAGCTTGCAAAGCAAGACACCGCGCGGATAACCTCATCAAATCCCAATATCCCGATGCCGACGTCGAAAACATGAGCTTTGAGGATATGGACCATTTCATCGCAGAACATAAGATGGTTTGCCCCGTCTGCGGCAAGAGCGATTTCACCCCGATCCGTAAGTTCAACATGATGTTCAAGACCCATATCGGGGTCACCGACGATTCCTCGTCCTTAGTCTACCTTCGCCCCGAAACCGCCCAAGGCGTCTTCGTCAACTTTAAAAACGTGCAACGCACCACGCGTAAGAAATTGCCGCTTGGGATCTGCAACGCCGGGAAGAGCTTCCGCAACGAAATCACCCCGGGGAATTTCACCTTCCGCACCCGTGAATTCGAACAATTGGAAATGGAATTCTTCTGCAAGCCCGGCACCGACCTCGAATGGTTTGCCTATTGGAAGGGGCAGTGCCTCGATTTCATCGATTCCCTCGGCGTGAAGAAGGAAAACCTCCGTTACCGCGACCACGAACCGGCGGAACTCGCCTTCTATTCCAAAGCGACCACCGATATCGAATATGATTTCCCGACCTTGGGCTTTGGCGAAATCCTCGGCGTAGCCGATCGTACCGATTACGATTTGAAGCGCCACATGGAATACTCCAAGGAAGACCTCACCTATTTCGATCCGGATACCCAAGAGAAATATGTGCCCTATTGCATCGAACCTTCCATGGGCTTAGATCGTTTGATCCTCATGGTGCTCGTCGATGCCTATGACGAAGAAGAACTCGAAGGCGGGGATGTGCGCACCGTCATGCATATCGCCCCGAGCCTTGCTCCGTATAAGGCCGCGATTCTGCCCTTGTCCAAAAAGCTCGCCGAGCCGGCCAAAGAACTCTTTGGGAAGCTCTGCAAGGAGGTGGTGTGCACCTATGACGATACCGGTTCCATCGGAAAACGTTATCGTCGCCAAGACGAAGTGGGCACCCCCTATTGCGTGACGCTCGACTTCGATAGCGAAAACGATGGCTGCGTTACCATCCGCGAGCGCGATTCCATGACGCAAGTCCGCCTCCCGATCGGGGAAGTCGCCGCCTATTTGAAAGAACATACCAAGTAATTAAGTAGTATAAGATTAGTAGTTACTATCGTTAGATAGAAAGGAGGAAACATGGCTGATAACGACTTGATGGAAGCAGTGCTGAAACACGCCGATATCGTCAGCGTGATTTCCTCTTATCTACCCGTGACCAAGAAGGGGCGGAACCATATGTGCATCTGCCCGTTCCATGATGATAAAAACCCGTCACTGAACATCTCCAAGGAGAAGCAAATCTTCAAATGCTTCGTCTGCGGCGAAGGCGGAAACGCCATCTCCTTCGTTTCCAAATTCGAGAAGATTCCCTTCCGCCAGGCGATGAAGAAAGTCGCCGAAATCTCCGGCTACGAGGATCCTCGTTTAAATGAGAACGTCGTCATCACGCCCAAAGACGAATCCAAAAACCGTCTTTATAAAGCCATGGGCGACCTGCAAGCCTATTACCGTTATAGCCTAACGATACCCGAAGGGGAAGCGGCCCGGAATTATCTTCAAAGTCGGGGCCTCGATGGCGAAATCCAAGAACGCTTCGGCATTGGCTATGCCCCCAAAGACGGGGCGAAGACCATCGCTTATCTTGGCGCCAAGAAGCATTCCCTTAAAGTGGCGGAGGACGCCGGCATTGCCCTTAACAATGGCAAAGACCGGTTCGCCGGGCGCATCAGTTTTGCCTTGTTCAGCCCCCAAGGGCAGATCAATGGCTTCTCAGCGCGCCGCTTCCAAGAAGGCCAAGAAGGCGGAAAATATGTTAATTCCCCCGAAACGCCCATCTTCCACAAGGGCGAAAACCTCTATAACTACCACCATGCCGTTTCCGCAAGCCGCATCGAAGGATGCTGCTACCTCACCGAGGGATTCATGGATGTCATCGCTTTATATAAAGCGGGCATCAAGTCCGCGGTGGCCTCCATGGGCACGGCCTTAACCAAAGAGCAAGTGGGGCTGCTCAAGCGTCTCAAATGTGAGATCCGCCTCTGTCTCGATGGCGATGGACCGGGTCAGGAAGCGACGTTGAAAACGGGACGGCTCCTCGCCCAAGCGGGGGTGCCATACCGCATCGTCGATTACCAAGGCGATCTCCGCGATCCCGACGAAATCCTCAATCAAGAAGGGGCCGAAGCCTTGGTGAAGCGTCTCAATCAACTCGTCCAGCCCTTCGACTTCGCCCTGAGCTTCTATTCGAAGAAATCCGGCAGTATGGATGTGGGGGAGCGCCGGCGCATCGCCGAAGCCTTCTTACCTTATCTAAGGCAAACCCCGGCCGGCATCGAATATGAGGATCTCCTCAACCGCATCGCCGATGCGACCTCCTTCCATAAGGAAGCCATCCGCGAAATGGCCCAAGGGGCCGCGCCGAAGGAAATGGACCGCGTGGACTTTGTCCAAGGGCGAGTCGACCGCATCCATCTCCATACCGATCCCGAACTCAGCAAACTGATTATGGCGGAACGGGCCTTACTCCATTATATGGTGAATTGCCCGGAAGCCCTTGCCTTCTATAAGGCGCAGGCGATCCACTTCAAAGGGAAACCCGTCCATGAAGAAATCGCCCAATACCTCGTCGAATACGAAGCCAGCCATCCGGGAAGTCTGGATCTTAGCCTCTTACAGGGCTATATCGAAGAAAATTCCGATGGCCAAGATGGCGACACCATCTCCGAACTCTCCGCGTTGGGACTAGATGAGAACTACCCCCCGCTAACCAAAAACACTTTGGGGGAACTCCTACGGACCATCGTCGAAGAGAATGCGACCCTCACCGCCAAAGCCGCGGTGAAATCCTCCCTCAACACCGGCTCGGCCGCCGAGCAGACCAAAGCCATCAAGGCCCTCGTCGAGCAGAAACGCCGTCTCCAAGAAGAGAAAAAGAAGAAAGGAGCCTAAACCCATGGCCAAAGCAAAAACCAAAACCCAGGACCCCGAACTCAACGAAGAAGCGGTGATCGTCGACGACGATGACGATATCGTCGGTTTGGATGCGATCAAGAAACGCTTCCTCAAACAAGGCAAAGAAAAGGGCTTCATCAACCAAGAAGACGTCTTTGAAGCCGCCTCCCATTTGGATTTGAGCGAATCCGACCTCGAAAACCTGATCCTCTACTTTAAGGACAACGGCATCGAAATCGAATCCGACGAAATCGTCGACGAACCCGAACTCGATATGGACGCTTCCATGTCCGAAGAGGAGATGGAAAAGGAAATGGAAGAGGACGAAGCCCTCGAAGACGATGAAGACGGCCTCTCCGAAGAAGACAAAGAAGCCTCGGCCATCACCGATTTCTCCAAAATCTCCATGGGCGAAGTCAAAGTCAACGACTCTGTGAAGATGTACCTCAAGGAAATCGGCAAAGTCGAACTCCTCACCGCCCAAGACGAAATCGATTTGGCCAAGCGCATCGTCGCCGGTACGGCCCCCGATGCCACCCCGGAACAAATCGCCGATGGGCAAGACGCCAAAAACCAACTCATCACCGCCAACCTCCGTTTGGTCATCGCCATCGCCAAGCACTATGTCGGCCGCGGCATGCATTTCCTCGACTTGATCCAAGAAGGCAATATGGGCTTGATCAAAGCCGTTGAGAAATTCGATTACACCAAAGGGTTCAAGTTCTCCACTTATGCCACCTGGTGGATCCGTCAGGCCATCACCCGCGCCATCGCCGACCAAGCCCGCACCATCCGCATTCCGGTCCATATGGTCGAAACCATCAACAAGATGACCCGCGTTCAGCGTCAACTCGTCCAGGAGCTCGGCCGCGATCCCACCCCCGAGGAAATCTCGGAGAAGATGGAAGGGGCCCTCTCCCCGGAACGGATCCGCGAAATCCAACGCATCGCCCTCGAGCCGGTTTCTTTGGAAACCCCGATCGGCGAGGAAGACGATTCCCACCTGGGGGACTTTATTGAAGATAAGGATGCCGAATCCCCGGGCGAATACACGACCAAATCCTTACTCAAAGACGAACTCTACGAAATCATGAAGGACCTCACCGACCGTGAGGAACGCGTCCTTCGTCTTCGTTATGGCCTCGACGACAACCGCCCCCGGACCTTGGAAGAAGTCGGCCGCGAATTCGGGGTCACCCGTGAACGTATCCGTCAAATCGAAGCCAAAGCCATCCGTAAACTCCGCCATCCCAACCGTTCCAAGCGCTTGGGGGACTATCGCGATACCATCTATGGCGATAAGGGAGGCCATCGCTAGACATGCCCAAACGTCTCTCCGCGCGGCTGGAGGCGGTCGCCTCCTTGGTGCCAAAGGGCTGCTATCTTGCCGACATCGGCAGCGATCATGCCTTTTTGCCCATTGCCTTGGTGGAACGAGGCGTCATTTCCTATGCCCAAGCCATCGATAACAAGATGGGACCCTTCCTCCGCATGGAAGGACACGTCAAAGAAGCGGGGCTATCTTCCCATATCAAGACCTTATGCTCCGATGGGCTCACCGACATTGGGGACGAAGTCAACGCCCTCAGCATCTGTGGCATCGGCGGGTTGCTCACCGTCAAATTGCTCCAACGCGACCAAGCCAAATTGACCAACATCGACACCATCATCGTCGATCCCCATCGCGATTTAGTCGCGGTGCGAAAACGAGTCAGCGAAATGGGCTACCACATCGTCGCGGAGAAAATGGTTTACGAAAACAAGATCTTCTATTGCATCATCCGCTTCGATAAAGGTGCCCCCGCGAAACCCTACGATGCCCTCGATCTCTATTTTGGGCCGATTGCCCGGAAGGAAAAGAGTCCGGTCTATCTCGAATGGGTCGCCGATTCGAAAAAGAAAGTCTCTGGCCAGCTAAACAAAAACCTTCCCCCGGAGAGGAAGGACTATTATCTCAAGCTCTATCGCGCCCTTTCCAAACAGCTCAAAGAGAGCGAAGGTAAGTAAGCACGCTTTGGAAGACGCCTTCGGAGACGGAAGCACCGGACCCGAGGGCGATTTTCTTTTTGAGAGAAAGGTCGAGCTTTTGCACTTCGGCAAGGCCAAGGCAAAGGAAGGATTCGATCCCCCGGCTTTCCCCGATGCGGACGAGTTGCTTCGAATTGGCCGAATCTTGCGATCCTAAGATGAGCAGCGCGTCGACGTCGCGGAGTTTTTCGATGTTTTCCTGCCGCAACTTGGAGGAGGGGCAATTGCCTTTGAGCAGTGTTGCCTCGGGAAAGAAAGTGTGGATATCCGCAACGGCTTCCTTGATTTGGTCATTCCCAAGCGTGGTCTGGCAGATGATGCCCACGGGAAGATCCCTTCCTTTGAGTTTCAGGGGATTCCAATGCTTGGTTTTGACGTCATAGAAGACGGCTTCGGGGACATTGGCCAAGAAAGCGGTGGATTCGTCGTGGCCATCGATCCCGATATAAAGGATGGAGCCTTCGTAAGTTAAGCCCGCCTCCAGATTCTCCTGAACATAGGGGCAGGTGGCGTCAAAGTAACGGATTTTCCGTAAATTGCAGATATCCTCATAGGCAATGGGGTGGCCGTGAGCCGAGAATAAAACGTGGCTCTTTTCGGGTATTGAGAGGATTAAATCCAAAGGATTCTCCTTTTCACGGACTTCCATGCCTTCTTGGGATAACTCAGTCAGGACCTCTTCGTTGTGCACTAGGGATCCTAACATCGTCAAAGGGCCTTCTTCGCGCAGGGCCTTTCGCGCCATTTCGATGGCCCGATGGACGCCCATGCAGAAGCCATAAGGGGATAAAACGGTGATTTCCATAAGATGGATTTTCCCATCTTCGGGTGCAAAAGGAAAGCAAACTTGCTTATAATGACCCCGTTATGGCTAAATTCTCCCAATTCGCATTATCCCCCGAACTCGTCCATGCCTTGGAAAAACTAGGCTATGTCGAGCCTTCCCCGGTCCAAACCTCGGTCATCCCACGGGCTTTGGAGGGCCGTTCTTTGCTCTGCCAAAGCGAGACGGGATCAGGTAAAACCCATTCTTATTTGATTCCGATGCTGGAAAAGATCGACTTCAATTTGCCCCGTCTTCAAGGCATCGTCATTTGCCCTAGCCGCGAATTGGCCCGTCAGGTCTATGAATTCGCCTTTGCCTTCACCAAATATTTGCCGCGGTTCAAGGTGCGCTTATTCTCTTCGGAAACGGAGACCACCCAAAACCGCGAGGGGCTCTCCATGAATCCCCATTTGGTCATCGGCACCCCGGGGCGCCTCGCCGATATCCTTTCCTCTCTTTATGAGTTAGATCTGCATCAGGTCCGTTTCCTCGTCCTCGATGAGGCGGATATGCTGATGGAACTCGGCTATTTCGACGCGATTGACGAACTCTACGACAAACTCCCCGAATCCACCCAAAAGATGGTTTTCTCCGCCACCTTGGAAGAGAATCTCAAAACCCGGTTAGGGCGTTATGTGGATTCTTCCTTCCTTTATACCGGAGGGGACAACAAAACCGCGGCCTTGGTCTCCCATCACCTCGTCGATATCAAACACCGCGGCAAAACGCAGGCGTTAACGACGTTCTTAAAGACCGTTCCTTCCTATCTCACTTTGGTGTTCGCCTCGAAAAAGGAAGACCTTGGCGGCGCCTATGAGGCGGTGAAGGAGAGCGGCAAAAGCGCCATCCTCTTCTCGGGCGATTTGTCGACGCGGGAACGCAAAGCCGCCTTACGCCGCATTAAAGACAACGAATTCGCCGTCGTGGTGGCTTCCGATTTATTGGCACGGGGCATCGATATCGAAGACGTCGATGTGGTGGTGTCGCTAGATTTGCCTAGTGACCTGACTTATTACTATCACCGCGCCGGACGAAGCGGGCGGTTTGGCAAGAAGGGCGATTCCTATGTCTTCTATAACGCCGATACGACCACCCTTCCCAAGCGCTTAATGGAAGAAGGGGTGCCCTTTGATTTCTATATCCTCAAAGACGAAGGCCTCGTTCCCGATCCCGTCGGACTTGCCCCGAAAAAGAAATTCACCGCCAAAAAACCCTTTGGCGAAGAAGAACAACTCGAAGTTCGCAAGGCAAAAGCGCTAAGCCGCGAGGACAAAGTCAAACCCGGTTATAAGAAACGGCAAAAGGAAGCGGTGGAGAAGGTCAAACGCAAGTTCCGCCGTAAAGCCATCAAAGACAAGATCCGCAAAGCCCGGACCGAGGCTTATAAAGCCGAGGCACGGAGCAAGAAGAAATAGTTTTCTAATTCTCTTTGCTTGCAGACCTCAGGACACTTTCTAATTCCTTTAAGCCCTCAAGAATCTCCTCAAAAGAGGGGTGACTTCCGAATAGCATTTCCTCCATTTGCCGATAGTCCGCTTTAAGCGAGGGAAGGCGATTTTGGTTTGGTATTAGGGCTATTTCCGATAGCTCGCAATCTTCAAGACAGGCCCAAGCCGTTCGATAAAAACGGGATTTGAATGCCCTGACCTCGACGAATAGCTTTCGGTTTTGAAGGATTTCCGCGAAATACCGAGATCGATAGATCATATAGACATCGTAATAGTGACGGGAATAGCGAAGCGGCATCATCTTGGAGGCGGGGCGATTGGTTTCGGCATATAGGATTAATACCTTCTCCCAAAAGGTGCGGGCAATGGTAATGGTGGGAATGGCAAAACGGGGCGTCCCCATTGGGATGAAAGGACCGCAATAAGGCGAGATCTCACGGTTCTCATAGGGCGTTGTCGCCGCCATCGGCCCGATTTCTAGTTTTACCCTAGGCCGCACATAGGCACTAGGCGAGGCGACAGGGTAGGCGAGGTATAAAACCATAGGGTCATGTTCATCCATAAGCACTTCTGCCCCAGGGGCTTTTGGGCAAAATAGCCGTTCAAGTTCCGGCTTTAGCTTTTCTCGAACGAAAACAGATCCCTTTTGGTTCAAAGAGATTTCGAATTTGGCATCTTGGGTTTTGCTTCTTTCCCGATAAACCTCATCATCGGAAATCCCAAGGACATCCCATTTAAGGATGAGATCGAGGTCTTCTGAAAAACGATGGATCACATCGTAACATTTCGATAACGAAGTGCCGCCTTTGAACACAAAGCAATTTCGGAATTGGGATTCGTAGAAGAGGAATTGGAGGATGGAACAAACCCAAAAATCCTTTTCGATTACGGTTTGGTTAACCCCCAATTGGAAAGATGCGGCTCGAAAAAGACGCCCTCTTTCTTTCAGGGGAAGATGGATCATATGGTTCACGTTTTACTCCTTACAGGTTTTTAAAAGGGTTTGACGGATCCAAGTCGGAATAAAATCGGTTTCGGCGATCGCGTCTTTTTTCTCTCGCTCATTAAGACGAGAGGCCAACGTAGCAATGACTTGATCGTCAATACGTTGCTGGCCAAGAGCTTTGATTCCTTGAATAAGCAATAGGGTTTTCGGGCTGCAATCTTGCAGTTCCCGGTTCATGGTGTGTTTAAAACGGATTTCGATTTCGCCGATTCGATACGTTCGATAGGGTCCGTTGCTTTGGAAAACATAGACGGAGGGAACTTGCTCGGATAGACCAAGCATATTTAAAGCGGTGTTCCCGGAGGGGCAAATCGACCATTTGTGCTTGCGAGCGACAGCTTCGGCAATCGTCTCGATGGGTGGGAGCATCGATAGGCCGAATGTCTCTTTTCCTTCGACACGGGCATAAATCCCAGGAAGAATCCGTTGCAGCAGGTGGCTGTCTTCCATCCGTTCCAAGCATTTGCTTACGGCTTTATAAGATGCTAAATCGGTGAAATCATAGCACGAAAAAGCGGCCCAGCCTTGTTGCTGGATGCGATGGGAGATCAAATCACCAAGCTTGTTTTCCACGTCGCAAATAATATATCAATTTTGCGACATAAACAAGGGTACCTAAGGTTATTTCTCTAAAGCTTCCACGATTGTGGCAAAGGCTTCTTCCTCGGAAATGGTTTTGACGATTTGCCCCTTTTTGAATAAGACAAAGTGCCCTTTGCCACCGGCGATGCCCACATCGGCATGTTTAGCTTCCCCGGGCCCATTGACGACGCAGCCCATGACGGCCACGGTTTTGGCGATGTTATGGTCTTCCAGATACGCCCGTACCTTCTTGGCCAAAGGCAACAAATCCACTTCGGTGCGGCCGCAGGTTGGGCAAGAGATAAAGGTGGGGAAGTTCGGATAAAGCCCCAAATCATGGAGCAAGCGTTTCGCGGCTTTGACTTCCTCTTCCGGATCTTCGCTTAAGGAGATGCGGATGGTGTCGCCGATGCCTTCTAAAAGCAAAGGGGAGAGCCCGGCCGCGGAACGGATCAGGCCCGTCTCCATCGGCCCGGCTTCGGTGATGCCTAAATGCAAGGGATAAGGAAAGGCTTCGGCGGCGAGGCGATAGGCATCGACGGTTTCTTTCACCGAGGAGCCCTTCAAGGAAATCACCAGGTCATGGAAATCGAATTTTTCGCAGATGGCGACATGCTTTTTCGCCGATGCGATCAACGCTTCTCCTCGCGTTAAGTTGGGGTCTAACGAGGCATCGAGGGAGCCGCCGTTGACGCCGATGCGGATGGGGATATGCTTGGCTTTGGCCGCGTCGAGGACGGCTTTGATTTTGCTTTCGTCCCCGATGTTCCCCGGATTGATTCTCACGGCATCGATCCCACCGGCGATGACCTTCAAGGCGAGGTCGGCCCGGAAATGGATATCGGCGACTAAGGGGATTGAGGTGGCCGCTTTTAAGGCCGGGATCGAATCAGCATCCTCATCATCGAGAATCGAGACGCGCATCAAATCCGCGCCCAGGGCGGCGCAGCGGTTGATTTGGGCGGCGACTTCTCCGGTTTTGGCGGTCTTGATGTTGCACATCGATTGGATCAAAATGCGTTCTTGCCCACCGAGGCGGAGGCCTCCTAAGGTTACGGGACGAGTATCTTTGCGAAGGGTCATCATAATTTTTATTGGAAATAAGTTCCTGCGTATGTTAGGATAGCACCTGCGAAAAAAGAAGTGTGAAAAAATGGCGACCAAAAAACGTGATCAAGTCATCTTAAAGTGCACCGAATGTGGCGAAGAAAATTACATCACCACCCGTAACAAGAAGACCCATCCGGTCAAGATGGAAATCTCCAAGTACTGCCCCAAGTGCCGGAAGATGACCCTCCACAAGGAAAAGAAATAGCCTTGGATGCGGACTTCGGTCCGCTTTTTTATGCCCGAAATCATCACCTTCGAAAACGGAAACATGGGAAATACCTATGTTCTTCACGACGGGAAATCCGCCCTCGTTTTCGATATGGGGATTCGGGGCAAGACGCTAGAAAACTATTTGGAAAAGCACGGTTTATCCTTGCTTGCGGTGCTCCTGACCCATGGCCATTACGACCATATCATGGGATTGGGCGACCTTTCCCTAGATGTGCCCGTATATATTGGGGCGGGCGACGCGGATTATCTGCGTGATCCCGGATTGAATCTCGGCGAGGATTTCTTTGGGAAACCCTTCGTTCTCGATAAAATCGAGCCAAAGACGCTAAGTGGTGGGGAAGCAATGAAAATCGGCCCCTTTGCCATCCAAACGATCGCCACGCCCTTCCATACCGGCGGGTCGCTTTGCTATTACCTAAAAGACGAAGGCATTCTCTTTTCCGGCGATACCTTGTTTCGCCTCTCCATTGGGCGCAGCGATTTACCGGGTTCCTGCCCGCGCTTCCAGCGTGAGAGCTTAGCCAAATTAAAGGCACTTCCCTTAGCGACGAAGGTCTATCCGGGCCATGGCAAGCCCACCGAAATTGCCTTTGAAATCGCCCACGGTTTCCTGGGAGAATAACGAATCGTCGGGATTTATGGCGCTTTGACGGCGCTTTTTCTTTTCCTTAGCCTTTATATGTAATATAATCACGGCGCGTAAGCGCAAATACGAAAGGAAAATTCCCATGATCAACGTTACCGAACTCCGTCCCGGCAATTACTTCATCGACGAAGGAAACCTCTACCGGGTCATCGACATCCTCTTGAACAAGACCGCCATGCGTAAGATGGTCGCCAAAGTCAAAGTCAAGAACCTCCGCACCGGTGCCATCACCGAACTCGCCCGCAACTCGGGCTATGGCGTGGAAGACATCCACGTCGACAAATCCATCATGCAATATCTCTATGATGGCGGCGAAACCTTGGTCTTCATGAATGGCGAAACCTATGAACAGGTCGAACTCCCCAAGGCCACCTATGCTGATATCATCCCCTTCCTCGCCCCCAATAGCGAAGTCACCATGATGAGCTACGAAGGCGAAATCCTCGACGTCCAGCTCCCCGCCAAGGTCGTCCTCCAAATCGTCGAATGCGAACCGGGCGTCCGTGGCGACACCGTCTCCAACGGCGGCTCCAAAGACGCCACCCTCGAAACCGGCTTGAAGCTCCGCGTCCCCCTCTTCATCGAAAACGGTGAAAAGATCTCCGTCGACACCACCACCGGCAAATACGACGGGAGGGCCTAATCATGCGTTTCTATTTCGGCTGGGATGCCGGCTGGTTTGGACTCGTCATCGGGGCCTTGATCATCGGTTTGGTCGTTGGCTTCTTCGTCTCCCGCTATGTCTTTAAGAAAGCGCTCGAGAAGAATCCCCCCATCAACGAAGCGGCCATCCGTGCCATGTTCCGCTCGATGGGACGCAAACCTTCCGAAGCCCAAATCCGCCAAGTCATGAATTCCATGAAGAAAAACAACTCGATGATGTAATCATCCAGAGGTAAAATTTTATGTCCAAAATCCATATTTTCATCGATAGCACCGGCGATCTCCAAAAGGAATTCCGGGACGAATTCGATATCGATTATCTTCCCATGACCGTCTCCGTCGACGACAAGCAGATCATCGCTTCCCTCGACTACGATCAGGGCTACTCTCTCCACGATTTCTATGAAATCATGCGTAACGGCAAGCGAATCTACACCTCCCAGGTTTCCAACCCGGTGATTGAGGAGAACTTCCGCAAGGCCCTCGTCAAAGGCGAAGACATCCTCTATATCGCTTGCTCGGGCGCCCTTTCCGCCTCCGTGCGTGCCGCCGAAGTCATCGCCACCAAGCTCCGCGTCGAATATCCGGGCCGTACCATCATCTGCTTCGATCCGACGATCTCCGGTTATGCCCAAGGCGAAATGGCCATCCGTGCTTCCAAAATGCGTGCGGAAGGCAAATCCATCGACGAAATCTATCAATGGCTCGATGCCAATAAATGGAAATTCAACCAATTTGGCACCGTCGAATCCTTGAAATACCTCAAACAAGCTGGCCGCGTTTCCGCCGGCAGCGCCTTCTTTGGCAACCTCCTCGCCGTGAAGCCCATCATCATCTCCAACCGGGCTGGTGAGAACTTGGCCAACATCAAAGTCAAAGGCCAGAAGAAAGCTTGGTCCGAAGTGGCTCGCTTGACCGTCGAAGCCGCCGAAGACGTCGAAAACAAAGAAATCTGGATCGGCCACGCGGATAACCTCGAAGGCGCCGAATTCGTCAAAGAGGAAATCCTCAAACTCGGCAAGCCTAAAGCCATCCACATCGGTCCGACCGGCCCGATCATCGGCGCTTCCAGCGGCCCGGGTACCGTCATCACCTACGTCTACGGCAAAGAAGTGACCATCTGAGGCGATAGGGAACCATGAATACCCTATCACCCGCCTCGTTCGTCTCGATGCTTGAGACTGGTTTCCGCGCCATCAAGCTCGATCGCGAACGTATCAATGACTTGAACGTCTTTCCCGTTCCCGATGGCGACACCGGGACCAATATGACCGCCACCTTCAATGGCGGCATTTCGGCGTTGAAATCGGCCAAGGAAGAATCCATCTCCTCTTTGGCCAGCGCCTTAGCCAATGGGATGCTCTTTGGCGCCCGTGGGAACTCGGGCGTCATCCTTTCTCAATTCTTCTCTGGCTTTGCCAAAGGCTTAGAGGGGAAAAAGAGCGCTACCCCCGCGGATTTCGTCGCCGCCCTCCAAGAGGGCAAACTCAAAGCCTATAAGGCCGTCGTCAAGCCGGTGGAAGGCACAATGCTTACCGTCATCCGGGAAGCCGCCGAAGCCGCGAAGGACCACGCCGAATTCGAGGATTTCGAATCCTTGTTCGCGTTCGTGGTTCCCGTGATGGCCAAAAGCTTGGACAACACCCCCAATCTCTTAGCCGTCTTAAAAGAAGCCGGCGTCATCGACAGTGGGGGAGCCGGGATCTTATCGATCTTCAACGGCTTCCGTAAATTCTTCTTAGGCGAAGACGTCGAAGACTCGGTCTTTAATGGTCCGACGCCCGCCGTCTCCACCCAAGGGGACATCCCCTTCGACGAAGATAGCGTGCTCGATTACGGCTATTGCACCGAATTCATCCTTCAGCTTTTGAAGTCCTTGGATGGGCCGAAGAACTTTGTTCTTCAGGATATGATTGATTACCTCTCTACCATCGGGGATTCGATCGTCGCCGTCCAAAACGGGACCATCGTCAAAGTCCACGTCCACACCAAACGCCCGGGCAAAGCCATCGCCTATGCCCAAAAGTTCGGCGAATTCGTGACCTTCAAGATGGAGAATATGTCCATCCAACATCAGGAAGTCCTTTTAAAGGAGCTCCAGCAAAGCGGTCCTCGGAAGCGCTTCGCCATCATCTCGGTGGCGCCAAGCGAAGCCATCGCCGCCTTGTTCCAGGATATGGGCGTCGCCTATTGCGTTAATGGCGGCCAGACGATGAATCCTTCCGCCGCGGATTTCACCACGGCCTTCGAAGCGGTCAATGCCGACCATATCATCGTCTTCCCCAATAACTCCAACGTCATTCTAACGGCCGAACAAGCCGCATCCTTATATCGGGATAGCCAAGTCACCATCATCCACTCCAAATCGCCCCTAGAGGCCTATTCCGCCATTCCCATGGTGGACTTCGATAACATGACCCTTGAGGAAAACCTCACCACGATCCAAGAAGCGATCGATGGGCTCACCGCCTGCGAGGTCTGTCCCGCGGTCCATGATTCCTCGAATAACGGCATCGAAATCAAAGGCGGCGATTATATGGGCATTGCCTCAGGCAAGCTGCTCGCCTCGGAGCCGACGATGATCGAAGCGGTACGAAAGATGTTCGCTGGCATTGAGGACATCGACGAGAAAAGCGTTATCACCGTCTTCTATGGTCTTGATGCGACCGACAAAGATAAGGAAGCCTTCCGTAACTTCCTCAGCAAAGAATACCCCGATCTCGAACTGATGGAGATCGAGGGGATGCAAACGGTCTATCCGTTGCTCATTGCCCTGGAATAAACTAGTGGAAACTACGGCCTGGAAACGGGCCGTTTTCTTTTCCCTATTTTTGCGCGATCCATCCGCCTGCTTTGGCCGCCGGAAACAAGGGAATGGAAACCTGGGAAAAACGCGTTCTCAGGGCCGCCAGCCTCGGCGATGGCTTAGCAGTAGGGGAGACCTCTTCCCGTTGCTTAGAAGGCGTTTCTAGCGTTTTCGACTTTTGCAAAATTCCAAAATCGATCATCGAATCCAAAAAAGATGATTTGTCAAAAGTACTTATTGATTTTGTCAACGAAAAACCAAGTCATTATCGAAAGAAAAAAGACACCATGAATTTTTCACGATGTCTAATTCACAAGGTTTAAAAACTACTAATTAATAACTAATTTGCTGCTTTGGAGAAGGGGTTGATGTTTTCTGTACCTTCGGCGAGCCGTTTGATGTTGGCCTTGTGGCGGAAGATCAAAAGGGCGGAAACGAAGGTATCGACGACGGCGAATTCGATGCCGAGGAACGGGGCGGATTCAAGACCGAACATAAAGGTGAGCCAATGGGGATTCCAGGGCACGGAAACTGCGATGATCGCAATGACCCAAGCGGTCACCGTTCCGACGATCCCGGCGACGATGGAAGAAAGCGAGATGTATTTGGATGCTTTGGCCACGCCTAGGAAGGTGAATCCGGCGAAGATGAACTCGATCCAGCTGGTCAAAACGTTGACGCCCATGAAGCAAGAGACGGCTTTTCCGCCCTTGAACTTGAGGAAAACCGAGAAGCAATGGCCAAGCGCGGCAAATAGAGCCGATCCCCAATAGTAAAGCGGGGCGGCGTTATAGCCGTTTTCCCAAATCATGAACTCTTTCAGGCCGGAATAGGTGAGGATTGCCCAAAAGACATAGAAGGGAATGACGGTTTTGAGCATATCTAGGATGATGAC
>JAFTDF010000040.1 GCA_017454295.1 Bacilli bacterium
ATAGCAGTGCTTTCCCCCTCAAAATCACCTTCATCACAATGATAAGTGGGTTTAACGGTGACAGTGCCTTCTGCAACACCGGTCAAAGCGGATCCGTCGAGAGAGGCATAGTCTCCACCACTCACGATTTCCCAGGTCCAAGAGGCATGCGTACCTTCTTTGCTGACGGTTGCAGTCAAAGCGAGCGTTTTGCCAACTGATACACTATCGGCCGAAGTGACTTCAATGGTCGGATTGTATGGGGCTTCTTGAACCGCGATGATTTCGCAGCCAGCATCAAATTCATAAACGACCGGAGAAGACCCAAATTTCTTGATTTTTCCTTTGACGATAATCGTGTCTCCCTCAGAAACCGAAGTCACCCCGGCTCCAAAAGATGCTTTATAACACTCAAAGTCGTTGGAGAAGAAATAATTATTCCTTTCATCGCTCTTATTGGTGGTGATTTTGGTCACGACGCCCGTAGCGTAATAATCTTTGGTCGATGCCGTCGTGCTATCGTAAGCCACTGCTCTTGCCATAATCTCGGCTTCGGTCAGCGGATGAAGTTCCGTACCATACGTATTCTGCACGGTCACATTCACGACTTTGACGACATGTCCACCACCTTGTTTTTCACCAACGCTGGTGACGGTAATCGTAGCCGAACCTAAAGCTTTGGCAACGAGTTTGCCATCGCCATTGATCTCGACGACATTCGTATCACTAGACACGTAGGTAACGCCTTGTTCGGCATTCGCGTTGGTAATCGTGGCATTGATCGGGTTCGCGGGGTCGCTATCGATTTCCAACGCGATATCCGTGAACGTACCATTCATGTCGTCATCGACGAGTTTGGCATATTCAACGGTAATCTCGATGGTATCAAGAATATCTGCTTTTTCGGCACTCTTGACGGTGATGGTTGCGGTTCCGATGCCAATGGCTTGGATCGTTCCATTAGTGACGGTGGCCACACTTGCGTTGGAGGTCGACCAAACGACGTTCTTGTTGGTGGCGTCTTCCGGTCCAACTTCAGCAGTCAACGCCAAGTTGGATCCTTTGGCAATCGTGGCACTTGCACCAGCATCTGCCTGACCGTTCTTTAAGGTAACCGAAGTCACATCAACATGCACCACTTCTTCGGTGATCACATAGATAGTCTTGTCGGCATCCAAATCAATGGTGTAGATTTCATCGACAGGAGTAAGGATTTCACCCTCGCTTCCGTCGAGACGAACACTCACAATCCGATAATCGCCAACGGGGCTCACGGTGAAGTGGAGACCGTTGGCTTCGCGGACTTTGTTATAGTTGACAATCTCCGGGTCAAAAGTGAGTAGGTAGGAACCAGCCTTATTCCCTTGGATGGTAATCGCGTGATACACGATTGCAGAAGCGTCGACAACAATGCGAAGGTTCAGTCCTTCGTTTGGAACGGTGAAAGAATAGATGTCTCCTTGGCGAATAAGCTCCAAAGGCTGTTCACCATTGAGAACGCTGACAGTTCCGAGTTTATAAATCTCGGAATCATACTCCAAATTGAAAGAGATAACGTCATCTTTGACATAGCCCACTTTTTCATCAGAGATTTCGATGGTAACACCATCAACGGATTCTTTTGCGATGGTGGTTGGCAAGTAAGCTTCGTAGCCACCGCCCGAAGACGGAGTATAGGTAACAGATATTTCGCTTATTTTTAGCTGTCCGTTACCGCTTCCACTAGAAGTCATCAAATATGAAACGGAGCTGTCGTCAATCGCCACCGCCGTTCCAGAAGATACAGGGAAAGCCGTAACATTTTTGAGTTCGAACGTTAGCGTTATCGAATTAATCACGTTGTTCTCAGCGGCAGAAATGGTAATCCCCCCCTCGGTTTTTCCGGATTTACCATAAACTCGAAGGTCGTCGTAAAGCTTTGCGTGATTACTACCATCGGCACTGTATAAAGAAACTCCAATGGCTTTATCCAACATAAACGAATCAATATCGTCCGTTCTTGCCCATCCATTAGCTTCCGCAATTTCAGAATAAGTTTTACTTACAGTTACAGGCTGAGCTTCCACTTGCCGTTTCGCCCGGATTGCAAAGTCATATTGGACCTTTTCGCCATTGGAATAGGTCACTTCGATCCAACCATCTCCATAAGAGGTGATCGCAACCTTGTTATCCTGACCAACGGCAAGGACATTGTTATCCGCAATGATGGACTGGATGGTTTTGTCGACATTGGTTTGATTCCAAGTGAAGTCAATCGCACGGGCGGTTAACTGTTCGTCCCAAATAATCGCATCATCGAGGACTTCCGCCTCATGGAGGGAGACAGCGATAAGATTCGTTTTCAGTTCGGCGTAAGCAACACTCACGGGGATTTCCACCGAGCAGCCGGCCACGGGATTGAGGTCGGAATCGATCACGGTGACGGTAATCTTGGCATCACCATGGGCAACCGCTTGATAATGACCGTCGTCATCGACCGTCACAACGTTCGGATTGCTGCTTTCAAAGATGAAGGCATAATCTTGCGAATTCACATATTGGGCATTGGTAAAGCTCAAATCCAAATCCCCAGATACGCCATCAGCGAGATTCAAAGATTCAGGAGCACCTTCGATACCACTAGGAACGGCATAATCGACGGTGACCGTAATGGTTTTGGACTTGCTAGGATCAGCATGGGCTTTCGCGGTGATTTGATACTCGCCGATTGCGGTCCCATTGAAGGTATAACCACCAACACCACTTGCGACCAATTGATCGTTGACATACCAATCCGCGGTTCTGTCGTTGAGATAGGCGGGAAGTAGATAGGCTTCTAAGGTAACACTGTCGCCACCGGCAATGGCAACCGCGTCAACATAGGCGGTGTCGCGCTTAATGGCCACCGATTCGACGGCGACTTCATACCAAGAAGTCACGACGAAGGAAGCCATATTGGGGGTGGAGTCCGTATTGATGTCATAGACATATCCAACGAAATGGAAATGCTGACCAGAGGTCCACGGATAATCGCCATAGACGGTGAGCCGTGGCAGTTCAGGATAACTGGCTAAGGTCACGACTCCGTTCTCATTCGCAGTCACGACATAGGACTCAAAATCATATTTCTTAACGTCGCTATTATCGAAGGAAACCAACCAGTCGGTGGCGTAGGTATCATCAAAATAATCCACTACAATCGGGGCTAAGGTATCTTGTTCGACGACCTCACTGCCCTGCACGTTGGAGGCATTAATCTTGAGGTTGCCCGCAGATTTGGCGGCTACGACTGTGCCCGAGACCATCACGGAATGGTTGAGTTCGGCTTTCGCCAGCTCTTCGCCCGAAGCGGCGACATAGATATAGTCGGCTTTATCGTAGAGTAAGAACCCTTGGGTATCCTTGGCCACAACGGTGCCAGCAAGATTGGCAACGGAAGTATTGACGACGAGGTCGGCAATCTTAACCGAGACGATATGGATATGGAAGACCTTGGACTTCGCTTGACCAGAGGCGTCTTTGCCTTTGGTGGTAACGGTCAAGGTGACTTCGCCATTGAGTTCGGTTAAGGCATTCGCGGTGATGCGGCTACCGTCAACGCTTAATAAGTTAGGATTGCTGGAAACGACGTCATAGGATTGCTTGGCGTCTAGCGGGAGAATCTCGACGGTTAAGTTGTAGGATTGCCCCACTTTTAATTCGACGATGCCCGCTGCTTCGGTGATACCGGTGACGTTCAAAGAGGCCACGTTGTCATAACGCATATTGCCTTCATAGACCCAGCCTTCATTGCCGAGGGTATAGAAGTCCCAAGTATCTAAGTCGACATAGGAATCGCCAACGATACCGGCAACGTGGGTGTCGTTGGGATTACCACGACCATTGCGGAAGGAGGTGCCATCTTGGCCCTTCTCACCGTCTAAGACAATGAATTCGCTCGTGGTATCGTCGGTATAGGTGAAAACATAACGTTTGCCCGGACCTTCGAAGTTCTCGTCTAGGGCAAACGAGGCGATGCCCTTGCCGGTGGCGCCGGTCTCGCCTTGGACTTTGACGGTCTTCGAACCGTCGATATACAAGAAGCCGTCTTGGCCGACTTCCACATTCGGGGTGGAACCGTCTTTACCCTTAAGGCAGAGACCGGCTTCATCCCAGTTAGAACCATTGTAACGGAAGAGATCACCAGTGGAGGTGTTGATATAAAGGTCACCTTCGAGGTATTCGCCCGCTCCAGGACCGGTGTTGCCGGAGAAGACGGAGAGACCACGCTGACCCGCTTGGCCATCTTGGCCTTTGAGGCTGCCCTTCAAAGTCCAGGTTTGGACATCATCAGAGGAAGTTAACTCGTAGAGGTCTCCGGTGGAGATATCAATATAGAGATCATGGAGGATCGCTTCGGGGATATTGGAAGGAACTCCTTCGCCGCAGCGGACGGAATAACCGGGTTTGCCATCTGCGCCTTGTTGACCTGGGGCTCCGTCATTGCCCTTGGCAACGATCACGGCCTGCTCGGAATTATCGGTCAAATGGAAGATCACACGGGTATTGCCGGTGAGGCCATCGGTTTCATAGGTGACGGAGGCAATGCCCACTCCATCTTCGCCATCCTGGCCATCTTGGCCGTTTGCACCCGCAGGGCCTTGGGCTTTGACGCCGGTGGAGACGCCATCGACGCACCAATAACCATCGTCATTGATGGTGAGAACGGGTTTATCACCCTTATCGCCCTTATCGCCTTTGATTAAACCGGCGCAGACGAATTTGCCGTCGGCTCTAGCGATATAGAGGTAACCGTCGACGAGATAGCCATCCCCGGTGTCATAGCCTTCGATGGGCTGTTCATAGAGTTCATCGCTATAGAGGACATCCACGATGTCATTGACGGTATGGGTATCTTTGTCTTTGGCGTAGGCCTGACCCGCGAAAGAGATGGAGGTGCCATCCGCCCCGTTTTTGACGGTGAAGGTCGAGGTGGTTTGGTTGGTATAGGTAATGGTATAGGTATCGACCAGACCGGAAGAAGAGGTATAGGCGATGCCGGCGATGCCGTTGCCGGTGGCCCCGGTCTGGCCTTGGGCGCCTTTCTCGACGATCACCTGTTTGGTGGTCGGGTTCTCTTGATCATCGTTATAGACGAAGGTGATCTGGGTGTTCCCGTTAGGCAAAACCTGATAGGTCACATCGGCAATGCCAACCCCGGTTGCCCCGGTTTGGCCTTGGTCGCCCTTCTCGCCTTTGACCTTGGTGCCGGTGGAAATGCCATCGACGCAAAGGTAGCCTTCGGGGTTGACGGTGACTTCAGGACTATGCCCGTCTTGGCCATTCGCCCCGTTTTTCACCGTGAAGGTCGAAGTGCTTTGATCCGTATAGGTAATGGTATAGGTATCGACTAAGCCGCTGGAAGAGGTATAGGCGATGCCGGCGATGCCGTTGCCGGTGGCCCCGGTCTGGCCTTGGGCGCCTTTCTCGACGATCACCTGCTTGGTGGTCGGATTCTGCGGATCATCGTCATAGACGAAGGTGATCTGGGTATTGCCGTTGGCCAAAATCTGATAGGTCACATCGGCGATGCCAACGCCTTTGGCCCCTGCCTGTCCCTGTTCGCCTTGGTCGCCCTTCTCGCCTTTGACCTTGGTGCCGGTGGAGATGCCGTCGACGCAAAGGTAGCCCTCTTGGTTGACGGTGACTTCAGGACTATGGCCATCGTGGCCGTTTTGGACATAGAAGACGGTGGGGTCGCCGGAAGAATAAGTGATTTGATAGGTATCGCGACCATTCTGGTCGGTCTCCCCCACTTTGGTGACGGAGACGATGGAGACGCCATCCTCGCCCTTATCGCCTTTATAGACGGTGACGACTTGGTCGGGACGATCGTCATCAAAGGCAATCGTCAAAACAGTATTGCCGTCGTTATCGTAGTTGACGCCGATGGATTCGATGCCCGCCCCATCTTCGCCATCGCTGCCGGCTTCGCCTTTTAAGGAGGTGCCGACGGGTTGGCCGTTGACGGTGAGGCGATAGTCCTCGCTTAAGCCAACGACCGGGGATTGCCCGTCTTGGCCATGGTGGACTTCAAAAGAGGTCTTGGTGGAATCGGTATAGTAGATGGTATAAACGGTCTTGGTTTCGTCGGAGGCCTGGGTATCTTCCAAGATCATGGAGATGCCACGGCCATCGTCGCCCTTATCGCCTTTATAGACGGTGAAACTTTGGGCTTGCTTGCCGCCGGTATAGTAGAAGGTCAATACGGTGTTGCCACTGGCGTCTTTGCTGACGTAGACGGAGGCAATGCCCACGCCTTCGGCACCCTGAAGGGATTCCCCCACTTCCTCGCCATTGACGGTGAGGCGGTAATTCTCGCTTAATCCAATTTCCGGGGTGGAACCATCGGCCCCGTTACGGACTTCAAAGGAAGAGGTGGTCTGATCGCTATAGGTGATGATATAGGTGGAGACCGCTTCGGTGGAATGGTTTTGGTCTAAGGTAATCGAGGCGATGCCTTTGCCGGATTTGCCATCTTCGCCATCCTTGCCATCCTCTCCGGCATCGCCTTTTTGGCCTTCGCCGCCTTTGATGTTTCCGGATTTGGTCCAGACCCCATTGGCCTTGGTATAGAAATCCCAAGTATTCAAATCGATATAGGAGTCGCCATCCTTCCCTAAGCTGGCACTAGGCGCACCTTTGCCGTTAAGGACGGAGTTACCGGTGTCGCCTTTATCCCCCTTATCGCCCTTATCACCTTTGGTGACATCCCCGGTGGCCCCGGTGGGACCGGGCGGGACGATGCCCGAGGCATCGGCTGTATTCATCACTTGGCAGCCGGTTAACATCGAAATGACCGCAAGGGCAGTCAGGGTTTTCAGAAATGGTTTCATAGTTGGTTCCCTTCTATCGAAAGCCATTTCACCTTAGCCTAGACGAAAAAGCCGTCGATAAGTGTTTGACACCTCATTATACGCGTAGCAAGCACGCTTGTGGGCGAGAAGTTGCAAGGAATTTACAAACAAAAAAGCGGACTCTGTAAGAAGAGCCCGCTAATCTGTTAGAACCTATTCGATAATGATGCTTCCAACAATAACCATGGAATTCGTATTAACGAAGGAAATGGTTTGATCTTTCAACTTGCTTAAATCATAGACCACTTCTCTAGTGCAAACTTTTTTGGTCTTGTCTTTATTTGCGTTGTAGTCGGTGTCGACAATGTTGCCGAGGCTTGCTTGGGCAGTCTGATCACCATATTTAACCGTCAGATACTTATCCAAGCTAGAGTGGTTATCGGACAAATAGATTATTCTCACTCGATTTGCGCTGGCGATCTCATCGGTGATGGCGATGGAAACGTTGCCAGAAGAACCCTTGAACTGGAGGCATTGTGTTCCACCGTTAGCCGCAGTGTAGTATTGGTTATTTTGGTTCATGATGATACCGTAGCTTCCCGGATCGAGAGTGGCTGCGATATCCCCAAGAGCGATTGCTTTATTCTTGTTATCGGCATAAGCCTTTCCGACGAGGTTACCAACCGTGAAGGTGATTCCACCTTGGGGGATCGTCTTCCCGCCAGATTCTGCCGGGATCACCGTGAAGGTCTCTTCTTTAGTAACCGTCAAATTATCGTAGGTATAAGAGACCTCAACGTTAACGATACCGGCGACTTTACCGGTTAACACGCCGTTTTGATCGATCGTGGCGTTGTCCTTGTAATCATCATCTTTGATGCCCCAAGTGACCACGGCACCTTGCTTTTCGTTCGTAACGCCTAAACTGAGTTGAATGGTGTCATTCACGGTCACCTCATGGGTATCGGCGAGGATGTCTAGAACCGGAAGTGCTTCGGTTACCACGGTGATAACCGCGGCTTCTTGGACTTTTTCGAAGGTGCAACCATAACTATCGGTGGTCTGGTCCAAGACGAATTGATCAAAGATCGAGGCTTGACCCATGGTGATATCGACGATGCGATAGCCAGCGTCGGCTTTGACCGCAATCCAGAAATTACTGCCTTTATCAATCGTGGCATAGCCATCGACGACTTGAGGTCCGGAATTAACCACCGTGAACTTATCGCCGGCCATTTGGAAGGTAACCGAGGTTGCAGCGGATTCTTCCTTCATCGTCACCACGACGTTCACGTCGCCTTGGGCATTGTTAACCACATAGTGGTTCGACGGGCTGACTTGTTGTTGGACACCATTGATGGTGATGGAATCGACGACATAACCCGATTCGGGGACGACATCGAAGGAAACATCATCGCCAACATAGCTACCGGAGACGTTGGCAAGGGTGTAATGGCTGCCCTCTTTCGGTCCGACTTGGATGCCTTGTTTGGCTTCCGTGGTCACGGTGATGGTCACCGCTTCTTCACCCATGACATAGGTGTAGAGGCCTTGGCCATCGGGAGTTAACGGCGTTTCGCCAACTTTGACGCTGACGAGAGAATAGCCTTCGTCGGCATCGACGTGGAATTGGAGCTGCTCACCGGCATAGTGATCACCGGCAATGCTCGGAGTAACCGTGGCGTGTTCGGCACTGACGGTAACGGCGTGGGCCACTTCTTCTTGACCCGAGATGGCAATGGAGGTATCGCCTTCGATGGTGATGGAATAGACGCCTTCCACCGCTTCTAAAGGCTGGTTATTGACGGTAACCACCGGGTTGAGGTGTTCTTCTTCGGTTGTTAGCTTGAATTCGATGACATCGCCTTCTTTGGCGATCTCAGGAAGCTCATAAGATTGATTGTTCTTATCCAAGATAGAGAAACGGGAATCGGCTTGGAGCAAGACGGCAGCCGGGATATAGAAATCATTCACTTCACCTAAGGTGACGATGATGGAGGATTCAGAGAAACGAATGTCATTCTTGCCATTATGTTGGAACTCGAGGTGCTGTCCTTTGCCTACCCAGTTCATGGAATCTGTCATTTCTCCAACATCGGAAGATAACGTACCGTATTTGTCGTTATATACGAATTCGACGGCAGTAATGTCGCGCTTGGCATCAATGGTTAAGGTATCGCCCGACCACAAAGACATACTGGAATTCTCATAGAAATAGGAATTCAAACCCTCAATGTTGACGGTAACGCCATCTTTGGTAACGGGTTTGATGAAATAGTGTTTGGCAACGCTAGGATCAGCTTCTCCTTGGAATTCAGCCCCGGAGAAAGTGGCCACCACTTCATCGATGTGCTTGTAGGCGTAGACGCTGACATCAAGCATATCGCTCTTGAGTTTGGTGTTACCCTTCGAAGTGAATTGGAGATAGCACTTACCATAGACCGGATCTTGGGCCGAGCCTTTGGCTTCGATGGAGATGACGCCTTGGTTATCGACTAAGGTGACCGGCGCATCATCGATGGATAAGGGATGTTGCCCCTGTTCATCGGAATAGAAGGCATAGGCATATTCCTTGCTGGCGCCTTGGTTGACGCTGACGGTGATGCCCGAGCTTAAGACGGCATCTTGCTCACCGACATAGAGATGCGCTTTTTCCATGGTCGCGGAGAATTCGGTGACGGGGACCGCGACGATCTCCACCACTTTCTTCACGGAATAGATGGTGGCGAAGGTGAAGGTGATTTCGATTTCCCCTTCCGCTAACGCGGTGACGTTACCATTTTCATCGATGGTGGCTTTGCCCTCGTCTTCATCGCGCAAGGACCAAACAAAGAGATACGGGAGCGCTTCTTCCGGCGCTTCCTCAATGAGGGCTTGTAGACGCGACGGGAGCACCGCGGTATAGGAGTCTACGGCGCCGATGGCTAAGGAATCCTCCCCTTGGATGCCAAGCAGCGAATCCGCGGATTCGGCGATCATCGAAACGACTTTGCTCGATTCGTCGAAGGCATAAACATAACCGGTGACGATATAATCCCCCGGTTCCTGGGGCAAACCTTCCCAGACGAATTCGTAGTCTGCCACGCCGGGATCAGCTTCATATCCACGATATTCCATGGTCCCACCATCGTCTTCGACGGTGATGGCCATAAAGGCGTAAGTGACTTCGTTAAGGAAGGAAGTATTAAAAATCGGATTAGGTCTCGTGACCAAAGGAAGGGGTTCCAATTCGAGATCCATAAATCTGATGGCTTCGATCGCGGAAGCCTCGACGTGGCCGGGATGGCCCTCTTCGTGGCCTGCGAATGTATAAACGCCTTCGACGCGGGTATATTGCCCCACTACGGCTTCGTTATTCTCCATGGCGACATAAACGGTGCTACCGCCGAGGGCAGAATTGCCGCTATGGTCAGCCAATACGAAGCCTTTGCTGTCTTTGGCTTTGACGACGCCATAAAGGTCATCAATTTGGGTCTCTTCCGCCAGATTGAACAAATCGTCGATGGTCGTGGCCGCGGTTAATACAGCGAAGGCCATCGAAATCGGCTTCATGGTGGCGGATTCTTTGGCCACCGTGGTCACTTGGACCGAAATCTCTTCGCCGATTTCATCGGGTAAGGTCAGAAGGTGGGTTTCTTCGTCATAGGCGGCTCCTTCGACTTCGACGATCACGTCGTCGCGGGCACCGGCATTGACTTCCCAGCTTAATTTAAGGGCGCTGCCGGCTTTGCGAGAAAGCTGGGCGCCGTCTTCGATCGTTTCGCCTTCGAGGAGGACTTTGAGACTGGTAAGGGAACGATAACGGAGGCTGGTCTCATAGGTCCATTCCTCGTCGTATTTGACATAAAGGTCGAGGGTATCTAAGTCTAAATAGGTATCGCCGGATTTGCCGAGTTCGGGAGAAGGCGCGCCTTTGCCGTTGAGGAAGCTTTGTCCGGGAGCGCCATCTTGGCCATCTTGACCGTCGATGCCATCTTCGCCATCTTCGCCATTCTGGCCGTCTTTCCCATCTTTGCCGTCTTTGCCGTCTTGGCCGTCTTGGCCATCGGTCCCGTTTTCGCCGGGGTCGCCTTTGGGGCCTTTGATGTTGCCGGTTTTCACCCAAGCGCCATCGCGGAAAACATAGACATCGCCATTATTCAAATCCAGATAATGGTCGCCGGATTGATAGGTGGTGCCGGTGGGGACGCCATTGCCCGAATAGAAGGAGGTGCCGTCCTTACCAGGGTCACCCTTGGGACCTTGGGTGGATTCGCCCGGATTGCTGTCTTGTTTGGATCCGCCGCCGGTATAGGATGAAACATCGCATCCAGCAAGCATGGCCAAAACCGCGATTGCGGTCATCGTCTTCACAAATGGTTTCATAGTTGTTCCCTCTTCTTTCCCGCTTTGAAGCGAAAAAGTCCTTAACATTCCTATTATACGCATAGGGCGAGTGCAGGCAAACGCGCGTTTTGAGAATTTGAACTGAAACGGTGGCATAGAAAGCATAAGATTAGATGGTCCAAGATACTATCCGTGTGCTTATCCACAATTTCTTTTTATTACTTACATATTCTCTTATATATGATTTCGTTGAAACGTTTTTGCCCCGTTTCCTACTTTCCGTTTCCATTAAGGAAAGGGGGAACGTATAATGAAGGATGCGAAAGGGGCACCTTGGTTCAAGGTGCGAGAAAAACCATGAAAACTTCGTTACGTTTATTGACCTCGATCGCCGCGATGACGCTGCTTGCTTCTTGCGGTGGCTATAGCGGAGGGACTGGTGGCGGCGCCATGACCGGTGCCGTTTTAACCGGTGTCGGCCTCCCTAAGGATAACATTGGCCAAGTCGGCGGTATCTACCTCGATATCCAATCCGGTTTGCTCTATATCAAAGGGCAAGATGGCAAATGGGCACCCAACTCCAAAATCGGCGGTCCCGCCTTCTATAGTGGCGATAAAGCACCAGATAAAACCTTAGGCGCCAACGATGACGTCTACCTCGATTTCTCCAGTGGCAAGTTCTATGTCAAGGCCAATGGCGAATGGGTCGAGAAGAATGTCTTTGTTCCTAGCGGCGACCAAGACCCCCAAACCAGCCAGGATTCCTCTCAGGGCGGCGAAGGAAACTCTTCCCAAGATTCGTCCCAAGGCGGCGGACAATCCCAAGGCGGCGGCGGACAATCCAGTTCCACCACTTCCGTTACCCCCGGCACCAATGCCTTAGTCAAATCCGCGAATAATCTCGACGGGCATTCTTTCTATCTTGTCGCCGATGCCTTTGCGATGTCGACCACCCCAAAGACGAAAGTGGATGATCCCAACACCGTTTATCCTTGGTATCTTGTTGGTAACGGAATCCAGTTCGTCGGCGAATCAATTGACAGTGTTACTGGGCTAACTTCATTCCTTTTCACCAAGAATGCTACCGAAAATACTTACAAAATCAGCGCCGGTCAAACCAAATTAGTCGGCTATGTGGATTCCACCACGGAAAACGCCCACTACTCCATTTCCATGGGCGATCCGACTTCTTCGGCGGCAAAGAGCGAAGATTGGACTGTAACCATCTCTCCCGAAGGCGTTGCCGAAATCTACGTGGATTTGGGCAATAACCAGAAAGTGTATTTAGAGTACTATAAATCCAGCTTCTGTGGTCATAAAGCGGCCCCGACCGATGCTGCTGCTCAAATGCATTTGTATAACGCCTAATCTTCACGGCAACTATCAGCCCCGAACCCACGGGGCTTTTTGTTGGCGAAAAGAAAACCCCACAAAGTGGGGTAAATCTCTTGGACGAGCTTATTTCTTGGTGGGATTGGGGTTGGTCTTATACCAAGTGCCGGTAAGTTTTGATCCACCATTATTGGAAGGAACAAACCAGTATTCCCCCGCTTTCTCGCGGTGGAGGTCTTCGGTTTGGTTGCCACCATTATCGGAGAAGATGACATTAGCGGCACCATGGGAGATGGTGATGTCATACCATAAACCGTTCTTGGTCATTTCGCTGCCGGGCCAGCCACCCAAATACTTCGGCCCATTGTTATCGATCCAGGCGTAGCAGGTGGGTTTGGCGAAGTTTTGCTCGGCGTTGAAGAAATGGATCTTGAGTTCGCCACTGACTTCTTGGGTGACGTTGCTGCCGTTTTCATCGACGACGCCATCGAAGGAATAAGAGGCCGCTCCGTCGCCATCGCCAGAACCCGAGGCACTCGAGCCATTGATACTGACGGTGCCCTTGGCGCTTAGCACCATGATGGACTTGGCGGGAATCTTATAAGAACCGCCATTGGCTTCGATCTTGCCGTTGGTGGATAAGTCGCCAACCAAAGCGACTTCACCGGTGGTTTGGACTTCGCGGACTTGGTTGCCGGCGTTGATGACGACTAAATAATCATGATGGCCATCGACGAAATAGGCACCGATATCGCCCGAACCGCTGCTTAAGGAACCAACCTTACCCGAATAGAGGTCGGGATGTTCGTTCTTTAAACGAGCGACTTTCGCGGTATAGGAATAGATGGAGTTGGCGTTTTTGGCGTCTTCGTCGGCGCTCTTCCCGGATTGGGTTTGGGTGGAAGCGTCCCTTCCCTCCATGTAGTTATTCGGTTTGGTTTGGCCTTTGGCAAAGGGCATCGGGGTGCGGTAAGACATATCCTGCCAGCCGTTGGAAGACCCGGTCATGCCAAGTTCGTCGCCATAATAGATATAGCTGCCGCCCGGGGAGATGACGTTGAGGCCATTGGCGAATTTCAAATCGACTTCGCTGCCGATATTCATGGCCGATTTGAAGCGCCCCGTATCGTGGTTGGATAAGAAGGAGGCTTCGATGGCCCCGGCATATTTGGAACGCACCTTATTTTGGTGGTTGACCACTTCGTTGACCCAATTGGCGGCATTGCCGTTATTAATGGCGTCCCTGGCCCAATAGCAGGCGGAGAAGTTAAAGGCGTTCATGGTGGAATCATAGAACTGCTCGATATATTGGAGGTCGGTATAGATTTCGCCCACCAAATAGACGTCTTCTTTTTCAGCGCGCATATCGGCGGACCATTCTTTCCACCAGGCAATGGATTTTTGGAAGGTGTTCTGTTCGACCTGCCAAGAACCGCCACCGCCATAGATCCAAGCCGCGGCGTCGCAGCGGAATCCATCGACCCCTTTCTTAAGCCAGTTACGGCAGATGCGTTTGATTTCTTTGCGTAATTCGCCCTTATCGTAGTTAAGGTCGGGCATCCCACCGCCAAAGGCGGTTTCGCCACTATACCAATCGCGATGGGAGTTCCGCCAAGGATGATCGCTGGAGGTATGGTTTAAGACCATATCCAAGGCGACTTTGATATCGCGCTTATGGCATTCTTCCAATAGTTTTTCAAAGGTAACGCCGCCTTTTTCGTAGACGGAGTTCACCGCTTCATAGTCTTTGACATCATAGCCGTGATACGACGCGGCCGGATGGATGGGGGAAAGCCATAATCCACCTACCCCGAGGTCTTGCAAATAATCGAGGTGATCGACGATTCCTTTGAAATCGCCAATGCCATCGTTACCGGCCCCATCGGCAAAGGAATAGACCAAGAGTTGATACCAGGTCCGGTGGGTGTTATCCATCGGGGTCGGGGTATCGTCTTCCTCGGAATCCTCGCTGAAGCTGACTTCGGCCGAATAGGAGGAAACTTGTGGTGGCTCGCTGCTAGTGCCTTTCGAAACCGAACTCTGGCTCGGCGTGGTATTACAGGCGGCTAAGGCAAGAAGGGCGGAAGCCCCCAAGAAAAGAAATGAAGTTTTCATTAACGTTTACTCCAGAAGCGTTCTTTGTAGAGGTCGATGGCCTCTTGTACGGTCGCTTCGGCCGGTTCGTGCCCGCACATGGCGCGGACATCGGTGATCTTATCGGGTTCTAGTTGTTTGTAGACGGTGAAGAAATGGGCGATTTCATCGGAGACATGCTGGGGGAGGTCGGCGATCTCGTGGTAGCACGAATACACCGGATCATGGAGGCAGACGGCGATGATCTTCTCATCGTCTTTGCCCGAATCCACCATCGGGAGCACCCCAATGGGGCGGCACATCGTTAAGGAAAGGGGCACCATCGGCTCGGAGCAAAGCACCAAAACATCTAACGGGTCGCCATCCCGGGACAAGGTCTTGGGGATGAAGCCATAGTTATGGGGATAATGGGTCGCGGTATAAAGGATTCGGTCGAGGATCAAACCGCCGGATTCCTTATCTAGTTCATATTTGTTCTTACTGCCTTTAGAAATCTCCACGCAGGCGAGGAATTCGTCTTTTTTAATCCGATCGGGATTAATCGAATGCCACATGTTCATACGAAAACGCCTCCTTAACTCAACGTTAAGTATAGCACGGATATCGGGGAGATTGGGAAAGAAGGGAAGGCTTATTTGCCTTCGAATTCGCGGGCGACATCGACAAGCAATTCGCGGATGGGGAGATGCTGCGGACAGACCGCTTCGCAACCACCGCATCCGATGCAGCTGGAAGCGGCTCCGCTTTGTTCGATGAGGGCTTCGTAATATCGGACTTGGTTATATTCGTTAAAGGCCTTCTTGGCGTTATATAGAGCGAAGACCCGCGGAATCTCAATGCCCATCGGACAATGGTTTTCCTCCACGCAATAGCGGCATTTGGTGCAAGTGATCAGGTGCAGTTTATCAAAAGCCTCCACCACTTCACCGATGGCTTGGCGTTCCCGGTTGCTAATGGGTTGGAAGTCTTTCATAAAGGAAAGGTTATCCGCCATCTGCTCATAGTTCGACATACCCGATAAGACGCAGGCGATTTCGGGGAAAGAGGCCACAAAACGGATGGCATAGGAGGCGGGAGAGCGATTCACGCCAAGTTCTTCGTTGCAGCGCGCTAATGCATCCATTCCTTCGGGCGGGAGATTGACTAAGCGGCCACCTTTGACCGGTTCCATGACCAAGATGGGTTTGCCATGTTTCTTACAGACTTCGTAGCATTTCCTTGACTCAATGGAAACATCGTCGTAATCGAGGTAATTGAATTGGATCTGCACCACTTCGATCTGCGGATATTCGGTGAGGATTCGGTCTAAGACCGCCGCCTTATCGTGGAAGGACATCCCCACGTGGCGGATCTTGCCTTCTTGTTTCAATTCAAAGGCGATTTCAAATGCCCGACAGGCTTTGTATTTCTCAAAGCTTTGGGCATTCATCGCGTGCATGAGGAAGAAATCGAAATACTCTACCCCGCAGGCATCCAACATGGTTTGAAAATAGGGCCGGATATCCGCTTCGCAGTTGAAATAACTGCCAGAGAGCTTATTGGTGAGCAAATAAGAGGAGCGGGGATAACGGCTGGTAACGACTTGCTTAATGGCCGTTTCGGATTTGCCATCCAAATAACCATGGGCCGTATCGAAGTAATTAAAGCCAGCCTCAATAAAGGCATCGGCCATCTTTTGGAATTCGGGGATATCGACTTCGCCCTCTTTCATGGGCAGGCGCATGCAGCCAAAGGCAAAACGACCGTGGATTTCAGGAAAAAAGGGATTGGATTCCATAGGAATGACCTCCACTAGGCTAATTGTAAGGGAAGGAATCTCTCTGGCAAGAAAAACGCACCCCGAAGGATGCGTTCGCTTCATTTGTTAATTCCAACTGATGGCCAGGTCACCACTATAACCGCCGCCAGTTCCAGTTAAGGTTTTATCCGCTTGGTAAGTCAAGGAGTTGGATTGGTCCCACTTTGCATCCCAGCTAGGAGCTCCGCTAGGATTCATACGGACAAGAATCAAATCGGTGACTTCGGTCGGAACAACGACTTGCGCGTTGGCCCAGGCGCCAGTAACTTCGTACCAGCTGCCTTCGGAGCCATCTTTCCAAGCCCAAACATAGAGGACGGCGGAACCACCGCTATCGACGGAGGAGAAGTTGCAATTGATGGTCTTGGTGGTGGGAGTAGGAGAAACATATCCATCAAGCCAGATGTCATAGGAATAATCTTCGCCCTTATTGGCCTGGTTCACTTTGAACCAAAGATTGACATTATCGGCATCATTGACAACTTTGAGGCCGTTGTTGTCGACGACATTGTTCTCACCGCCACTAGGAGCAACAGCGATGGCTTGGTTGTTGTACATAAAGGCAAGCGCCTGACCTTCGGCGACGTGCTCGATGTCGGCATGGAGTTGATAGACCCAAGCATCGCCAGGACCCTTGCTCGCGGTGACGTCTTCGAGTTCGATCGGATTGCCAGCCAAAGTCGCGGAGAAGAGGCTGGTGTCGAGAGCAGAGGCTTCAATCCAAATGGACTTGCCTACATAGGTTCCTTCGGTTTCGGCATATTTGGCGAAATAGATATCAACTTTGACATCGGCCTTAACCAAGAAGTTGTTGTTGCCGGAATCATCATCTTCGAAGTAAGCATTCACGAAGTTGGTAGCTTTGACTTTGTCAAATCCGCGCCAATCGCCGGAATCGTAAACGAGTTTGAACTTATCACCGGCCTTGAATTCGTAGCCGAGAAGCTGGAGTTCATCCTTTTCGGGATCCTTGGTCATGACGACCTGGGTGGAATCGCCGCCTCTTTCAAGATACATGTAGTGCTCGGTAATCGGGGCAACGTATCCGCCATACCAGGTGTCATAGGTATAGTAGCCATCGCGCATATAGACCTTGAAATAGAGGTCTTCGGTGGCTTCGTTCTTAATCGTAAGCGCCTGGGTGGAGTCGTTGCGGGCGATATTGTTGGTCTCACCACTTGCCTGCGGGTGGATGGCGTTGCCGTTGTAGGTAAACGCGAGGACTTGGTCTGCGGTCGCGTGCATCGCGGGAACTTTGAATTGATAGACCCAGTCATCGCCGCCTTTGTCGCCCTCGTGGTCATCAACTAAAGTGATGGGAGAACCACCAAGGGTCGCGGCATACTTGCTATAATCGCGATCTTGTTCTTGGAACCAGATGGATTTGCCATCCTCGGGTGTCACGTTGATATAGATATGGGTGACGACGTCGGCTTTGACTTTGATATTCGAGTAGCCGGAATCGTCCTCTTCAAAGAAGTCGGTCGCGAAAGCGCAGGACTTCACGGTGTCATAGCCACGCCAATCATCGCTTTCGAGGCGAATCTTGAAGATGTCATCCTTCTTTAACGAGATATTGGCTAATTCGTAGGTTTCGTTGTTGAGTTTGCTCAGAGCGATTTCATCCCAAACCATCTCTTCGTTCACGACGCGGCCTAAACTCACACAGTGGTCTTGCAGGCTGCCCGCCTGAATCTGAACGCCGAATTGGCTCGCATTGTCTTTGACAAGCAATTCACCAGCAGCAAAAACAGAACCAGAAACGGCGACGACGCCCGCTGCTGCGGATAAAGCGATGATTATGGCTTTGTTTTTACTGTTCATTTGCGTTCTTTTTCTTGTTGTCGTAAGTCGCGATTTTATAAATCACGTAGATGGCGACTAGGCCTTCGATTGCAACCATTCCCCAAATGGAACGGAAGAAATAGACGACGTATCCAAGCTTAGGCGTGGAGCCTTCGTACTTGGCGATGATCCTGCTGCGGAACCATTTCCCGTCGACGGTGTTGAGTTTATCGCCACGGGTTACATAGTAAGTGGTACCGTCTTGTTCCACGATGTCCACAATCCGGTGGATGGTAGGCCCATAGATCGGTGAATCGAAGATGACGATGTCATATACCGCAAGAGGAGTATTCTCATCCACTTTCCGGCAATAGGTGAGGTCATAGGGTTGAAGTCGGTCATCGTGTCCTTCCAAGAAGGAAGCATATTCGGGATGTTTTTCCGACATGGAGTCCGTCAACACCACATCGACACGAACACCTCCCCAATAGATCGTTTGCCCGGAAATCTTTTGGACGAGTTGGAATCCGACGAAAGCGGTAAACAGGATGACCAAGATCCAAGAGATGATGTTCCAGACTTTCTTGGCCTTGTTATGTTTTGGCTTCTCGGTATTAATGGATTCCATAAAGGATGGGGAGATGACGGGGGAGGGGTCGCTCCCCCGTCATCCTGAAACGACTATTCGTTATTAGGCAAGCTTGTGAAGGTAGATGTGGCCGCCATAAGGTTCCCAAACAGGATCGGATACCTTGGCATCATCTGCTCGGAAGTAGATGTCGTAATTGCCGGCCATAGCTTCGGTGATAACGACATTGGCTTCGCCAACGCCATACCAAGCATCTTTCGCGGCATTGACGATCTTGAATTCGTCGCCTGCTGCGAAGGTCATAGCGGCGAGTTTATACTGACCAGCTTCTTCCGTTTCTTCTAAACCATAATCCGCGCTTTGGTCGAGGTCATGGATGAACTCAGCTCTTCCAGCGAACTTACCAACGAGGTAATAGTCGAAGATTTCGTCATCGGCAGAAGAGAGGGCTGCCCACGCGCTGCCATTCCAATACGGAGTAGCGGCGGCATAACCGGAGAAGTCGATATCGCCGGTCTTGGAGACTTCTTCAGCCGTGCTGCTGGCCTTCCAGGTGAAGACGACACCGTCGGAAACCGCCGGGATAGTGCAGGTATAGACGTTGTCCTTATATTGGGTCATCGCGACGCCCGGCCAATCGGAGGCGGCGCCACCATCTTTCCAATAATGGACACGCTGATCGACGGCGCCTTCGGCAAACTTGAAGTAAACAGGGGTGCTACCGGTATCTTCGGCATCGGTGGAAGCCTTATTCCAGTCGACCTGGAGATAAAGGACGTCGTTCTTGATGGCATCGTAGACTTCGGAGGAAACACGATCCATGGAAACGGTGATATAAACGAGCTTTTCGACACCATAATCGACGGAGACAGTCTGGGAAACGTCTTTGTGGTCCGCATCGACGGTGATGATGGCTTCGCGGTCTCCGACGGAACTGGCCTTGTCATAGACCTTGACGTGGATGTAGTTCATCAACGCTTCGCCGGAATAGAGTTCGCCATGGCCGTCGGTCTTGTCGGTGAGCTTGACGTTGAAGACACCTTCATAAGCGGTTTCAACGATGTTTTCGTTCTTGCTGGCCTTCAAGCCGATTTCATAATCACCTTTGACGTCTCCGCCTTTGAGACCACCGATATCAGCAATACCAACTTTGCCCCACTCAAGGGTGACTTTCTTGGATTCGTCGATTTCGAGGGCACTCGGAGAAATCTGAACACCAAAAGGATTGGCGTTATCTTTAACACTCAAGCCAGCGGCGACGGTTCCACCGACCAATGCCAAAGAAGCAACGACTGCAATCCCTAAGACAATGGGTTTTTTCATCTTTGGATAAAATCCTTTCTGCGGTAAATGTAACCGCTTTCATTTGGGATATTATCGCGCCTCTAAGCGTGAAAAGAAAGTAGGAAATTTTCGACGGCACCGCAACAAAGCAAAAGAAAAGGCCGCATTTTGCGGCCTCTCATCGTTATTTCTTTTATTCGGCGGCTTTGGCCCAATCGAAATAGACCGAAACGGATTTGGTGAGCAAGGTGGAGTAATTAGGATCGGTCGCCATGCCACTGGAGAAGGAGGCAAAGACGGAATAAGACTTGCCCGAAGTCGACCCATCGACGTTATAAATGTGGTCGAATCCAGTGGACGGATTCAACTCGGCCAACGTGGTTCCGGAATCCACGGAATCGACATCCCCGTTCATCACTTTCACGGTTAGGTAAGGCTTCAAGCCTTCATAGCCTTCGACCCAGACACGGAGACTACCTTCGTAATCTTCGGAGGAAACCAAAACCAAAGTAACCAATTTCTCGGTCGTTCCTAATTTGATGGCCTTATCGCCGATCGAAGTGGAATTGCCCCAGGTCAATACGATTTCTTGAGTAGGCTCCACGGAGCTGCTTTGGCTCGAAGACTGAGAAGTCTGCTGGGAGGTTTGTTCCGAAGTCTGTTCAGAGGTCTGTTGACTGGTTTGCTGACTAGTCGCTTCAGAAGTCTGCTGGCTGGTTGCTTGCGAAGTCTGTTCTGAGGTCTGCTGGCTCGTCGCCTGGGAAGTTTGTTGGCTCGAAGACTGGGAGGTCTGGGAAGAGGTTTGCTGACTGGCAGATTGAGAAGTTTGCTGGCTCGATGACTGCGAGGTCTGTTGCGATGACTGCTGTTGGGAAGAACTTATTTGTCCTTCGGATTCGTCTTCTTCGGAGTCTTCTTCCGATTCGTTGCTTACCTTTTGGGAGGATTCGGCGGAACTAGTTTGAGAACTTTGCGGCTGAGAGGAAGAACGAACTTCGTATCCGGCACAAGCACACGATGCCAAAAAACCGCTGGCGAGGAGAAGAAGGATTGCTTTGCTGAGTGATTTCATGTCGATGTAACCGCTTACAACTTAAAACAATTGTCGGCCTCCCGTTTCCATTCCGCAAGAGTTTTTAGTGCGTATGCGCTTAAAATCCGAATTCCCAACCGGGACGGGCCCAGGTGAAGTTTTCTTTGCCGGCGCCAAGCTCGAAATGGAGTTTAAGGATGCCTAAATCGATATAACGATACGGGCCCAAGGGCTTTTCGACGCGGACTTCGTTGCCGGTGTGGCCGAAGCGGAAATCCTGCCGTCCCATGGCTTGGGGCGCCATCATCGCCGCGGAAATGCCACCCTTATACCAGTCGGGTTCATCGGGAAGGTCATAGAATTTGGGCTCATGATATTGGGGGAGGTGGGCCATATCTTGGTAGCCAACGGCAATGATGCACTTGCAGCCTTCGTTTTCCTTAGGCTGAATCCGCATCTTATCGGGGTTATACGATCCCACCCAGCAAGTACCTAATCCCATTTGGGTTAGGGTGAGGACGAGGATCTCCCCGAAATAGCCGGCCTTCATCTCGGAAAGGGGGTCGTCTTTTTCGTGGAAAACGGCGATGTAATTGGGGCTATCGGGATAGTGGAACCGGTCGCGGTTCTTATCGAGCACGGCGGGATCGTCATTGACCAAAACGAAGCGAAGTCCACTGGCTTCTTCCAAGGTCTTGAGGAAGAGTTCGATTTTGGTGGAATCGGCCTCGGAGAGGGGTTCTTGTTTGTAATAACGGGTGGAGCGGCGCTTGGCCATCGTCAGAATCATTTCGTCCATAAGGTTGTTCTCCTGCCTTGGTTTATACCACCTCGGTGGAAAACGGGAAAGAAAGAGTTTAAAATCGGGGGCATGAATCCTGCGTTTTCCCGTTTTGAGGCGCTAATTGGAGAGGATGGTCTGAAGAAGCTCTCCTCTGCCCGTGTGGCCGTCTTTGGCATCGGGGGCGTGGGAGGAGAAGCCGTCATGGCTTTGGCCCGTTCTGGTATCGGGCATCTCGATTTGATCGATCATGACGTGGTAGCCCCCAGCAATATCAACCGCCAAGCCGTGGCCTTTACCGATACGATCGGACAAGAGAAAACGGAGGTTATGAAGGAAATGGTCCACCGCATCAACCCCGAATGCGAAGTCACCGTGTTCAATACCTTCTTCTTACCCGGCCAGGAAGAGGACTTCCCCTTTGCGCAATATGACTATGTCATCGATGCCATCGATACCTTATCCGCGAAGATCGCTTTGATCCAGGTTTGCCATCAACATAATGTGCCTCTTGTCTCTTGCATGGGAATGGGCAATAAACTGCATCCTGAATGCATTGAGGTTGGGGATATCTACCAAACCACGATGGATCCCTTATCCAAGATCGTCCGTCAAAAACTTAGAAAACTTGGCATTCCTTCATTGAAGGTCGTCTATTCGAAAGAACCTCCACTTCAGGCCAATACCGAAGAAACCCCATCGAAAGGCAAAAAGACCGTGCCGGGTTCTTCTCCCTTTGTGCCACCCGCGGCAGGGCTAACCTTAGCCAGTGTCGTGGTTCAAGATTTGCTCGGCTAAAGGTCATATTTCTGTCCTTTATCGCCATTTTTGGCACTTAATAGCCATATTCTTGACCTTTAGCGGTCGCCCATAATCAGCAAAAAACTGTCCAATTTGAGTGACACTAACGATTTGAAAACGCCCTCTATCCGGTTACGGACGATATCTCTTTGTCAGCTGCTTCCATTGGGATTCGGAAAGAAGATGCTTCGAGGTCTCCTTCTTCCCTTGGGAATCAATGGCATCCGCTAAGTTCATATAAAGACCATAGTCCCCTAAAATATCGGCTTTTTCAGCCGCATCGACTAGCTCTTGCATCGTCCTGGACAAAGCAAAGTCGATGAAAACCGTGGGATCAATAAATGGATAGGTGCGGCTACGCCGAATATCTTCTTCGACCAATTTGAGAATATAGGCGTTGAGATTCGGCACGCCTTCAAGGTGACGAAGCATGACCTCGTCTTCATTACGAACGCGGATTTTGAAAGTTCGATAATGGTCCTTAATGAATTCATTCACATAGCGTTTTTGGTCAAACATCGGTGTGCTCCCACATCATCCTATCACATTTGGGCCCAAATGTACCAAGCCAAAAGAAAGGGGGGGACCTTTTGATAGATATGGTCTGAGGCTAGACCATAAAAAGCCCAAACGAATATGCTCGGGCATTCCAAACTCTTATTATATTCACTCTTAACAACGTAAGAAAAGTAAGGTATATTAGGAAACGTAAGAAAATAGGAGTGAATCGCAATGAAAGACATAAAAGAAGATAGGTTTATCGTAAGCGTCAAAGTGGGACCTAAGTTTCAAATAACGATACCTGCCGCAGCCAGGAAACTATTCGATATCCAAGAAGGGGATACCTTAATGGTGATGGGGGACAAAGAGAAAGGAATCGCGTTAGTCAAAGACGATGTGTTCTATCAGTTGATGGGAGGCATGCTAAAAAATGACGACGGCAATAAAAATTGAAGGCCTTACGAAGCAATACAAAGACGTCACCGCGGTCGATGGATTAAACCTAGAAATATATGAAGGGGAATTGTTTTCCTTGCTCGGGGTGAATGGGGCGGGGAAAACAACGACGATAAAAATGCTTTCCACGCTTGTGAAACCGACAAGCGGAGATGCCACTATTTTTGGCTATTCGGTACTCCAAGACGAAGAAAAGATAAAAGAGATCATCGATATTTCCATGCAAGAGACTGCGATCGCAAGGAAATTGACGGTTGAAGAGAACATTGAATTCTATGGCAGATTATCCGGGCAAGATAAAGCTGGACTCAATGAAATGAAAAAAGTCATTTACGAAGCGTTTGGATTCGAAAAAATAGCCAAAAAACAAGCCTCGAAATTATCCGGTGGTTGGCAAAGAAAACTATCGATTGCCTTGGCTTTGATTTCCAAACCTAGAATTCTCTTTTTAGATGAGCCGACATTGGGGCTTGATGTAATAGCCAGAAGAGAATTATGGAAAACCATAAACGGACTAAAAGGCAAGATGACCATCATTCTAACCACCCACTATATGGAGGAAGCGGAAGCGTTGGCCGATAGAATTGGCATAATGAAGGACGGAAGACTGCTGTTTGTCGGGACGAAAGAAGAGCTTTTCGGGAAAACAGGCAAAACGAATGTTGAGGATTCGTTTATTGAAATAGTTTCCGGGGGCGAATCGTTATGAAGGAATCATTATCGAGAATCATCATTCTGACGAAAAGGGATTTCAAAGAAATCTTAAGGGATCCGCTATCGCTGATATTTACCATAGGGATGCCTTTGCTTTTGGAGATATTGTTCTATTTCATATTCCATGGATTGACGTCCCAATTCGAGATGAGATATTTGGCTCCGGGAATAGTTGTGTTCGCCCAAAGTTTCATATCACTATTTGTTGGACTATTAATCGCCATAGATAGATCAACATCCTTTTTGACGAGGCTATATGTGTCAAAAGCGAGGTCGTACGAATTTATCTTTTCATATGCCCTGTCCATGATTCCCATCATATTTGTCCAATCTCTATTATTCTTCTTGGTTGGAGGACTAATAGATCCTTCGATTTTTAGTATCAATATGGTGTTTGCCATGCTTATAAGTTTGGTTACGTCTCTTCTTTTTATTGCCTTAGGAATTTTGCTTGGCTCTTTATGCAACGAAAAAGCAATCGGTGGCATTTCCTCGATTGTCATCGCCGGTCAATCCGTCCTATCGGGCATGTGGTTTCCGACGGAAGGATTAAACGAAGGAATGATAACGTTCATGAATGTGTTGCCGTTTAGAAACGCGACACAGCTTGCCCAAAATACCATGAACGGAATAAATGACATGTATAAAGATTTCTTGATTCCGTTAATCATCGTCCTGTCATATACGATCGTGTCGTTCATTGTGGCGATAGCGGTTTTCAAGAGAAAAATGAAATCAACGTAAATGGCGCTGAAAGCAAATGCAAACATTGTGGAATCAAGGGGCTGTTGGTTTAACGTTTCGCGATGAATTCCTCAATGATCGGATACAGGGAGAGATAACGATCTTCCATCGGTCCGACATTGCGGCCGAGTTCTTGGACTTTGTCCCCTGCTCCCGTATAGGGATTCCACGTGGGCAATCCACTACCATTAGGATCACCGGACTTTGCGAAATTCGACCAATAGGAGAGCATCGTCTTCGAGAGGTCCTTATCGCTTTGATCGTAGGCAAAGCCTTTGGAGGAACGCTCGATATTGCCATAAGCATAGAGGATTTCCCCGGAATGGTAGGTGCCGTAATACCCATTCTCTTTGGTGAATTGGTAACGATACACCGTTTCCCCATTTGCCAAAGCGGCCTGGCTCCAGGAATGATGGGGCTGGATGAACCAATAGACGGAGATGACTTCGTTTAAGACGCCCTGGGCATCTTTTTCGATCCCTTCCCGATATTGGGGCGATGCGAGGATCTTCTTTGCGGTATCCGCATCGAAATAGGCGGTGAGACGGGATTCGATGTTGCCCGCATTGGTGGGGCTAAATAAGAACCGCGGTATGACGAAGGCATCGGCTTCCTTGATGTTATAACCGTTCAGCAATGCCTCTTCGTGGTTCTCTTTATCCACGTAGGCTTGATACGGCATCTTCGTCAAGGCATAGCCATCTAAGGTCATTTCCGAGTTCGCGAATTTGGTCTTCACGAGTTGTTCCGGGGCGATTTTGCGGAGTTCCTCAATGGAAGTGCAACCTTGCTCCGCCATGATCTTCTTCCCGGTCTCCTCAGCTTTGGCAAGGCTACGGAAGGTGTGCGGCGGGGTGGAGACGATTAACGAAGAGGATTCCCCGATGGCCCGTTTGAATAACCCTTTGCTAAGTGGGGAGACGCATAAGGCGGACACCGAACTAGAACCCGCCGATTCGCCGGCGATGGTGATGTTATTCTTATCCCCACCAAAGGAAGCGGCGTTCTCGTGAATCCATTTTAAGGCTTGGATTTGGTCTAATAGACCATAGTTCCCGGTGGTGCCGTTAGGCGATTCCTTAGCGAGATCAGGATGGGCGAAATAACCAAACATCCCCAACCGATATTGGACGGTGATCATGATGACGCCTTGACGGGCCATCGCCTCGCCATTGATGTCATAGGCGGCCGAGCTCCCATTGGTCAAGGAGCCGCCATGGATATAGACCAAAATCGGCAATAAGGTAGACGGGGTCTTGGGACGATAGATATTTAAATAAAGGCTATCTTCCGACATTCTTTGAAGCGGATGCATCGCAAAGTCTGGATGCCAAGATTTCTGGGCATAGATATCGACGATGCCATCGCTAATCGGATTGGAGCCGGGTTGGAAGGAACGGGGACCATATTCGCTGGCGTCGCGGATGCCTTCCCAGGCTTCGGGGGCCTGCGGCTCTTTCCAACGCAGTTCCCCGATCGGGGCTTTGGCATAGGGTAAACCAGCGTAAATCTCGACCTGCCCGTCTTTGCTTAAGACGCCTTGGGCTTGGCCCTGCGCCAAGGTAATGACGCTAGAAGCGACGGGGTTATCGTAGTTAGCGGCCTTCCAAGTCGTCACCGACGGACGGGCAAAGGCCACCGCCACCCCGGTAATCAAAACAAATCCTAGCCACGGGAAGAGGCGCCACCGCTTCTTGAAATTTAGGAGCATCAAGGAGCCCGCAAGCAAAACAACGAGCCCAAGCAACGCCACGGCAAACCACACGGGATGGCCGTTGGCCAAATCGAAATAGAAGACCACGATGCCCGTCAGCAAAACAAAAGCGATTGGGAATAAGATCCAAAAGGCGATATGGGATTTCTTTTGCATAAATAAAACCCTCCGTCGGAGATTATCCTATAACGGAGGGAAGGTTTCATCTTTCTTGCTCGGCGTATTGGAGTTCGTAGAGTTTGTAATAATGGCCTTTCTTCTTTAATAGCTGCTGATGGTTGCCTTGCTCGAGGATCTCCCCGTTTTGCAAGACGATGATGTTATCGGCGTGCTGGATGGTGGAAAGACGGTGCGCGACCACCAGCATCGTGCCGATGCTCTTAATCTTCTCCAAAGAGTCTTGGATGACGAGTTCGGTCTCGGTATCGATATTGGCGGTGGCCTCATCGAGGATGAGGATCTGCGGCTTATGCAAGATGGTGCGGGCAAAGGAGAGGAGTTGGCGTTGGCCGGCGGAGAAGTTCTCGCCCCGTTCCAAGACCTCCTCGTCTAAGCCATGGGGCAATTTGGCGATGAAGGGGGCGGCGTTAACATAGGCGGCGGCAGCGTTGATCTGCTCGTCGGTGAAGGATTCGTCGTGGAGGGTCAAGTTGGTGCGGATATCCCCCGAGAAGAGGAAGACATCCTGCAGCATCTGCCCGATGGCTTTCCTTAAGGAATCGATTTTGATCTTCGTGATATCGATGTCGTCGATGAGGATTTGGCCCTTTTGGATTTCGAAGTTGCGCACGATGAGCGAGAGGATCGTCGTCTTCCCCGCCCCGGTGGCGCCCACGAAGGCCACGGTTTGCTTGGGTTCCACCACGAAGGAGACGTCCTTCAGGATCCAGTTGTCTTTTTCATAGGCAAACCAGACGTTCTTGAATTCGATCTTCCCTTCGAAATGGTCGATTTCCATCGCATCCTCATGGTCCACCACTTCGGGTGGAACGTCGAGTAGCGAATACAGCCGTTCCGCGGCGGTAAGAGCACGCTGAATCTGGTTGAGTTGGTCGGCGATATTCTGGATGGGGTTGAAGAAACGCGACAAATAGAGGTAGAAGGCCACGATCTCGGCGGCGGTGAGGGCGATCTTCAGCCCCACATAGAAGGTGACGGCGATCGAACCGTAATAGAGCAAATTGACGAAGGGACGATATACCGCAAAAGCGACGATGACGGAATAGGTGGCGCGCCGGATATTTTGGTTCTTCACGTCGAATTCGGCCATCTTGCGTTCTTCCTGGTTGAAAATCTGGGTGATCTTCATGCCCGAGAGGTTCTCGCTTAAGAAGGTGTTCAAATCGGAGATGTAGCGGCGTTCCTTACGGAAAATCTTGCCGACGATCTTGCCGAAGAAATAAGAGGTCACCCCGGCCACCGCGGCAAACAGCAATAGATACAGCGAAAGCCGGATCGAGATGACCATCATGACCACCAAGACCCCCACGACGGTGAGGACATTGGAGATCAAATTGACCAAGACGGAGGTAAAGAGGTCGCTGACGGCGGCGGTATAGTTGCATACGCGCGTCACCAAAGAGCCCGTCGCCATCTCGTTGAATTGGTTCTGCGACATCGACTCGATATGGGTAAAGACCTCCATACGGAGCCCATAGACGATCCGTTGGCCCGCCTTTTGCAGTATCATGGCTTGGAGGTAACGGATGCCTTGATTAGCTAAACCAAGGAGCGAATACCCCACGACCACGCCCATTAAGGCGGACATGGTGGTCGAGCCGATATCCTCTTTGAGCATCCCCACATAACGGGACGTCATCATCGGCAACACGATATCGACGCCGACGTTGATGACGATGAGCAACAACGAGAGGATAATCGCCAGCTTTTCTTTGGCGATATAGCGTTTGCTGTGGCGGAGGATCTGCCAAAGCGACATGTGCTTATCGCCGTTTAGAAGTTCTTTTTCTTCATCCACGGGTCGGTCCTCCTTCCACTTCTTTTTCGAGTTCTTGCAAATACACCATCCGCGCATAGACGGGGCAATTCGCGGCTAAGGCCTCGGGGGTATCGAAACCCACCACTTTGCCTTCATCAAGGACGATGATCTTATCCATATGGGCGACCGAAGAGACGCGGGAGGCGATGAGCAACGTCGTGCGTCCCTTACGCTGCGAGGCGATATGGGAAAGGATCGCCTCTTCGGTTTTGACGTCGACCGCGGAGACGCAGTCGTCGAGGATCATCACCGGGGCGTCCTTATACTGGGCGCGGGCGATGGAAATGCGTTGTTTTTGTCCCCCGGAGAGGGTCACTCCCCGTTCCCCGGAGACGGTTTCATAGCCCTTGGGGAAGGCCGCGATATTGCTATCGACATCGGCGAAACGGGCCGCTTCGATGGCTTTGTCGCGATCGACGAAGGGGGAAGAGAAGGCGATGTTGCCTTCGATCTTATCGCTATAGAGGAAGTTATCCTGCGGGGCATAGGAGATGAAGTCGCGGACGCTACGGATATCGCAATCCATGATGTCGTGGCCATCTAGAAGCACCTGGCCCTTTTCGAGGTTATAAAGGCGCAATAAGACATTGACCAAGGTGGTTTTGCCCGAGCCGACTTTGCCGACGATCCCGATATGCTCGCCTTGGCGGATGGTGAGGCTTACGTGGTGGAGGGCTTCTTCTTGGTAGGAAGGATAGGCGAAACTGAAATCGCGGAATTCGATGGTGCCCCCTTCTTGGCCTAATTGGATCCCGTTCTCGGGATTGACGATATCTTCGGGCGTATCCAGGAAGGCGCTGATGCGGCGAAGCGACCCTTTGGCGCGGCTGCGCATCGAGACGATTTGCCCTAGGGCAATCATCGGCCAAATGATCAAATCGACATAGCCGACGAATTCCATGAGTTGCCCCACGGTTAAGGGCACGACGTGGCCGAAGAGTTCGGCGGGGCTACCAGAGGCGGCGCTATAGACCAAATACCCGCCAAAGCCAAGTAGGAAGCCCATCTGGGCGACGAGGAAGATTTCGATGATGACGTCGAAGAAGACGTTGAGCCGGGCAAAAGAAACGTTGGCTTGCTGGTTCTTCCGCGCCACTTTGGAGAAGGCGATGATCTCTTGGTTTTGCTTGACGAAGGCCTTGATGACGCGGATCCCGGTGAAGTTTTCCTGGGCGAAATCGTAGAGGCGGTCATATTCCTTTTGCCGGTTCTCCCAATATTTGGCCATGAACTTATCCACCAAAGCGCCCCAAATGACGATTAAGCCGATGGGGATGGCGGCCAGTAAAGTGAGCCAGACATTGAGCCGAATCATCGAAACGATGACGGAGGCGGAAAGGAAGATGGCGTCGACCAGCATGACGGTGCCCCAACCGAAGAAATCGCTGATTTCCTCGATGTCGGAGGTGAACCAGTTCATGATGTTGCCGACTTTGGTTTCGTGGTAATAGGAAGCCGAAAGGCGTTCTGCCTTGGCAAACATTTCCTTGCGAAGCCCCGCGGCGATGCCGGTGGAGGCCCGGAAAATGGAAAGACGCCACACCGCCCGACCGACGAACATCGTACCGGCGACGATGAAAATGCCTCCGATGATCTTTCCTAAGGCATCGAGGTCGACGATGAGTTCGTTGTTCTCATCGATGATCTGCCCCAAGAACCGCGGAATGAAGGTCTGGGCGATGTCGACGATGATGAGGGTGATGACCCCGATCAGGAAGAAGAGGAAGTACTTTTTGTAATATTTGTTGACGTATTTCCCAAATAACATAAAAAGCGTCCGAGGCAAATTGTGATAAGGAAAACAAATCTTTGCAATCATTTTTCATAAAATGATGGTGAAAAGCGGCCCCATCGAAGAAAAAAGGACCTCGTAAGGTCCGTTTTTAGAGGATTTCTAGCCCCGCTTCCTTCAATTTGGCCTTCATTTCAGCTGGCCAATAGGAGGATTGGACTTCCCCGATATGCTTTTTCTGGAGGTAATACATGCAAAGACGGGACTGGCCGATGCCCCCACCGATGGTATAGGGGAGCTCTCCGGCGAGGATCTTTTGGCAATAAGGGTTTTCGAGCTTATGCGATTCGCCTTTGAATTCCAGTTGTTTCACCAGGGATTCCGCATCGACGCGAATGCCCATGGACGATAATTCGATTGGCCCTTCGATGGCGTCGTCATAAAGGAGGATGTCGCCGTTGAGTCGCCAATCGTCATAGTCGGCGGCCCGCCCATCATGGGGGCCTTCTTTCCCGACGGGATAGCCGATTTGATATAAGAAGACAGCCCGATATTCCTTGGTGATCGCGGCTTCGCGCTGCTTGGGGGTAAGGTCAGGATAGGCTTTGACGAGTTCGGTGGTCGACACCATTTTGATGGAAGGGGGCAAACGATAGGAAAAGCCCCACTGCTTACGGGCGAAGGAAGCGACCGAAACGATGGCTTGGTAAATCTTGCGCACCGTTGAAAAGAGGGTTTTGATGTTGCGTTGTTCCTTGGAGATGATCTTCTCCCAATCCCATTGGTCGACATAAAGGGAATGGAGGGCGTCGAGGGCTTCATCCTTACGGATGGCGTTCATGTCGGTATACAAGCCCGTGCCCATCTTAAAACCATACTCGGCGAGGGCATAACGTTTCCATTTGGCCAAGGATTGGACGATTTCCACCTTCTCCCCGGCTACGGAAAAGGAGACGGTTTCCTCGACCCCGTTAAGTTCATCGTTGAGCCCGGAGGCTTTGGTGACGAATAAGGGCGCGGAAACGCGTACCAAAGATAGTTTTTTGGCTAAGGTGGCCTCGAAACGATCTTTGATCATTTTGATGGCGACCTGGGTTTGGATCAGATTCATTGGCCTTGGGTGTAGTCTAAGATGGCACCTTCGATGGAAGGAGCGGTGGCGGTTTTGCCGTATTTGTCGATTTCACCTTTATCACGCACCTCATGGGTGAGCGAGCAAGGACCGCCGATGCAACCGCCGATGCAGCCCATGCCTTCGATGAAGTTGAAGTCGCGGTTAGGCGATTTGGCTTTGATTAAGGCCAGGCGGCAATTATCGAGCCCATCGGCGAATAAAGGTTTCGCCTCAAAGGGGCACTTTTGCTCGGCAAGGGCTTCTTTGACGGCATCGCTTAGCCCACCGCTGCGGGCGAAGATGCGGCCATAATAGGAAGCGTGGTCGAGTTCGCCTTCGGGCAAGGAAGGAACATCGATATTGCGGGCATCCAGCAAGGCTTGGAGCTCTTCGAAGGTTAAGACGACGTCGACATATGGGGCGACGTTTTCGAGCTGGATTTCTTTCTTTTTCGCGATGCAGGGCCCGATGAACATGATCTTCGCCTCGGGATGGTGCTCCCGGATCCATTTGGCGATGGTGGCCTGGGGCGAGAGGTTGGTGGAGATATCCTTCTCGAATTGGGGGAAGTTCTTCTTGATATAGCTGACAAACGTCGGGCAGCAGCTGGAGGTTAAGAATCCTTTTTCGGCGAGTTCCTTGGCTTCTTTATAAGCAACCATATCCGCACCTAAGGCGGCTTCGACGACATGGGCAAAGCCGAGGGCTTCGATGCCCGAAACCACCTGGCCTAAGGAAACGTCCTTAAATTGGACCGAGATGGAAGGAGCCACGATGGCATAGACGGGGTATTCTTTGGAGAAATCGGAATCCTTGAGGATAGCGATGGCCTCTTTGATATAGGACTTATCCATGATGGCGCCGAAGGGGCATTGGTAGACGCAAGCCCCGCATTGGACGCACTTTTCGTCGTCGATGGTCGCGGCATCGTCCTCGTCCATGGAGATGGCTTTGACTTTGCAAGCCTGGACGCAAGGACGGATATTGTTTTGGATGGCGTTATACTGGCAGGCTTTGGCGCACATCCCGCAGTTGACGCAGGCGTCTTTGTCGATATAGGCGGAACGGGTTCTGGGGTCGAAATGGATGGCGTTCTTGTGGCAGGCCTTTTCGCAACGGTGGGCGATGCAACCGCGGCAGCGATTGGTCACTTGATAACCGCCCAAAGGACATTCGTCGCAGGCGATCTTGATGACTTCGACGACGTTATCGATATCGGGGTTGCCGCCTAAGGCGAGCTTCATGCGTTTCCTCACGATGGCCCGTTCGTGGTAGATGCAGCAACGCATCGTCGGCTTGGGGCCGGGGACGATGAGCTTGGGGATAATCTGATAATCTTCTTCCAAGGTGCCGTTAAAACAAGATTTCGCGATTTCGCGGAGGACCTTGTGTTTGAGTTCTTGGACGTTGGTTTCGAAATGATACATAAGGAAACTGCCACCTTTCTTTCCGGTTTACTTAGTTTGCCCTATTTTGGCCTTAAAGCCAAATGAAATCGCAAGCCTTATCCTCGGGTTTCCAACACCTGTAAGAGCTTCTGCCTAAGCAAAAGGTAACGGGCTTCCTTTTCTTTCTTTTGGAAATGGATTTCCCGGGACTGCGGATACTTGAGGGTATAATGCAGCAGTTTCTCGCCGAATTGGCCGGAAGTGAGGTCGAATCTCACGTCGTCGACCACGTTGAAGCAATGGAAATTCCCATCCCCCAAAGGGACGCCGTAAACCTCACCGCCATAAAGATCTTGGACGAGGAAGGCGGTGATGGAGCATTGGCCCAGGGTGGGATGGCTCTTTGGCCAAGCCTCCGCCATCCGCGGGGCGCAGGTATCCTGCCCCCAGCAAGTGAGCAGTAAGGAATAAAGATCGACGGGAGAACCTAGTTTCTCGTATTCCTGAACTTGGGGACGTAGATGACCGCAGATACCCTGCCCATAAAAGGGCAGTTCCAAAAGGCGGCCATAATCGTTCCATTCCCCAAACATCCTTCCCTGCTTCGTCTCGGAGATCAAATGGGAGAGGGCCCGTTGGTAAAGGGCAGGATCGAAGTTCTTATAAAAGGCGACATTATAGGCACGCACCCTTTGGTAAAGGGGTGGGAACGCGCAAAAGGTTTGATAGCAACGGGCTTTCTTTAAGGCGGCTTCGACATCGGGATCGATATGGAAAGAGCGTGGTCCTAGAGGCGGTAAGGTCTTCTCTCCTAGGGGTGTCATTAGCCCCAAACGGATCAAGCGGCGGCAGCGTTCTTTGTTCAGTTCGCTCCAAGGACTGGATTTCCGGCGGGGCGAAAACCGCTGCAAAATCCCATGTTCGTCTTTGATTTGCCGCGAATCGATCCAGCCAAAGCAAAGGGCCTCCTCCACCGCATCCAAATACGAAAGGATAGGACCGGAAGTCGGCTTGCCCCGTTTGACATAGACAAAACACTCCGTTGCCGTTTTGGCATGTTCATCGAGCCACTCCCGGAATTCGGAGCGGGTTTTCGCCGTTAGGACCATCATGGCTACATTATGCGCGAGTTGGCCCCCGCGGAAAAGGTGCCGTTTTCCCAAACATCTTGTATCATAAAGGGTATGAAACAACCCCTGCACAAATCCGGATGGCGTTTCTTTGCGCTTACCTTGTTCGCTTTGGCTTCCTGTGGATATCAGGTCTCGACCTCCGAATCTTCGGCGACCCCACCTTCCTCTTCGGAGGCCCCTTCAACCTCCTCGTCCGTTTCGGAATCGGAGGAGTCCGAGCCAAGTTCGGAGCAAGAAAGTGAATCCTCTAACGGCACCTTAAGTTCTTCGTCTGCCTCCAGTTCTTCCTCTAGCTCCTCCAGCAGTGCTTCCTCAAGTTCAGTCAGTTCCACTTCTTCCAGCGCTTCAAGCTCTTCGCAAAGCAGTTCTTCGGGCAGTTCATCTTCCTCGAGTTCTTCTTCCAGTTCGAGCTCATCGAGCAGTTCTTCTAGTTCCAGCAGCTCTTCCGAATCCTCCTTGGTTCCTGCGCCGACGTTCACCGTGACTTGGAAAAACGATGACGGCACGGTCTTGGAAACCGATACCGACGTGCCTTATGGGGCGACGCCTTCTTTTGATGGGGTAACCCCCACCAAAGCGGCGACGGCCCAATATCAATATGACTTTGCCGGATGGAGTCCGGAAATCAAAACGGTTACCGAAAACGCCGTTTATACGGCCACCTATCAAGCCAGCGCCACCGGTTATACCATCACCTGGTTGGATTACAACGGCACGCAACTGGAGCTTGATCAAAACGTCCCTTATGGGGAGACCCCCACTTATGACGGAGCTACGCCCACCAGGGCCGCGACGGCGCAATATGCCTACACCTTTACTGGATGGAGCCCGAATGTCAAAACCGTTACGGGAAATGCCACCTACACCGCCACCTATCAAACGGAGTCGCGCGGTTATACCATCACCTGGAACAACTATAATGGCACCCAACTTGAACAAGATCCGAACGTCCTCTATGGAACAAAACCCACTTATGACGGTTTGACACCCACCAAGCCCGAAGATGCCTCCTATACCTATGCTTTTAAAGGCTGGAATCCGGAAGTGGTCTCGGTAACGGGTAACGCCACTTACACAGCCACCTATACCGCGACGGCCAAACCGAAAATATTCCCCAGCCCCTTATATTTCACCAACTCGTTGGCTTGGAACGAGATTTACGCTTACGCTTGGAATACAGACACCGATTTCAATGCCGCTTGGCCAGGTGTTAAGATGACCTTCCACCGTCTCAATCCGCAATCGCAAGAAGTGTGGAAGATCACCGGACTTGGCAAATACGCCAATGTCGTCTTTACCGCCGGTAAGGATGGACCGCAGACCGTCGATATCGCCGCCAAAAACATCGGAACCGACAATGCTTATTACGCCAAAACCACGCAAACGAGCGGGAAATACCAAGTCGGTACTTGGCTAGAACACGAAGGCTCCAGCATCAACACTTCTAACCAAGGCATGCGGATTCTGCAGTGTTTCGATTGGTCTTTGGCGACCATTATAGCCCAGTTAGACGACATCGCCGCATCCGGATTCAATGCGATTCAGACCTCGCCCCTACAAGCCGCGAAAGACTATAACCCGGATGTGACTGACGTCAATGAAACTTGGTGGCGTTATTACCAGCCCGTTTCCTTATCGGTAGGTAACTCTTCCACCAGTGCGTTCTTCTCCACTGAGGATGGTCACGCCGAACTCAAAGAGCTCACCGCCTTAGCGGCCGAAAAAGGGATCCGCGTCATCGTCGACGTCGTCGTCAACCATCTGGGTGATAACGGCAAGGGTGGCCTCCACGCAAGCGTCGCCACCCATGAACCGTGGATTTATAACAATACCAGTCTCTCCCTCCATAACTATTCCGGTGGGGGCGGCGCCGTTGCCGAAATCGTTTATAAGGACCTCACCGGCAAAGACCTCAATACGGGCAACGCCACTGTTCAAAACCGGGTCTATGAATTCTTAAAGAGCCTGATCGACGATGGGGTCACCGGGTTCCGCTTCGACGCGGCCAAACACATCGAAACTCCAACCGACGGCAGCTATGCCTCTTCCTTCTGGCCCAATACCCTTGGCAAAGCCAAAACCTATGCCTCCGAGAAGGGAATGCCCCTATTTAGCTATGGTGAAATCCTCGCGGGCACCGAAGGGGGTAGAAACTATGGCCAATATACCTCGGCTGGCTTATCCGCGGTCACCGATGCGGTCATCGGCGAGAAATATCGCAACCAAATTCCTTCCGAATACTATTACTTCACCGGTTTGCCGGCGAAGAACAACGTCATCTTCACCGAATCCCACGATGACTATCTCCACGCCAAAACCACCGTTTCCACCGATCAAAGCTGGATTAACGAAACCTATCATCGAATGGCCTATGCCCAAGGGGAAGCCAATCTCCTCTACTTCCCCCGCCCCGATCTCTCCAAAGCCATCGGCGGCCTAGACGCCCACCCTGACTGGGGTTGGAAGAACAATTATATCCGCGAAGCCAACATCCACCACGCCGGGTAGAAAAACCAAAAAAAGGGGCTGTAACAAAACCTCAAGCCAACCACTGGCAAAAAGGCGAGGATTACAGCCCCTTCCCTTTTCAAAACATCCATAATCTCATAGGAAAGAGATTAATACCGAGTATTAAAGGAGGAATTGATGAAAAGCAGATATCTATTCATTCCATTATTAATAACAGCTACGCTTTCTTCATGCGCTCAAAATAGCATCTATGTCGAAGGTGAGTTTTTTGATAAGGAGTTTTTGAAATCACAGCTTGTTGAAAATCTTCCAGATCCATATGGCGTGCCTTTGTTATATGTTAAAGCCCGTGGTATGAACAACCCCACCGAATATATTGATGCATCATTAGCTAGTTCCGATTATTCAGCCTTTACCGCTCATGATGTTTTCAATTATCTAAGCGCATCATTTGAACACATTTATGCAATAAAACAAACATCAAAATATAGCACTCCATCGGTAAGCAAATACGCATATGATGTTCAAGAGGCATATGAAATAGTGGATTTTATTACGACTTCTTTTTATACAGGGCAAAGTGAAGTGAGTGGGTGCTATGCTTTTGTTTATTCGAATGAGTCTTTTTCACAAAACGAGAACGGCGATAAATATCTATCCAATCCGCATTGCATAGTTATTACCAGACATGGCGATTATTATTTTTCATACAACAAGAAAACCATCGACTATACATACTCAATCATTTTCGATGTCCATTCGTCGTTTTGGCTTTCCGAAGATTGATTTATTCCTTGAGAAATCATCCTTGTTATGGGTCATAGAAAAAGAATTCATACAAAGCATGAAAGGAGGAATGGTATGAGAATGAATAAATGTTCAATAATATCTTCTGTAATAGCGATTGCACTTTGTGGTTGTTCTTCACCAATTCGCAGTGGAAATGACGAACCAGTAATCACCGGAATTTCCGCGAATATCCATCTTCTTTATAACGGAGAAGAAAAACAATGTCCTCACGAAGGACAAGGCGGTCAAACCGTTTATTACGTGACGACTTTAAAACAATACACCCTCACTGCTTTTCCTCTTTATACCGGCTCAAAGGCGGTTGCTTATAAAGGCGATGTAGTTACGTTTGACGATTGTTATGAAGGGACAAATTCTGCTAGATATGGATCTTTCACGTATTTAAACGATGATAAAGGAAACCCCACATATCGTGTTCAATTTACATTGCATGGCACATTTGATGTTCATTTCACAATAGGAGGTTTTAAATCCAGCATTAAAGTCATTTGCGATAATCAATCGTCTAAATACGAAGATTACCGAGGTGATATCTCTGATATTTATCCTTGGATGAAAGATTTAAACACCGAGAATATCGGTCAAGTGCGATTCGAATCAAGCGCGATTGGAATAGAACCTGGAAGTTTAAGAAGCGTTAGTTATACAAACGATTCAAGCGATATCAATAACCTTGCTAATCTTTTAAACGCAAAAATCATGAGAGATGATGTTGGTGCACATCATATCGATGGCGGAGGTTATAACTTGATCACTTTCTATCAAGGAAGCAATGCGTATGATTTGAGAATTTATAATGGATTTGTCGATGGCAATGAATCCGTTTCAGCCAATTTTGCATATCAAATCCAATGCGTACCCGGGACCACGAAAATCAGCAATCCTTACCAAGAATGTCTCAAATTATTGACGTATGGGAAAAATAGCGACTGCGCTGTAAAAAGTGCATTCGACGATTCCGTCGTCACAAGTATAAATTATCTTCAGGACATTGAATTTGAGCCATGGGGTGAAGCCCCGATGAACGAAAATCAACCTGAATTTTATATCGATGACGGTTTGAAGGTTTCGGATAGGCTATACATCTTTGCGGAAGATAGATTCGAATATAACCATGTGTATTATAGAATCATCAGCGATGTTAATTTCGCTTCATTGTTTAGCAATTAATATTAGGTTCAACGCGAAATAATCTAAGTTTTGTGGAAGCTTCTTTCGGCTATAAGGCGAAGGGGATTTGCGAAGGCGATGTATCATCAGATCGAAAAGGGCTGCGACGCGCCCTCACCGATCGTGAGGTTTTGTCACAGCCCTTTCCTTTCGCTTTGTTCTTAGAACAATTTGAAGATGTGATGGGTGAGGATCATGAAGATGATGTCGAGGATCCAGATGATGTTCCAGCCCAAGAAAATGCGGAGCAAAGCGCACACCCAATGTCCTTCTTTGAACCGGGTCACGAAACCGAAGATCCAAGAAGTGATGGGGATGATGCAAAGGATTAAGGAGACGATCCAGCTCATCCCAAAGTAATCCTTGCTGCTGTTTTTGGCCATATGTTTAACTCCTTACCAATAGGTAATGTTAAGAAAATGGGGGCGGATTTACAATGGAAAACCAACGCGAGTTTCCGCGATTTGGCTTAATTCTATGGGAAGGTCTTTCGAGAACGAAAGAAAAGGGTTCGGCTTTGTATCAATCCTATTTAACGAAGTTGGCTTTCTCTAATACAAAAAATGCTTGAAGGGCATATCTCTAACACCGAGAATGCTATAGTTATATTTATTATTAATAAATATAGTTTATACGAATTATAATGATTCTCTATAAATAGAGACGATGTCTTCTAGAATATTTCTATCGATATTATTATCTATAAACACGAGGTTTGTTTCTCTTATCAAATCTAAATTTTCAATGGGGAGCCCTACTAATTTGTTTTCTTTTATTTCTCTGGAACAAGCGCTCTTTGGCAAAATAGAAATTCCAAGATTTTTTCTCACGAGCATTTTAATAGAAGCTACATTATCCATTTCTAGAGATAAATGGAAATTGTTAATATCTTCGTCCATTTTCGCCAATTCATTAACGAAAAGAG
>JAFTDF010000041.1 GCA_017454295.1 Bacilli bacterium
CTTTGGGTGGGATTCCCCGAATCTTTGGCTTGATTCCAGCGAATTCTTCCAAAGGGGGCGTTTTAAATCAAGGAAGCGGCTCAACATCGAAACTTTTACTAATAGTAAAAGTGGTCATGTCAAAAAATCGGTAAACTCAATGAATAACCCCCTATCCCCAAAACAAATTCTCTTTGCTACAATAAGGCGCCTTTTGGAGGTTTTACCATGAGTAAAAAGTTCTACATCACCACCCCGATTTATTATCCCAGCGCTTCGCCGCACCTTGGCCATGCCTACTGCACGACCCTATGCGATATCTTGGCCCGCAGCAAACGGATGCGGGGCTATGAAACCTTTTTCCTCACCGGTTTGGACGAACACGGCGAAAAGATCCAAAAGAACGCCGAAGCCAAAGGCGTGACCCCACAGGAATTCGTCGACGGCGTCGCCAAGACCTTCCTTTCCCTTTGGGACGCGATGAAAATCGATAACCAAGGCTTTATCCGCACCACCGACGATTATCATGTCGCCACCGTCCAGAAGATCTTCTCCAAGATGCTGGAGAAAGGCGACATCTACCTCTCTTCCTATTCCGGCTGGTATTGCGTCCACGAAGAATCCTATTGGACCGAGACGCAAGTGGGGGAAGAGCACCTTTGCCCCGAATGCGGGCGTCCCGTGGAGAAGAAAGACGAACCTGCTTATTTCTATCGCTGCTCCTCTTATGCCGAGGACCTTTTGAAGTTCTACGATACCCACCCCTTATTCATCGTTCCAGAATCCCGGAAGAACGAAATGGTGAACACCTTCATCAAACCGGGGTTACAAGACCTCTGCGTCACCCGCACCTCCTTTGATTGGGGCATCCCCGTCAAAGAAGCTCCAGGCCATGTCGTTTATGTCTGGCTCGACGCTTTGACCAACTACATCACCGCCCTTGGCTATCTCCAAGATGACGATTCGAATTTCCAAAAATTCTGGCAGGATCCCGAATCGGAAATCGTCCACGTCATCGGGGCTGATATCACCCGTTTCCACACCATCTATTGGCCGATGTTCCTCGATAGCCTCGGTCTTCGTAAGCCCGACCGTGTCTTCGTCCATGGCCTGATGATGATGAAAGACGGGAAGATGAGCAAATCCAGAGGCAACACCATCTCCGCCTATCCTTTAATCGAACGTTATGGCGTCGATGCCGTCCGTTATTATTTGGCCGCGGAAATCCCCTTTGGGGAAAATGGCGTCTTCACCCCCGAACAATTCGTCATGCGCGTCAACCAAGATCTGGCCAACAACTTGGGCAACCTGCTGAACCGCACCGTCTCGATGATCGGCAAGTATTATGAGGGCAAGATCCCCGATTTCGCCTGCGGCGTCAATCCCACCGATCACGAACTAGAAGCCCTCGTCGAAAAGACCGTGGCCGCTTATGAGGCCCATACCGACGACCTCAATCCCACCGCGGCCGCGTTAGACGTCATGGAACTCGTTTCCCGGGCCAACAAATACATCGAGGAAACCGCGCCTTGGGCCCTTGCCAAAGACGAATCCAAGCAAGCGGAGTTGGCCTCCGTTATGGCCCACCTTGCCCACGTCCTCTATGTCGCTGGGAAATTGCTCAGCCCGATCCTTGTTACCAAGTCCGATAAATTATTCGCGCAGCTTGGCTTAACTAGCGAAGAAGCAAGTTACGAGGACTTGAAGAAGTTCGGCAAGCTCAATGGCCACATCGTCAATAAAGGCGAACAGCTCTTCCCCCGCCTGGATAACGAAAAGGAAGTCGCCGCCATCGCGGAAATGATGGCCGCCCCCAAGGAGAAAGCCGCTGCCTAACATGAAGGGGCCCACCCGTAGAAAACCCGTTGCTCCCGCCGCGCCGTTAAAGGGCACGTGCGTGGATCTTAGCTACGAAGGCAAAGGCGTCGTCAAAACCGAAGACGGCATCTATTTCGTGCCGGGTATGTTTCCCGGAGAATCCGGCGAGATCGAATTCGCTTATCGTCGGACCGGGGTTGCTTTTGGCAAAGTCCGCAAACTCGACGTCGTTTCCAAAGACCGCGTCGAACCCCGCTGCAAAATTTGCTCCGCCTGTGGCGGGTGCTGTTTCCAGCAATATGCCTATGAGGCGCAGCTGCGCCATAAGACCGCTTTGGTCAAAGAACAATTCCGCAAAGTGGCGAAAACGGAGATCGATCCCCTTCCTTGCATCGGGATGGATAACCCTTATTTTTACCGCAACAAAATCCAGATGCCTTTTGGTAAAGATAAGAAGGGCAACCTTTACTGCGGCTTCTACAAAGAAGGCACCCATGTCATCGTTCCCGTCAATACCTGCTATATCGAGGACGAACGCGCCAAACTCGTTTTAGAAGCGGTGAAGAAGTTAGGAAAAAGTTTCCGCATCGAGCCCTATCAAGAAGATGCGGGCTACGGATTTTTACGGCACGTGCTCATTCGCTGCGCCAAACATAAAGACGAAGTCATGGTGGTGCTTGTGACCGCCTCGGACAATTTCCCCTCCCGTAGCAATTTCGTGAAGGCCCTCATCAAAGAATGCCCCTTTATCACCACGGTCGTGCAAAACGTGAACTCCCGGCACACCAATGTGATTTTGGGCGAATTCGAACGGGTGCTTTATGGCCCTGGGTTCATCGAAGACATCCTCTGCGGCATCCGCTTTCGGATTTCCGCCAAATCGTTTTACCAAGTCAATCCCATCATGACGGAGACCCTCTATGGGAAAGCCATCGAAGCCGCCGGTCTAACCGGTACCGAAACGGTATTCGACGCCTATTCGGGCATCGGCACGATTGGGATGGTGGCCTCGAAACATTGTAAGAACGTCATCTCGGTGGAAATCGTCAAAGAAGCGGTGGCCGACGCGCGGAAAAACGCGAAAGCCAACCACATTGAAAACGTCTCCTTCTACTGTGGAGACGCCAGTTCTTTTATGGTGCAAATGGCCGAAAAGAAACAAAACGTGGATGTGGTATTCCTCGATCCGCCACGCAAGGGATCGGACGAACGATGCCTCAACGCCATTTGCAAATTAAAACCGCAAAAGGTGGTCTATGTTTCCTGCGATCCCTCAACGCTGGCCCGTGACGTGGCTTATTTGAAGAAATCCTATGATTTGATAAGCGTCCAACCCGTCGACATGTTCCCCCACACACAACACGTCGAGACTGTTGCAATGTTGCGCTTAAAAGATTCGAAAAAGTAGCGGAGTTATCGATGTTTTTCAGCCATGTTACCTTCGTTGAGAAGGGGCGTTTTGAGCGCCAGAAGGCCATCCGAGCGATCATCAAAATCCTATGCGTTTTAGACCTCGACGCCGTTGCTATGTGACAAAAGTGCCGATGGATGCTGATTTTTTTGGCATAAAGAGGCGTTCTTATGTTCCTTGGCATAAAGACCCCCCGCTAATTTCTGAACTGCGTAGGTATATGGGCGGAAAACCGATTGGCGACGCCGAAAATAAAAGTTCTACCAAAAGTAGAGAAAACTCTTGGCCATTTATTTGCCATGCCCACTTGCTAGGCGCATGATGTGGCCGAAAGGAGCGAGGCATGGAAAAGCAATACGAAATAGGAAATCTCATTACCGAACAAAGAAAACGCAAAAATCTCACTCAGCGCGAACTCGCAGATACCTTAGGCGTCACCGATAAGTCCGTCTCCAAATGGGAAAACGGTAGAAGCCTCCCCGACACGAAAATTATGCCACGCCTATGCGAGGTGCTTGGCATCAGCGTCGAAGAGTTATTGGAAGGCAAACTTAAGCCTCTTGCGGAATCCCAGGAGCTCGATGATCTACAGCGCATTGAGCACGTCTACAAATATTATTCCGATGACCATCGTGTGAACGTCGGCGTATCCGATATCAATTTGACGTTCAACCTTGGCGAGCGCGTCGTGATAACGGGTCCTTCGGGATCGGGCAAAACGACCTTGCTTAAGATGATCGGCGGAATTGACCGATTCGAACGGGGCGAGATCTTCATCCGCAAAGAAGGGATTTCTCGCTACGACGACGAGGACTACGAATCATACCGGAAGGACTTTATCGCTTACATCTTTCAGGAATATGGGATCCTCGACCATTATTCGATCATCGATAACCTCATCGTCATCCGCTTGCTGATGGGCGACTCGCACAAAGAGGCAAAGCAAAAGGCAAAGGCCATGTTAGAGAAGATCGGTCTTTCGCGCTTTGCAGGAAAGAAGGCCTACAAACTCTCCGGCGGCCAGAAGCAGAAGCTGTCCGTCGCGCGAGCGTTGTTAAAAGATTCTCCCATCGTCTTGGGGGATGAGATCACCTCCTCTTTGGACAAGAAAAGCGCCAAGGAGGTCTTGCGCTTCCTTTTCAATAACAGCGAAGGGAAGCTCGTCGTCCTCGTGTCGCACCACTTCGAAGAGATTGAGGAATACTGCACCCGAAGGATCGTTATGGCGGATGGGTCCGTAATTAAAGACGAATGCCTCCAAATCGTTCCTAAAGTTCCTTCGGTTAACGAGCCCGAAAAGAAGAAAGCGAAAGGGATGGCTTTGTTGCCGACGCTTATAAAGAATCATATTGGCCTCAGCCTGCTTTTGGTGACCTTGGCTCTTATCCCATCCGGAATCATCATTGGGGGGAATTATGCCCTCGACTACGCCTATGAACAGACGTCTCATCGCACGGACTCGCGTTATTTCGGTGAGGATGAACTTTTGGTAAGAAAGCCTTCTGGATTTAGCGCGGAAGAATTAAAGAGCCTGGCCTATGAGGAGGAAGGAACGCGCCTTGGCATTGCCAAAACCGGCGCGGGACACTATTCGTCCGTTGCTTCGCCCGACGTGCCGAAAGGGACGATCTATTGTGATGGGGCGGTGCCCTGGTTCGGGACGACGTCCATCAATTATTGGGAGGACCTTACTCCGAAAAGGGATCCGGGTCTCGTCGAATTCAACATTGAGGATTATCTCGACGTGCTTCCGGTTCTCGTTTTCCTTAACGAATCGTCCAAACAGGTCGTCTGTACTTACGACTTGCACGGGGAGAAAAACGAAGTCATCCTTTCTCGGTTTTCCTTGCTCCTCGATGAGGCGTTGGATTCACTCGAACTGCCGAGAGGCTATTTTCCAGAAGGGTCGACGGCAATCAACGTCGTCTTGCCCAACGGAACGTCTACGGATAAAGCCGTTTTCAAAGGAAGTGGATACGTTATGGGGATCCCACGCCCATTCTTTTCTTCTTTTTCGGCTTCGGTGACGGAAATTAGCCTCCTCTGCCCGAGCGGGAAGAAACCGCAGATGAAAGAACGCATAATCAAGTCAGGCTACGTTTGCTTATCGCGGGAAGATGAGCTCGGATATTTGCAGGATAGCATGCATTTGTTTGTAAGTGAGGCGCTTTTTGCTGGGATTTCGATTATCGCCATAACGATATTGATTCTCATATCGAGAAGGCTTTCCTCTTCTGTTTTGAAAGCCCAAACGGGAGAAGGCCTTACGCTACGGCGGCTCGGTTTCTCCGCGAAAGGCGTCGCAATGACCTACGCCTCCATACAGCTGATTGCCCTCCTCGCGGCAGACGTTGCGTTCGTGGCAATCGCGTTTGCGATCCGTTTTGTTAGCCCGGTTCTGCTCGTTCTTTCGACGGTTGAGCTGCTGCTATGCACCTATTTCTTCGGCCGAAGCGGATATGTGGCCATGAAGAAGCAATTGGAGGAATGAACCATGATCGAATTGAAGCAGGTTACCAAAATATATGATCGAAACGGCATCGGCGAGACCATAGGCGTAGAGGATATAAACCTTATTCTTTCCTCAAAGGGGCTCGTATCTATTTTGGGTCCCTCCGGATGCGGGAAAACAACGTTGCTGAACCTCGTCGCCGGCTTGGACAAGCCCACCAAAGGGGAAGTTCTTGTCGATGGGCAGAAAATCGACGATGAATTCCGGCTTCAGCACGTCGGCTGCATTTTCCAGGATTTTGTGGTCATCAACGACATCACCGTGGCGGAAAACGTCCGGCTTCTCGACAAATCATTAACGGACGCCCAAATCAACGACGTACTCAAAAGCCTTGGTATATTGGATCTCCGCGAGAGGAAGGCGTCGAAGCTCTCTGGTGGCGAAAAGCAGCGCCTTTGCATCGCGAGGGCCATCGTGAGAAAACCCGCTTTCTTGATTGCCGATGAGCCCACCGGGAATCTCGATGAGGCCAACCGCAATGCCATCATGCGAATACTAAAATCGTTGTCTAAGCATTACCTCGTCATTCTCGTGTCACATGAAAAAGACCTTGTGGAACGCTACAGCGATCGCGTCATCGTCATGGAAGATCATCGCATCATCTCCGATTCTGCCGCAGAGGAATCGGGGGAACGTTTCGAATTAGGGGCTGAGGGGCAAACCATTTCTCCAAAAAGAAAGGTGAAGCGGAAACGCTCCAACGTCATCGCGGGAATCCTGGCCGCCGCCACGGTGCTCGCCGTATCCTTCGCATCGTCGTTCGCGATCGGAAAACCGGAGTCGTATAACCATCTACCCGATACGGTGTTCGAGTTGGACAAGGACCTCAGTGCAGAGGCCCGGGTCGCGCTTTCGCCTTACGCTTATTTTGGAACGAGAGACCTCGTTTCCCAACTTGTCGTTGGCGATGCGGGCTGGTCCAGTCGACGATTGTTTTTCCCTGTTGCCGCTCCGACGATGCCTTACGATCTCTATGCGACGGATTCCGCCTTTCCCGGCGAGGAATCGGACTGCGTGATAACCGTCGCGTTGGCAGACGCCATATTGGAAGGAGCGTATTTTGGGGACAGCGATCAAGCGATCGACCTCAAAATCGCCGATTTTGGGATTAGGGCCAAAGAGGATCTCTTAGGCTTGAGAGTCGGGCAGAACCACCGAGTGGCGGGCTTTGTCGACGGGCAGGAATACGCCTGCTATCTAAAGCCGGAGAAGTTTTATCTTCAATCGGCCGTGGTCGATTTCTTTGTCGGAGAAGCCACGGTGACGATTCACGGATTCTTTTACAGCACAAGCGCCTATAGACGCCTTGGCTTGGAAACGATTAACGACGACACGATATATGTTGGGGCGGACAGTCCCTTGGTCGCCTATACGCATGTTACGGTCCGCGGCGTCATGTACCCGGTTTCCACCATGGATTCCCTTGATGCCCTCTCCGCTGACGCGATATTGCCTGAGAGAGCCTATGCCGATTCCGTTACCCCGGGAAGGTTTGCCTATGCCTATGATTCCGCGACCTTCTTAAGGCTTCTTAAGGGCTACAAAGTCGGCGCGACGTCCTTGAAGGAACTGACGTCGAAGGGTATCCAAAGGGTCGTTGGGTTCTTCGCTCCCGCCATCGGCGCGGTGTTGGCTATAACGCTTTTGATCATGGCGCTATTCTTCTCCGCGGACTTTTCCTCCTATTTCGAGGAAAACAAAAACGAGTTTGTCGTCTATCGATCCCTGGGAATGAGTAGAAAGAAGCTCATACACGGATGTTTACTCGGCGTTTTGTCCGGAATGGCCCCCTTAATCGGGGTAGGCGCCGTTGGCGGAGAATTGCTCACGCTGTTCTTTTGCCGAGACGATACAGCGGCGATGGTGTTTGTGCCGGGGGCCCTTACATTCATTATTGGCATCACTCTTGCCTTTGTTTTGGCCATCGGCCTTTCGGCCCTTTATCTATGGAAAAAGATGGCCCCGAATGCGGCGGAGTTCAAAAAAGCAAACCAGCAAAGCCAATCTTAATCGATGTTCTTCTTGGGCCGTTTGCTGTCTAAAGCCTTTTTTGCCGAGGCCTTTTGCATCGCTGACTTCATGTCACACTCTCAGGATACAATTTGGATAATCCTCGTGCGTTTGCGATGGTAACAGAAAAGTAACAATAAGTAACGTGTCAAGACCAATCTCTCCGTCGTAGCCACGATAGGAGCCAAGCCCAAATCCGCAAATGCGATGACGCTACCGTCGTCGGAATGCTGCGACGTCTTCGTCGAACTCAAACTTCACCTTTCCTCGTTGAGGTAGGCAAAAGAATCAGCACCCAAAACGTATTCCCGTATTTTCATGACAGCAATCCAAACTTTCCGAAAATGCACGAGGACGTGGGATCTAAACAGCCAGGTTCCCCGACGCTCTTATACCTTGCGAAAACCGAAGCATCGTCCCGAAGCACCGTAACTGTTATTTCCGCCCCCGACGATATTAGCGAGTAATCGATATTCTTCTCCGAAAGCTGGAACAAATCTAGCTGATGAGTCTCATAGCCATATTTGAAATGTCCGACGATTAAGGGGTCGGTTGTCCTCTTCGCAAAATAAGGTTCCGAGCAAGCATTCGGTATTTCTCGCTCGAGCTCAAACGAAGAAGCGCTCTCATCGTGAATTTTCAGGGCAACCGAAAAGCCCCATCCATCCTCCTCGAAAAAACACCCATAAGAAAACGTTAACGTGATGGCGAACTTGTCCGGGGTGTTTGTTTGGTTTTTATACGAGTATGAATTTGGCGACACGAAAACAAACGAGCCATCGACAAAAGTCCGTTCTTCCAAATACAAGGAACGATTGGTGCAGGACGCCAACACGAAAGGAAGGAAAAAAAGGGAAAAACCGGATTTCATATTAGCGGCAAGGCAAGAATTGGAAAAACATGCAAGAATTATCTCCCAAGACGAGATCTAAATCAAAGTTGGTATTTTTTAATCCTGTTAGCAAATCGTTATTAGTATATGAAGTCTGCCCTAAGCCCTGATCGTTGCGAAAAGTATAAATGTTATTGGACGGATCATATCCTTCGCTCACGAATTTAAGGGTGTAAAAAGCTCCTTTACGGCCGTTTCATATGACATCCTTGTTCCCGCTTTGTTTGGATTAAAGCAGTAGGAGCACCTTAGGTTGCAGGCATCAGAGATTTTCAAGCAGAACGTGATGCATTTGTATAGGCTTGGCGAATAAGGCGGAGCGGATGATATTTGGCGCAACGGTCCATTGCGAAGTTCCTCTGGGTTTATGGCGAAATCCCCATTCTCGGGATTGATATACATCGTTTGTCCTAGGACTTTGAATTGTTCCATTTTTATTACCTCGCTC